>NZ_VZQO01000067.1:0-30911 GCF_014397665.1 Paraburkholderia sp. UCT2
GCCGCCGTCACCGACATCGATACCGGCACCGGCGCCGCCTCAGGAATCAACACCGGCTTCGTCTCGCTGTATGGCGTGATCGATACGAGCGTCGAAATCACCGACCCCGGTTCGGGCTGGGTCGCGCGCATGGACTCCGGCGCGTATCGCGGCTCGCGGGTCGGGCTGCATGGCGCGCAGCCGCTCGGGGGCGGCAACGCGATCGTGTTCACGCTCGAAAACGGCTTCAGCTCGACCGACGGCAGCTTGCAGGTGCCCGGCTCGATCTTCAATCGTCAGGCATGGATCGGCGCGAGCGGCAGCTGGGGCGAACTGCGCGTCGGCCGTCAGTATTCGCCGATCTATATCCCGTTCAAGGGCGATCTCGACGCGTTCGGCGCCGGCACGATCGCCTCGGGGCTCAACAATCTGTCGAAGATCACGCCGTATGCGAACAACGCGGTTGCGTATCTGTCGCCGCGCATCGCCGGCCTCAGTGCGACGCTGATGATGGCGATGCGCGATCCGTCCGAGGCCGACGGCAACGGCATCGACGGTTATTACGTGAGCGCGTCGTATCGGCTCGACCACCTGCATCTGCTGTACGCGCGCCAGCAGACGCACGGTGCCGGCGCGCTGCGCGCGAACCTCGGCGGCGCGAACTACGCCTTCGGCAAGCTGCGCGTGTGGCTGTCCTTTTTCAACGGCGATGGCGGCACACCGGTCTATCACGGCGCGGGCGGCTCGCTGTCGGCGCAGTACAGTTTTTCGACCAATGCGCGCGCCTCGCTCGGCTATGCGCACGTGCGCGACTACACGACGCCTGGCGGCAGCGCGGACCAGTTCAGCGCGGCATTCGAATACAGCATGTCGCCGACGCTGCTGCTGTATTTCAGCGCCGCCTATCTCGCGAATCACGACGACTCGCGCTTCACGCTGCGCGGCGTCAACGTGACCGGGCTGCCCGTTGCCTATCCGGGCGCGCCGGTCGCGGGCGTCCAATTCGGTGTGATAGAGCGGTTCTAGCGCGCCTCGCAATACGTCAAGCTTTCAGTCGAGTCATTCACCCAATGGATAAAAGCGCTTGAATGCGTGCGCGAAATCACATGTCGCGCGGGCCTGATTTCTGCGTCGCGTTTTTACGCCAGCTTTCAACACGAAACGGCTGAGGGCGTCTCTCGCGTCGACGAATCAATTAACGAATTTTTGCTTATGTTGAGCCTCATATTGTTCGATTCACATAACGCGCAGATTCCGCGGGATCACGCTCGCGCGTTGGCACGATTCCGATTGAACAGAAAACGGGGTAGTGGCGCTATGCTAGCGGTTTCGTCTACTCGAGGAGCGACCGATGACCCAACACGCAGGTTCGATGATCACGTTCAACCGTCCCGATGGCAAGCAGCTACAGGGCTATCTCGCGAAGCCTGAAAAAACCGCGGGCGCGCCCGCGGTCGTCGTGATCCAGGAATGGTGGGGCTTGAACGACCAGATTCGCGGCGTCGCCGATCGTCTCGCGAAAGCCGGCTACTTCGCGCTGGTGCCCGATCTGTATCGCGGCAAGTCGACGGTCGAAGAGGATGAGGCGCACCACTTGATGAGCGGCCTCGATTTCGGCGATGCCGCAACGCAGGACGTGCGCGGCGCGGTCCAGTATCTGCAGCAGCACGCGGCGAAGGTTGGCTTGACCGGCTATTGCATGGGCGGCGCGCTGACGTTCCTCGCGCTGTGCAACGTGCCTGAAGTGGCGGCCGGGGTCGTCTGGTATGGCTTCCCGCCGCTCGACTATATCGACGCGTCGAAGATCAAGGTTCCGGTGATGGGCCACTGGGGTCTGCAGGACGAGTTCTTCGCCGCCGACACCGTCGACGCGCTCGAAAAGAAACTCACCGACGCGAAAGTCGACGTCGAGTTTCATCGCTATCTGGCGCGTCACGCGTTCGCGAACGAAACGGCGGTCGGGTCGGGCCGCATCGCGAGGACGCAATACGACCCGGTCTGGGCGCAACAGGCATGGGATCGTACGTTGACGTTCTTTGGCCGCACGCTGTGGAAATGAGTTGGTGAATGGCGGAAGCGGACGGTTCGTCCGCTTCGTGAGAGTGCCTGCGGTCGTGGCGCTTTCTTGATACGGCCGTCCGAACTGTGCCGCATGTTGCCCACGATAGACGCGTCCGCGGCTCAGGAAGCGCTCCACATCTATCGCCACCCGCGCAGGCCGGTGATCGAGGTCGCGTACGGCTGGGGCTTCAATAGCGCGTCGGATTTCAATCGCGCGTTCAAGCGAGCCTACGATCTGTCGCCGGGTGATTTTCGCGCGGCGGCATCCGCAATCAATTCATGGAGATGACAACGTGGTGAAGATCGATCCTGACCGGCTGATGGCCGACCTCAAACGGCTGCGCGGTTTCGGCGCGACCGGTCCCGGCGTGGTCCGGCTCGCACTGTCGCCGGTCGATCTGGCGGCGCGCGAATGGCTGGTCGGCAGGATGACTGAGGCGGGGCTCGACGCGCGCATCGACGGCGTCGGCACTGTGTTCGGACGCTCGCGCAATAGCGGTCCCGCGCTCGTGATCGGCTCGCATACCGACACGCAGCCGACCGGCGGCTGGCTCGATGGCGCAATGGGCGTGATGTACGGGCTCGAAATCGCCCGCGCGCTAGCGGAGCATGACGTGACGCGGCACCTCGCCGTCGACGTCGCGTCGTGGATCGACGAGGAGGGCACGTTCTCGGGCCTGCTCGGCAGCCGCAGCTTCGTCGGCGAGGCGGTCGACGACTCGATTCGCGGCGCGACGAACCGGCAGGGCGAACGCCTCGCCGATGTACTCGAGGCCGCTGGACTGGCGGGCCGGCCGCGTGCACGTTTCGAGGCAGGGCGCCAGGTCGCGTATCTGGAGCCGCATATCGAGCAGGGCGGACGTCTCGAAGCGATCGGCAAAGCGATCGGCGTCGTCACGACGATCGTCGGGCTGCGCGAATCGCGGCTGCGCTTCACGGGTCAGCGCAATCACGCGGGCACGACGCCAATGGCGATTCGCCGCGACGCGGGCGCGGCGCTCGTCGCGTTCATTGCGCGGATGAACGACGCGTTCGGGCAGCTGGCGGACGCGGATACCGTCTGGACCGTGGGCCGCATCGATCTCGATCCGGGCTCGATGAGCGTCGTGCCCGGCGCGGCCGACATGTACCTGCAATTCCGCGATGCGAACCCCGCACGGCTTCAGGCCATGGAACGCGCGCTCGCGGAACTGGTGCGCGATTTCAACGCGCACGACGCGGTGAGCGTCGAATTGCAGACGCTCGACGAGCCGATCGAACCCGTCAGCATGGACGCCACGCTCGCGGAGCACATCGCGCGAGCCGCCGAAGCACTCGCGCCGGGCCAGTGGCTGCGCATGCCGAGCGGCGCCGCGCACGACGCGCAGGTGATCGCGCGTTGCATGCCGGCGTGCATGATGTTCGTGCCGAGCATCGGCGGCGTGAGTCACGACTTTATCGAGGACACGGCCGAGGCGCATATCGTGCTCGGCTGCCAGGTCGCGGCGACGGCCGCGGCTTCGATGCTGCTGCAGCTATCGGCTGGGCATTCCTGAGGGCCGCGCTACTTCCACTTGTCGCCGAGCTCGTCGAGCCCGGCTTTCATCAGATCCTCGGGCAGCATCGCGATGCGCAGCTCGCAGTCGGCGTCGAGCGTCAGGAACCACGGTTCGGCAAGCGCGGGGATCGCCGATGCATCGGCGACCTCGACGACCGCCACTGCGCCGCGTTTGCCCTGCTGCTCGGTGAAGTAGATGGCTTCTGGTTTCATGTCCTCGAGGATCTTTCTCATCAGGTCGCCGATTCGGCCTTCGCGCACGAGTGTGCTGAACGGTTCGTTCGGTATTTGTATGTTGAGAAGCATGCGCATGTCATCCTCCTGTTCGATACCCCAAAGGGCATCTTAAGGATAGGTGTTGCATGCGCGGGCGATGGTGCTGATCGCGGACGAAGCATCGGCGATTACGGCCGGTGGGTGGCGCATCGTGCCGGGTGTGCGCTGCTTTAGCTACCGAACAGCGAACCCTGCGTTCCCCGGCTCGGCTGACGATGCGCCGGTTTCGCGGGCGCATCGTCCTTGACAGCTTGCGCCGCTCCCCGGTCAGGCGCCAGCCGATGCGCGTCATCCGCCGCTGCTTCGAGCGAGGTCTGCCCCGCCTCCAGCGAAAGCAGCAGCATCTTGTTGGCGAGGCCGCCGGCGAATCCCGTCAGTTCGCCCGACGCGCCGATCACGCGATGACACGGCGCGACGATCGAAATCGGATTCCGGCCGTTTGCCGCGCCCACCGCGCGCACCGCATTGAGGTTGCCGATCTGCTGCGCGATCTCCGAGTAGCTGCGCGTCTGGCCGAACGGAATGGACAGCAGCGCGCGCCAGACCTGCTTCTGGAACTCGGTGCCGTGAAAGTCGAGCGGCAGATCGAAGGCCTGGCGCGTGCCCGCGAAGTACTCGTGCAATTGCCGCGCGGTCTCGACGAGCACCGCGAGTTCGTTCGCTTCGCTCATCTCGCCGAGTCGCACGCGGTCAGGCTTGTCGTGCTCCCACAAAATCGCGGCGAGGCATTCGCCTTTCGCCACCAGCTTCAACTGACCGACCGGCGAATCGATCAACTTGTATGCATACGTCACTTTCTCAGGCTCCTGACAGGGTGGCGGCGCAAGGACTTGCGAGGCGGCGGCGTTCGACGACCGGACGCGCAAAACTGTATGAAGGCTGCGCCGTTATCCGATAGTGTGTCGCTTGCGTGGCCCGAACGCGCTCCAGATATTGCTGTCTCATTCGCATTCGACATGGCCGCGACGAGCGTGACCATCGCAATGATCACGTCACTGTACCGCAGAGAACCCCAGATGACCTTCGACTCAGTAAAATCGACAGCTTCGGTACGACGCGCTGCGGGCGCTACCCGATCTTCTTTCCCACGACTGTGACCACGACTTTAGAACAACTGCGGGCCGGGCGACTGGCGGGTGCGCGCGAACTCAAACTCGCGTGCGGCCTGAGCGAATTTCCGCGCGCGATTTTCGATCTCGCCGATACGCTCGAAGTGCTCGACCTGTCGAACAACGCATTGACGACGCTGCCGGACGATCTGCCGCGTCTGGGCAAACTGCGCATCCTGTTCGCGTCCAACAACCCGTTCACCGAATTGCCCGGCGTGCTCGGCGAATGCGCGCAACTGAGCATGATCGGCTTCAAGTCGAATCGCATCCGCGAGGTGCCGGCGCGCGCGCTGCCGCCGCTGCTGCGTTGGCTGATTCTGACCGACAACGATCTCGAACGCTTGCCCGCGGAGCTCGGCCGCTGCACGCAACTGCAGAAGCTGATGCTTGCCGGCAACCGGCTGCGCGCGCTGCCCGAGGAGTTGCTCGCATGCACGCGGCTCGAACTGCTGAGGGTCGCGGCGAATCGTTTCGATGCATTGCCGCGTTGGTTGCTGCGTCTGCCGCGGCTTGCGTGGCTCGCGTATGCGGGCAATCCGTTCAACGCGGCGCTCGAACAGGCGGCGCTCATCGACACACCCATCAGCGGCATTCGTTGGGATGCGTTGCGGCTCGAACGGCCGTTGGGCGAGGGCGCATCGGGCGTCATCTATCGCGCGGCGCTGCACGGGGACAACGAGCCCGCGCCGCGTGCGGTCGCCGTCAAGCTGTTCAAGGGCGCGGTGACGAGCGACGGTTTGCCCGACTGCGAGATGGCTGCTTGCATTCGCGGCGGCGAACATGCGAACCTGATCCCCGTGCTCGGCAAGGTGATCGGGCATCCGTCGGATACGCATGGGCTCGTGATGGGATTGATCGATACGCGCTTCGCCAATCTCGCCGGCCCGCCGAGCCTCGCATCGTGTACGCGCGACATCTATCGCGACGACGCGCGCTTCGACCTTGCGACGGTGCTCGGTATCGCGAGCGGCATCGCGAAGGTCGCGAGTCATCTGCATCGGGGCGGCGTGATGCACGGCGATCTGTACGCGCACAATATCCTGCACGGCGGCGCGGGGCACGCGCTGCTCGGCGATTTCGGGGCGGCGTCGTTTTTTGACGCCGGCGATCGCGAGCTCGCTATCGCGTTGCAGCGGCTCGAAGTGAGGGCGTACGGCTGTCTGCTCGAAGAACTGCTCGAGCGTTGCGACGTACCCGGTGGACTCGACGCGCAACTCGCCGCCTTGAAGACGCGTTGTCTGAGCGAAGATATCGACAGCCGGCCGCTCTTCGACGAAATTGCCGCCAGCGTAGCGTCGTTCGATCGGCACCTCCGCGAAGGAGTCAAGCCATGACGCAGAACATGCGCCGCCGCGTGCTGCTCGCGGGCGCGCTGGCCGCAACCGGTCTCACTGGCATTGCGCTGTTTGCGGACGATGCCGGCGCCGAAGTGCTGCCCGGCACGAAGCCGAAGATCGCGCTCGTACTCAAATCGATGTCTGACCCGTTCACGGTCGCGATGGTCGACGCTGCGCGCAATTACCAGGACCACTTCTCGTCGCAATTCAGCCTGACGATTCGCGGCACGGCCAAACAGACCGACACCGCCGCGCAGATCCGCATGGTCGACGAGGCGATCAGGGCGAAGGTGAACGCGATCGTGATCGCGCCGACCGACTCGAAGGCGCTGATCCCGGTGATCGCGCGCGCGATCAAGGCCGGCATCATCACGATCACGATCGACAACCCGCTCGACGATGCGGCGCAAGCGGCCGCCGGCATCTCGGTGCCGTTCGTCGGGCCGAACAATCGCAACGGCGCGAAGCAGGTTGGCCAATATCTGGCCGCGCGGCTGAAGCCCGGCGATCAGGTTGGCATCATCGAAGGCATTTCGGTGAGCAGCAATGCGCAGCAGCGCACGGCCGGCAGCCGCGATGCAATGGATGCCGCGAGCGTGCAGGTCGTCGCGGTCGAGTCCGGTGACTGGGAGTACGGCAAGGCCCGCGACGTGGCCGCGAAAATGCTGGCCGAGCACCCGCAGCTGCGCGCGCTGTTATGCGGCAACGACAACATGGCGATGGGCGCGGTCGACGCGGTTCGCGACGCGGGTCGCGGCGGCGGCGTCTATGTCACCGGCTACGACGCGATCGATGCGATCAAGCCGCTACTCGCCGACGGCCGCGTGCTCGCGACGATGAACCAGTTCGCCGGCCGCCAGACCGTGTTCGGCATCGACTTCGCGTTGAAGGCGGTGACCGAGCGGCGCAAGCAGCGCGAGTTGTCGAAGGTGATCGAGACGCCGCTGCAACTGGTGACGGGCTCGAAACGTTGAAGCGGCGTAGCGATTAGCGCGCAGCGACGGCGGCAGCGATTTTTTCCGTGGCATGATGATGTCCGGTGTATTGGTATTCAACCACAACGAACCGCTGGGCCTGCCATGTCCTTCCATACCTGGTTGCTTTTCGCCGGAGCCTATCTGCTCACCACCATTTCGCCGGGACCGAACGTTCTGCTCGTGATCCGCAATTCGGTCCGCTATGGAAACCGCGGCGCGGCAGCGAGCGTCGCCGGTAATCTGCTCGCGCAAGGCGTCGTCGTCGCGCTCGTGGCGCTAGGTGTCGGCGCGGTATTGACGACGCTGCCACCGCTCTTCGTCGCGATGAAAGTGCTCGGCGCGGGTTATTTGGTGTATCTCGGCATCAGGCAACTGCGCGGCGGCAACAAAGAGGCATCGCGGGCCGCGCAGCCGGCGGGCGTCGCATCGTCCGCTTATACGTTCGAGCGCAAGAAGGTATTCCGTGAAGCCTTGCTCGTGTCCGGCAGCAATCCGAAGACGATGATCTTTCTATCGGCGTTCATGCCGCAATTCATCGACCACGAGCGCGGCCTGGCGGAGCAGTTCATCGTGATGTATCTGACGATCGCGGTCACCGTCGCGCTCGTGCACACCATTTATTCGCTCGGCGTGCGCGGTATCCATACGCGCGCCGGAGCCAGCCGGTGGGTCGCGGCCATCAAACGCGGCAGCGGGCTCGTCTTCGTCGCGCTCGGCATCAAGCTGCTGACCGCGCAACGCGGCTAGTCCGTCATGATGCCGGCAAGAAAATGAGCCGAATGCAAAGCATCGTCGATGTGAACGTGCTGTTCCTGAATGGGCAGGGCGAGTGCCTTTTCATCCAGCGCGCGAATACCGGTTTCAGGGACGGCCAGTACGCGTTGATTGCCGGCCATCTCGAACCGGGCGAATCGATCGAGGCATGCGCGATTCGAGAATCGAAAGAAGAAGCCGGTGTGACGATCGCGCCCGGCGCGCTCGAATTCAAACTCGTGATGCGGCGCGACTCGGACACGAACCGCATCAGCTTCTTTCTCGTGTGCCGTTCATGGCAGGGCGAACTGGCGAACATGGAGCCGCACAAGTGCTCGGGCTTCGTGTGGGCGAAGCCCGACCATCCACCGGCACCGGTCGTCGACTACGTGGCGGCCGCTCTCGCGCATATCCGCGACGGTGTGATGCTGGCCGATTTCAAGCCGTGATTCGCAGAGTTGCTGCTTATCTCGTCACTTTTGCTGACGATTTCCTGAACGAATCAAACCCGCAAAATCCCGCTGAATCGAGCGACGAAACGACCGCCAATTGACGCGGCTCCAATCGCGACGTTCGACGCGAAGGGCAACCTTCAGCACGGCGCGATCTCGCTGTACGACTACAAGGACGGCAAAAAGACGCTGCTGGACGTCGTCAAGATGTAACAGCGAGCGGTACGCCGCAAAAGCACAAAGGGCCGATCAAGCATTGCTTCATCGGCCCTTTGTTTTGACGGTAGCGAGATCGTTCGATCTCAGGTCATTGTAGTTACGGCACGAGCCACAACGCCACCGCGTAAATCACCAGCGACACCGCGAACGTCACCGCCGTATAGCCCATGACGCGCTGAATCCGGATACCCGCGATCGCGACGATCGGCACGGCCCAGAACGGCTGCAGCATGTTCGATACATTCTCGGCCATCGCGACGCCCATTGCGGTGCGCGGCACCGACGCATGCAGGCTGAGCGCCGCGGGCAGCACGAACGGACCCTGCACCGCCCAGTGGCCACCGGCGCTCGGCACCAGCAGCGTGATGATCAGCGAGCTCAGATAGCTCCACAGCGGCAGCGTGACCGGTGACGCGATCGTCACGAACGCTTTCGCGATCATCGACGCGAGACCCGTGCCCTTCATGATGCCCATGATCCCGCCGTACATCGGATATTGCAGCAGCATCGAGCCGGTCTGACGCGCGGCGCGGCGAATCGAATTCGCGTACGCGATCGGCGTGCGTTGCAGCGCGAGACCGATCATCAGGAAGATCAGGATCGTGTTGTTGATGTCGAGATCGAATCCTTCCTTGTGCCACGTCAGCGCCAGATAGCCGATGCCGAGCGCGAGCATCAGCAGTGTGCCGAGCATCGACTGTTCGAGGCGCGCCGCGAGCGATGTCTCGCTGCTCGCGCGGGCATGCGGGTCGTCGCTCGGCGCGTCGGCGGCTGCTTCGCCGCTCTGACGAAACGCGACGACGTTCTCCGCCTTCGGATGCATCTTGATGAAGATCGCGGTCATCACGACGACGACCAGCACGGTCGGAATGAACACGAACGGCGCGAAGATGGTTTCGCTGAGCGGCACCACGTGGCCGGTCGCTTTCTCGACGAGATTCAGCGCATTGCCGTGCGATGCCTGTGATAGCGCGATCGAACTCGACAGCCCGCTGTTGCAGATCGACCAGGCCGAATAGCTGCCCGCGACGAGCCATGCGAAGTCGACGTCGACGCGCCGCGCGATTTCCCGCGACAGCAACGCGCCGACGATGAGTCCGAGCCCCCAATTGAGCCACGCGGCAACCGCGACGACCGGAAACACGAGCAGCGCGGCACGCGTCGGCGAGTTCGCATGCGACGCGAGCGCGCGCAGACCGCGTTGCACGATCGGCGCTTCCGCGATCGCGTAGCCGGTCGCGAGGATCAGGATCATCTGCAGCGCGAAGCCCAGAATGCCGAACGTGCCGGTGTACCAGGAATCGAGCAGCGTCGGCAGTGTGCCGTTCGGTGCGATCAGCATCGCCAGCACGGCGACGAAGAACGTCAGGCAGATCGACAGGACGAACGGGTCGGGCATGACCTGCTCGAAAACATAAACCAGCCCTTCGACGATGCCGCGCGAAGCGGCCGGTCGGCCGGCGGCGTGAGGGGGAGTGTCTCGCTTCATGTGTGTGACTCTGTGTAGTGCCCGGCCCTGTGCTGGGCGGAGGGGCGGGTACGGCGCGCCGGCGCGGGGTGCTGGCGCGTATTGGCGGCAAACTTGCCTTACCTGATCTTGATCACAGCGGACAGATTGGCGCGAATCCAGGAGGGTGGGCCCAGGCTTGGGCGCGCCTGGCCTCGAACCCGGTGTTGCGCTCGAAAAGACCTCTGTTTCCGTTTCAATGTTCTTATGGTGAACACGGTTTCGTTAAACGAACGCTGCATTATTCGCGGTGGGAGCGGGCAATGTCAAGAAAAGGTGAAATCGGCTGGGCGGTCGCGGCATCGTTTAATACTTTTCTCGACCTAATTACGCAGAAAAAATATATTGGACGTCTTACTGGCGTTCTTGCACTATTCGTTCCCAGCGCAACGTCCGCGCTGCGATTCCTGCGCCCGCGCGGGCGCTCATCAAAACCGATAACAGCAATACCTGAGGATACAGATGCCTAACTATCGCTCACGCACTTCGACTCATGGCCGCAACATGGCCGGCGCCCGGGCGCTGTGGCGCGCCACCGGCATGAAGGACGACGATTTCGGCAAGCCGATCATCGCGGTCGTGAACTCGTTCACGCAGTTCGTGCCGGGCCACGTGCATCTGCGCGACCTGGGCGCGCTGGTCGCGAAGCAGATCGAAGCGGCCGGCGGCGTGGCGAAGGAATTCAACACGATCGCCGTCGACGACGGCATCGCAATGGGCCACGGCGGCATGCTGTATTCGCTGCCGTCGCGCGAACTGATCGCGGACTCGGTCGAGTACATGGTCAACGCGCACTGCGCGGACGCGATGGTCTGCATCTCGAACTGCGACAAGATCACCCCGGGCATGCTGATGGCCGCGATGCGCCTGAACATTCCGGTCGTGTTCGTGTCGGGCGGTCCGATGGAAGCGGGCAAGGTCAAGTCGCCGACCGACGGCCGGGTGATCGCGAAGATCGACCTGATCGACGCGATGATCAAGGCCGCCGACCCGAAGATCAGCGACGCCGAAGTCGCCGAAATCGAGCGCAGCGCGTGCCCGACCTGCGGTTCGTGCTCGGGCATGTTCACCGCGAACTCGATGAACTGCCTGACCGAGGCGATCGGCCTCGCGTTGCCGGGCAACGGCACCATCGTCGCGACGCACGCATGGCGCAAGGGCCTGTTCGAGCAGGCGGGCAGCCTCGTCGTCGATCTGTGCCGCCGCTATTATCAGGAAGAGGACGCCTCGGTCCTGCCGCGCAGCATCGCCACCAAGCAGGCGTTCGAAAACGCGATGACGCTCGACGTCGCGATGGGCGGCTCGACCAACACCGTGCTGCACCTGCTGGCCGCCGCGCAGGAAGCGGGCGTCGATTTCACGATGTCGGACATCGACCGTATCTCGCGCAAGGTGCCGTGCCTGTGCAAGGCCGCGCCCATGACCGACAAGTACCACATCGAGGACGTGCATCGCGCGGGCGGCATCATCGGTATTCTCGGTGAGCTCGCGCGCGCGGAGCTGCTCGATCTGTCGTGCGGCAACGTGCATAGCGGCACCCTCGGCAACGCGATCGCGAAGTGGGACATCGCCGGCGACGCTGGCGAGGAAGAGCAGAAATTTTTCCGCGCGGCGCCGGGCGGCATTCCGACCACGGTCGCCTTCAGCCAGGAAGCGACCTACGCGACGCTCGACACGGACCGCAAGAGCGGCTGTATCCGCAGCAAGGAAAACGCGTACTCGAAGGACGGCGGCCTCGCGGTGCTGTACGGCAATCTCGCGGAGAAGGGCTGTATCGTGAAGACCGCGGGTGTCGACGAATCGCAGTGGCTGTTCTCGGGTCGCGCGCGCGTGTTCGAAAGCCAGGACGACGCGGTCGACGCGATTCTCGGTGACAAGGTCGTGCCGGGCGACGTCGTGGTGATCCGCTATGAAGGTCCGAAGGGCGGTCCGGGCATGCAGGAAATGCTGTACCCGACTTCGTATCTGAAGTCGAAGGGCCTCGGCAAGAGCTGTGCGCTGTTTACCGATGGCCGTTTCTCGGGCGGCTCGTCGGGGCTCGTGATCGGCCATGCGTCGCCGGAAGCGGCGGAAGGCGGCACGATCGGTCTGGTCGAAGACGGCGACGTGATCGAGATCGA
Organism: Paraburkholderia sp. UCT2; assembly: GCF_014397665.1. Classification (NCBI taxonomy): domain Bacteria; kingdom Pseudomonadati; phylum Pseudomonadota; class Betaproteobacteria; order Burkholderiales; family Burkholderiaceae; genus Paraburkholderia; species Paraburkholderia sp. UCT2. Next base: position 12,328 of record NZ_VZQO01000067.1, read on the forward strand.
CATTCCGCAGCGCAAGATGCATCTCGCGGTGTCGAACGAAGAGCTCGCACGCCGTCGCGCGGCGATGGAAGCGCGCGGCAACGACGCATGGCAGCCGACCAATCGCGAGCGTGTCGTGTCGCAGGCATTGCAGGCGTACGCGGCGCTCGCGACCTCGGCCGATCGCGGCGCGGTGCGCGATGTTTCGCAATTGAAGCGCAAATAAAGCGCGGACTGGCGCGGATCAGCGCGGCGGCCCTTTTCGCGGTGACGCGACTGGGGCTCCAATAGAGACCGGTATGCGGGCGACTGCATGCCGGTTTTTTTTGCGGTGGCAGTGCGAATGGACGATCGATCAGGCGTCTCCTGCGCAGCCCTGCGCGGAGCCTTTCCTAAGCCGGAAAACTGGAAACGATGTCATCGGCACGCTGCGACGACCCCGCCAGCATCACGCAGTTTCTGCCGTTGGCTTTCGCGGCATAGAGCGCTATATCGGCTCTCGCCATCACCGAGGCAACGGTGTCGCCGTCACCGAATTCGTCGACGCCAGCGCTGAGCGTGCATGCGACGTCGCCGGCCGGAGCGCACGCAGCAGACGCCGCGACGAGTGCGCGCAACATGGCAGCGTAACAATGGGTGTGATCCATGAAGGCTCCTGGCGCAACACCAGGTCGCGCCAGTTAGATCCGCTGCCTCCGCACAAAGCGCATATCGGACCGGAAGAATTTTTCGCGCCAGATCAAATTTCAACGATTTTCGCCCGACGATTTCCTTTCGAATCGCTGGACAGACTCATCTGGCGTCGACGTAACGGGGCGGTTGCCACGCATAGCCGGATTTCGGCCTCATGCAACCTTCGCGTTACGGCCTGCTTGCGTCTATGCTTGACTCACTTGTTTGGCTGCCAACAACGCCGACGAGGTCTTCTGCAGTCTTCAATAATCGCCCGCTCACCAAGGGCAAACCCAACAGGAGAAAACCAGATGTCACGATCCATCACGCGGCGCGCTTTCATGGTGTTCGGTGGTTTGGCCTTGGCGGGTGCGCTGACCTTGGCGCAAGCGGCGCCCGTCTCGTTTGAGGTGCCTTTGACGGGCGCCCAACAGGTTCCGCCGGTGCAGACGCCTGGCAGCGGCAGCGCCAAGCTCACGTACGACCCCAGCACGCGGGTCGTCACCTGGAACATCAGCTTCAGCGGATTGACGAGTCCGACCACGATGGCGCATTTCCACGGACCCGCCCCGGCCGGTAAAAACGCTGGCGTAAAGGTCTGGCTGTCGCAGAAGGGCACCACGGAGGTGACGAGCCCGATCACCGGTCAGGCCACGCTATCTCCGGACGAAGCCAAGATGTTCGAAGCCGGTGACATGTACATCAACGTTCACACGAAGAACAATCCGAATGGCGAGATTCGCGGCCAGGTGAAGCCACCGAAGGGCAACTGATGCAGGCACGGTAGCCGCGCCCGGAGAGCGGGTTTGCGGCAGGCTCACAGATAAGCCGCGAGCAGCATCACCACGGCAACGCCGACGCCGAATGGCAGCAGCGCCAGCAGCGCTGGCGCCTGCCGCGGGGCGTCCACGGACGAGGGCAGCAGTTTGTAGCCGGTCAGCATCGGGCGCAGCAGGTTGTGTCCCTTCGCTACCGCGTAGAGGGCGATCACGAGCACGTGCAGCACCACCGCGGCGAGCAGCACGTACCAGACCAGGCCGTGCAACGCCGAGATTGCGTTGGCGAGCCACGCGGGCACCAGTTCGCTAAACGGCCCTTCGTCGGCGATGTCGTTGTTGACGTAGAGCCCGCTCAGCGTCTCGGTCAGCAGCAAGACGAGCAGAAATAGAACCATCCAGCCGCCGGCCGCATTGTGGCCTACCTGCAAATCGGGCTCGCGATGAAACAGGCGGCGCAAATGACGAAGCGCAGCCGCGGGTGATGCCACGAAACTGCGAAAGCGGGCGGTCTCACTGCCAAAGCAGCCCCACAGCAGCCGGAAAATAACAAGGGCGAGCAGCGTCTCGCCGACGCGCACGTGCCAGTCGATCCAGTTCAGCTTCAACGTGACATACGCGGCCGTGACCAGCACGACCACCAGCCAGTGAAACAACCGCACCGGCGCGTCCCAGACAAGGACGGGGCGGGTTACGGGCTGGGTCGGCCGCGTGTCGGGTTCGTGAGCATCCATGTGTCGTACCTGCGTGCGCGATCGCGCTCGGACGAAAATCCGCGTGGCTCCTCGGCCACGCGGAAAATCGACGCAGCCGTGCTGGCAAACGAATTCAGTGTTTCGAGCGGGACCGGAAATTTCCCCACACTCTATCCGGCGGGAGCTTCAATCCGATTGCCACTCGAAGATCAGCTAGCGGCGGCGAGCGCGGTCGTTGGCGTCTGTTCAAGCCGATTGCCGCCCAGCGACTTGGCTCGATACAACGCCTGGTCGGCGGCTGAGAGCAGGTCGGTGAGGGAAGCCGTTTCGCGACTTGACTCGGCGAGTCCAATGCTGACGGTGGCGTGAATCCGGTCGCCGTCGGCGCCATGGGACATTGCGGCGAACCGGCTGAGAACGTTCTCGCCTAGCTTTTTTGCGCGGTCGCTGTCGTAGCCCGGCAGCAGGGCGGCAAATTCTTCGCCGCCGATGCGTGCAAGAATCGCGTCCGTACCCGTCACGGCTCGAACGGTTTCCGCGAATGACCTCAAAACTTCGTCGCCGGTCTTGTGCCCAAAGTGGTCGTTGATTCTCTTGAAGTGATCGAGGTCGAACGCAAGAAGTGTGACGGGTAGTCGATTTATGCCGTGGTCGCTGATAACCCGCTCCCCCTCTTCGAAAAACAACTTTCGATTCCCGAGGCGAGTCAGGTAATCCGTGCGGGACTCCTGCAAAAGCTCACCATGAATTTCTTCCCGAGTCAGCCGGAGCAAGGTCATCGGCAAAATGACCGAGTAGAGAACCCCTTCGTACATCGTGATTTCGCTGGAGACAGCCAGCACGCGCGGCCCGAAGATCGGCACCAGCCATGGCAGCACGAAAGCCCGGGCGACGTAAAACAGCGCGTGGATGCCCGTTACCGCCACGGCGACGCGCCGGGATTGAACCGCCGGCATGCCGTCGCCTCGCAGCAGTTCGAGCGACGTCATGGCGGAAGCCAGCGCGATCGGGATGGCGCTGACGTACATCCAGACGGCAGCCTGCCAACGCACGCCAGCCACGGCCCACGTGAGCCCCATCAGCAGAAGCAACCCGATCGAGCTCGCGAGATATCGCCGGCCGTTGAACATGGCCACACCGTCCAGGACGAGCAGATAGCCGGTGAGAATCACGAGATTACTCACTGCGGGGCCAGCTGCACCGAGCAGTTGAACCCGGAATGCAGCCGCCGCGCAACCGATTCCGAGGGTCGCATAGCCGGCCGCCAGCATTCGTAATTCCTTGCCGCGCTTGGGATGGGACAGGTGTTCCCAATACATCATGGCGGAACTGGCAAACAAGGTTCCGATCACAAGAAGGTAAAGCGTGGCTAGATCGACTTTCATCGCTGACTTCAGAGCGCGTCCCCGCTGCAACGGGGAAAAGGTTAGAGATTACATACGTGATAACGGCAAACGCCGCGCATCCTTGCGAAATGATATCGGAATGGGTCGTGGGGAGACGCGAAGCCGGGCGGGTGGGCCTACGGTCGACCGAAAAACTACACAGTGAACGCAGAAATTTCGCCGGTTGGCATCTTCTGCGCAACGCGCCATGTCGGCGCAAAGCCAATACAAATCGTCGCGAAAGGTTGAGTTCATCGCGAGGCGCAGCAGCGCCAAATTGCTATTCTTCATAGACATAGACCGGCTCTTCAAGCGCACTCCCATGCGTGCCCGCGCGGAAAGGGGGATGTATGACGCGTCCTGTACTATCGCTGCTTTTCCTGTGCATTTCCGTTGCCGGTCTGTCTGCGACGCACCTTGCGTGCGCAGCAGGCGTTCTTCCGCAGGGCGGCCAATACGTTGCCGGGGCCGGCACCATCTCGAGCCATGGCAATGCGCTGCTGGTCACGCAGCCGGGTTCGACGCGCGGCGTGATCGATTGGAACAGCTTCTCTGTCGGAGCCCACAACCGCGTGACGTTCGACAACGGCTCCGGCGCGACCTTGAATAGGGTCACGGGCGGCTCGCCGTCGGCAATCCTCGGCAGACTCAGCGCAACGGGCAGCGTGTATGTGATCAATCCGCAGGGCATTGTCGTGGGCCCCTCGGGCGTCGTGACAACGGGTGGACGTTTCGTCGCGTCTACGCTCGATGTCTGCAACTGTGCTTTCATTAAAGGCGACGCACTCACGCTGTCGGGCGAGTCAAATGCGAGCGTGATCAACCTCGGCAAAATCAGTTCGAGCGGCGCCGATGTCTTCCTGATCGCGCGAAACGCGGTCGTCAATGCGGGCACGATCAAAGCGCCAGGCGGCACGGCCGAACTGGCCGCAGGCGCACAGGTGCTGTTACAGGACTCGGCCAGCAGCAAACAGGTTTTCGTGCAGACGGGGAGCGTTGGTACGGTCGTCAACAGTGGACGCATCGCAGCCGCGCAGATCAGCCTGCAGGCCGCCGATGGCAACGTGTTTGCGCTCGCCGGCGGTGGCACGCGCATTCGGGCGACGGGCACGGCGAACCGCGACGGACATGTCTGGCTCGTCGCCGACAGCGGCCGTGTCGAGCAGTTGGGCACGATCACCGCCAGCAACGCGGACGGCAGCGGCGGGACGGTCGATACTGGCGCGGCGCAACTGGCGTTCGGCGCAAAGGCAGCCGTTCATGCGGGCGAATGGAATCTCTCGACGCCCGCATTCACGATCGATAATTCCGCTGCTCGCGCATTGCGCCGCAGCCTGAATTCGGGCACTTCTGTCGATGTCGCCACGACAGGCGCGATGGGCGCGACGGGCGATCTGGACGTCGCATCGAGCCTGCGCTGGTCTGGTCCCGCTTCGCTGACGCTCGCCGCGTACCGCGACGTATCGGTCGCGAGCGGCGCGGCGATTGCGAACAAAGGCGCGGGCAATCTGAGCTTGCGCGCCGACGCAACCGGAAGCGACAACGGCGGCAGCGTCGTGAATCACGGCACGCTCGACTGGTCGAAAAGCACCGGCGCGCTGAGCGCTTTCTATGACATGAACGGCACATACGTTGCCGGTACCCAACTGAGCAACCCGGCGTGGACGCCCCCCGCATTCAGCGGTCTGGTTACGCAGATCACCGCGTACAAGCTGGTGAACTCGCTGACCGATCTGTCGAATGTCGCCAACGACCTCACCGGTAACTACGCGCTCGGCAAGAATATCGATGCGAGCGCGACGAGCAACACCGCCTTCGTTCCAATCGGCAGCGTCGACACACCGTTCACGGGGCAGTTCGACGGACAAGGCAATACGATCAGTTCGCTAACGGTCGCGCAGTTGGCGCCTTCCCAGTTCGTACGATTGATGGGTATGTTCGGCGTGATCGGCGCCCAGGGCGTCGTGCGCAACGTCGACATTTCGGGCACGGCGAGCACGGCTCCCAACCAGATGGCCAGCGTCTACATGGGCTTGCTGGCCGGCATGAACAACGGCACGGTCCTGCGGGTGAATACGTCCGGCACGGTTCTTAGCGGTGGACCTGGCGCATTCGCTTTGCTCGACTTTTCGATAGCCGGTGGGCTCGTGGGCGCTAACGCCGGCTCGATCCAGCGTTCTTCGAGCAGCGCCGCCGTGACCGCGGGGAATGTGCTCGGTGGTCTGGTGGGCGCGAATAGCGGCCTGATCGACCAGTCGTTCGCCACGGGTCCGGTCGTTTCGCTGAGTTATATCAATGAGGGCGGCGGCGGCCTTGTCGGCGATAACAGCGGCACGATCAACCAGTCTTATGCAACCGGCTCGACAACGCTTCTGGGCTATTGCCGAGGCGCTGCCGGTACGCCATGCGGCGGCGCCGGCCTCGTCGTCATAAACTCGGGAACGATCACCCAGTCATTCGCAACCGGTCTCGTGACTCAGCCGTCCTATCAGCCGATCGGCATCGCGCGGGCCAATACCGGCACGATCGGGAACGATGTGTACTGGGACACCGACACCACGACCGCCACAGTCGGCGTCGTGTACGGCACGCCGATTCCCGCGGCGAACGGGCTGACCACCGCGCAGATGAGCACACCGGCATCATTCGTGGGTTATGACTTCAGTCCGACGGGGGTGTGGGCGATGCCTGCCGGCGCGACGCATCCGGTGCTGCGCTAGCAGCTCGCGCAATGACGCGTGACTAATCAAGCGGAAGTTGGAAAAAAATTCTAGCTTCCGCTGATTAGTTACCCCTGACAAATGAAGCAAAAGGCGGTCAAATTATCGCGGCCAGCGCACGGGCTGGCCAGGTGGGTCAGGCCCGCCCGCTCAACCCTCGCATCCGCCGGGCGAAATGGGCGCGCTCCGCATCATCCATCAGCATGAGGAACTGATCCGCTTCCATATGAATCAGTTCTTCGTGATCGCCCGCCTCGAAGTAGACGTCGGGCTGGCCTGCCAGGCTGGATTCCAGGTAGGTTTTCATGCCATACGCCATACAAATTGGCGGCAGCGCACCCACATCGCAGTCCTTGAATAATTCGCGCAGTTCGACTTCCGTGGCCAGGGCGAGCCGGCGCCCTGTCTTGTTCCAGAGTTCGGAGAGCTGCACGGCGTAAGTTGACGGCAGCACGGCGGCCACGTAGCCGTGTTCGTCTTCGAGGAGCACGGTCTTGGCGAGGCGGTCGCCCGGAATGTGCGCCGCAGCAGCCGTTTCGATACTCGAGTGGCTGTATGGGTGACGCACGACTTCGTAGCGGGAACCCTTGCTGCGCAGGCAGTCCTGCAAGGTTGGCGACATCGACATGGCACACCTCCTGTCGAATACCTGAAAAGGAATGAACAATTGCGATCTTTTCAGAATAGTTCACGCACCGGCAATACGCACGCCAGCTGAACGATTCCATCGCGCGATCGAATCCACCGGTTGAATCCGCCGTTCCTCAGCTGACGTTGGTCGGCCGGTCCGGCGAACGACACCTTTGGTCCGTGCGAGGCATGGCGCCGCCGCGGACCGAAAAAGTTCGCAAGCTGTTGATCGTTAAGGAACTGCGTTCTACCGTTCTCGCAGGTGCAGCCGATTTACAAGTAGCCTGCATTCGTCAACTTGACAACGCCCATCGTGAACCTCGAACGCAGCCATACTTTCTCCTTTAGCCCCGACGGCGAACATTTCCTGCTCGACGGCCTGCCGTTCCAGATTCGCAGCGGCGAGATGCATCCAGCCCGCATCCCGCGCGAGTACTGGCGACACCGGATCCGCATGGCAAGGGCGATGGGGATGAACTGCATCGCGTTGTACATCATGTGGAATTACCACGAGACGCATAGAGGCGTGTTCGACTTCCGCAGCGGGAATCGCGATATCGAGGCCTTCATCCGCCTATGCCAAGCCGAGCAGATGTGGGTGCTGTTGCGCCCCGGGCCTTACGTGTGCGCGGAGTGGGATCTGGGCGGCCTCCCATCCTGGCTGTTGCGCGATCCGGACATCCAGTTGCGGACCGACTCGGCCACCGATCCTCGCTACATGGCCGCGGTGGCTCGCTATATCGACGAACTGGTTGCGCGTATCAAGCCATTGATGAGCGAGCACGGCGGACCGATCCTGATGATCCAGATCGAGAACGAATTCGGTTCGTATGCGAGCAATCCGGCTTACCTCGAAGAGCTCAGGCAGCTTTGGCTAGCAGGAGGCATAACCGGGCCGTTCTACACCGAAGACGGTCTCCCGCAACTCGAACGCAATCGCACCACGGTAACGGGCGGCGCGATCGCGCTGAGCAACGGCGACGCAGCGCAGATCGCAACCGTGCGCCGCGAATTCCCCTCGGTGCCCGCGATGGCTGGCGAGGTGTACCCAGGGTGGCTCACGCATTGGGGCGAAGCGGGGTTCGCGGGCGTGGACTACGACCTCTCCAGTACCTTGGCCACGTTCATGGAGGCGCGACTGTCGTTCAACCTGTATGTCATTCACGGCGGCACGAGCTTTGGCTTTTTTGCCGGCGCGAACGTGGACGGTTCAGGCAACTATCAGCCCGACATCACGAGCTACGACTACTGCGCGCCGATCAGCGAGCAAGGCATGGCGACGCCGAAGTACATCAAGTATCGAGACCTGATCGCCAGCTATCTGCCCGAACCCTTGCCAGCCATACCCGAGGTCATCGCCACGCTTGACTGCGCAGGCGCTGAGGCCTTGATGCCAACGCTCTACGCCTCGATCTGGGACAACCTGCCCGCGGCACTGCCACGCGAGCATGGCGTCGAGCCGCAGTCGTTTGAACGCTACGGTCAGGCGTTTGGCTTCGTGCTGTATCGCAAGTCTTTGCCGGAGCACGCGCGCGGTGTGCTGGATATCAGCGCCGTTCACGACTACGCAACGGTTTTCCTTGGTGAACGGTACGCGGGCGGCGTATCGAGAGCGCAACTGCCGCAGAAGTACGCGCAGTCGCTCCACATGATGCATCGCGCGCCGCTTGCGCTGCCTTCGGCGCGGCACAAGCACGGGTCGAACCCGGACGGCCAGGTAGCGCTGGAGATACTCGTCGAGGCCATGGGGCGCGTCAACTTCGGACCCGCGATCGTTGACCGTAAAGGTCTGCTCGAGCCGGTCACGATGAAACACGTCGACGGCTCGCTCGCGTTGCTTGAGGAATGGGACATCTATCTGCTGCCGATGGATGAAACGTTTATCGCCAACCTCAACGAAGACTGCACGAACCCACGAAAACCCGGTCTCTTTTATAAGGCGAGCGTGCTGCTGACTGAAGTCGGCGACACCTGGCTCGACATGAGCAACTGGACCAAGGGTATCGTCTGGGTCAATGGCCACAATCTCGGACGCTACTGGAACATCGGCCCGCAAAGGCGCCTGTATTGTCCCGCGCCGTGGCTCGTGCAAGGTAACAACGAGGTGCTGGTCTTCGACCTCCATCAGATCGAGGCAAAGCCGATTCAACTGGCCGACAGGTTGTACTAGGGTCTGTTTACATATGGAACGCACGTGCGAATGCCCGCTATCGGACGCACGACGCCGCCGTGCGGCCGATAGCGGGCATTCCCCTGGAATGAAATTCAGAACTGGGGTTGCCGCGAGAAGGGCCGCTCGCTGCGTCATGCTCCTTGCGAATACGTCGAGTATTCGCGGCGTCGCAATCCTTGCGAGCGGCCCTTCTCGCGGCAACGCACGTGCGTTCCATATGTAAACAGACCCTAGCGCCTACGCCTCGTCCCCCCTTCACCGCTTCGCGGCGGCAACCGGCAGCAGTTCGAGCGTAAGCACTTCGAACGGCGCCAGTTGCACTGCTTGCGACAGATCAGCGTCCAGTTGAGCAGGAATACCGGAATCCCCCGCACGCCCAAGGCTGCGCGATTCGAATCGTGCCGCCGCGTTATCCGGCAGTTCCAGTTGGCGTCGCAGGTCGAGTGTGAAGCGTTGCGTGCGACTGTGAGGATTGCGCAGCGTCACGATCGCCTTGTGCGGCGCCCACGCTGCCCAACCATAGGCCGCCTGTTCGTCCGGCGCTCCGCCGATCCAATGACTGTCGCGAAGAATGTCGCCGTTTTCTCGCGCCCATTGGGCGGCGCGCGCAAGCACATCCCAGTCGTGCTCGCCCAGCAGCGCCGGCGTAATGTAGAGCTCCTGCAATTGCGTGCCGGTCCCGAAGAACGACCACACTTCGTTGGAGAATGCGTCGCCCGCCGACGCATTGAGGCGTGGATTGCACTGCGTGTAGAGGATGCCGTGCAGCATCAGCGAATTGAGTGGAAAGAGCGGACTGCGCTCCACGACGTTGTGATACGTCTGCGTGTCGCGGTATGTGATCCAGCGCTCGCGGTTCGTGCCGCTGCCCGCCAGGCCATCGTCGCTGCCGCCGCGCCAGATGGAGTCGACGTGGCGCAGCCAGAACGGCGACGGATGCGTACCTGTGGTGAGATTGATGAAAATTTCGGGCTTGGCCGCGCGGATGTCCTCGATCAGTTGAATCGCCGCGTCCCAATCGCTGTCGAACAGGCTGCCGGGGAACACCCTGTCGGCATTGCCTGTGCCGTCGAACTTGAAATGGTTGACGCCGCCCTTGTCGAGCAAGTCCATCACGACTTCATGAAAGCGCCGGTAATACGTCGGCCCCGATAATGCGAGACCGTTGTCGATGACCTCATAACCAGCGGCGCGTCCTCGCGTCACGCGTTCCTGTTTCGGCATACCGTAGCCGCCCCACGGGGAAAGCCATATGCCGGGAGCGGCGCCGAATCGCGCGGCGGCGTCGCGCAGCGGAACGAAGCCATGTGGAAATGCCTTGCTGAATTGCCAGCCGCCGCCAAGGTCGTCCCAGCCATCGTCGAACAGAAGCGAATCGATCTGCACCCCGCGCGCTATGTGCAACTCGTGGCCGATTGTTGCGATGCGCTCGAGCGCCTGCTCCTGCGTGTACGGCGTGAGGTAGCCGATGTCGCCCCAACTGTTGTAGTGCAGAAACGGGCGATACGGGCGAGCCCGTTCCCGCTCCAGATAGATGCCGAAGTCGCGCCGAACCTGGCCGTCGCTGGCTACACCTGCCACAGCGGAGTAGACCAGCGTCCTGTTTTTCTCCAGCGGCAACGCGCGATGCAGCATGAAGCTGAGGCTGTCGCCCTTCACCTGACTTGTCGCCAGCGGGTGCTCGAAGCCCAGATAGAAGTTGCCCGCAATGACCGGCGTGCCCTTGCGCTCACTACTGGCCCTGGCGCCTGGAGCGCGCGTCTTCAGCAACGACACGGCAGCAATTGCTTCGTCCTGAAGAAGCGCGGTAATCGCCAGCTGGACGCGCAGATATCGCGACCCTTCGCGCTGCTCCACGCTCCATTGCACCTTTAGGCGTCCATGCGTATCTACCAGGGAGACGCTCGCGCGTCGCCCTGCGATTCGTTCGCCCAAGCGGGACGCATGCGGGTTGGGTTCGAGCGCAGCGTCGCTCACGGGCGCAACGACCCTCAGCTCGGCCAGGCCCATGGTGGTTCCGTCAGCGAGCGTGAGCGTGAGCGGCGCGACGATGCGCAACGTGCGTTTGCGCTCGCAGTCGATCAGTGAGAAACCGGCGAGACGTTCGTCCTCGTTCGTCCAGCGCAATGCAATCGCGTCGTTGCCGAACGAGGAGATATGGCCCGTCGTCTGGAGCACGGGCATGCCAGTTTGCGTAGGCGAAGCATGGTTGGCGCGCATGGAGAAACCTGTCTCGGGCCAGAGGAAGAGATTTTCGCCGCCCCCGCGAATGGCGTCAGATAACGAACTGCGCCGTGGTGGAGGGCGCGAACAGTTCGTCGATAGTCATTATCCGTTCGGAAAGCCCCTGCGTATGGTGGTAGCGCAAGAACGCGTTGAGCACCGCTTCGTTGCCGGGCACACCGTAGCGCTCGCCCGAGGCGGCTCCGGAGCGGCGACTCTCAAATCCGCCAACGCGTACTTACGACCCACTGCCGCCCTTCGGCGCGGTGCGAAACCAACGGCTGCTTGCGGTGGCGGATTCAACCGGTCGATGCAATAGTTCGATGGAATCGGTCAGCCGGCGTCGCAACGTTACTGTCCCGATGAGGGCGAGCCTTAGACAGGATTCGAGGCGGGCCGTCCTTCCAGCACGGCGGCGATATTGTCCAGCGCCGTAAAGCCCATCTGGTCGCGGGTCTCGATCGTTGCGCTGGCCATATGGGGCGTCAGGAACACGTTGTCGAGCTCAGCAAACCGCTTGTCGACGTTGGGCTCGTTCCGGTACACATCCAGAGCCGCGCTGAACAGATGACCCGACGTCAGGGCGTCATAAAGCGCATCTTCGTCCACCAGGCCGCCACGCGCCGCGTTAACAAAAATCGCGCCTGCGGGAAGGAGTCCAAACTCTCTTTTCGTCATGAGCGGGACGCTTCCACCCGGCACGTGCAGCGTGAGGACCTGGCAGTGCGGCAGCATTTCGTCGAGAGTGGCATAGAAGGTCGCGCCATTTTCCAGCGACGGGGCCGCACGGTGCATGTCCGTGTAGATCACGCGCATGCCGAATCCCTGCGCACGCTTAGCGACCGCCCGTCCAATACGCCCAAATCCGACGATGCCGAGCGTCTTGCCATTCACTCGCATACCCAGCATCTCGGTCATGCCGAACGATTTGCCCCATCCGTTGCGCATGATCCGTTCGTATTCTGACGCGCGACGGCACGCAGCCAGCAAGAGCAGCATGGAAAAATCGGCTGTGCACTCGGTCAACGCATCGGGCGCGTTCGTCACGACGATTCCCCTTTCACGGGCCGCCGCTACGTCCATGTGATCGAAGCCCGCGCTCGCGTTCGCAATAATCTTGACCGTCGAAGGCAGCGCGGCAATGTGTTCCGCTTGCAGGCCGGATTTTTTCCCGATGAGTACGGCCGGCACGTCGTGCTTCTTGCAGAAGTCGACGACAGACCACGAGTTCATATCGGACTCGGTCACGAAGGCATGGAATTCGGCCGCAGCGCGATTCGCCACGGCGGTGGGAACCGTTCGCGCAATCAACAGGCTGGTGCGTTTATCTTCCGACATGGTTTTTCCTTTGGCAGGCAGACGTCGAGAGACTACGAAATCGCTGACCGGGCCGTCAATGTTGATTGGATGAATCAACTCCTCGGTGATGACTCGCCCCTATTGTTCGCGGCGCCTGCGCGTTGCGATTTGTTTCCGTCTTGTCCCTCTTCAATCTTGCTTGCGGCCACACGCGCATCAGGAAAACCCTGATGCGATCCCCATCCGCAAGGCCCGCGGATGTTGATTCAATGAATCAAGATTGCTCAACCCTGATGCGAATGCAACTCTGTTTCCCATGTCCAATTGACTTGACGAGAGGAAAGGAAATGTCTGCATCGAAGAAGTTCGCAGCCGTTACGGGCGCCGGCTCCGGCATCGGCCGAACCGCCGCCGTCGCACTTGCTAACGCAGGATTCGCCGTCGCGCTGATCGGGCGCAGAGCCGAGCCGCTGGTGGAAACAAAGGAAGCAATCGGCAGGGCGGGGGGAGAAGCGGATGTATTCCAGGCCGACGTTGGCGACGCAGCATCGGTCGAGCACGCGTTTTCGGGAATTGCCGAGGCATTCGGTCGGCTCGACGTGCTGTTCAACAACGCGGGGCGCAATGCTGGGGCTGTCCCTCTGGAAGACTACGAAGTCGACTTCTGGAACGACGTCGTGGCCACCAATCTGACCGGCGTTTTCCTTTGCGCTCGCGCCGCTTATCGTTTGATGAAGGCACAGTCCCCGCAAGGCGGACGAATCATCAACAACGGATCGATCTCCGCCCACTCGCCAAGGCCGCACACCATTGCCTATACGGCAACAAAACATGCTGTGACTGGCATCACCAGATCGATCGCGCTGGACGGACGCGCATTCAACATCGCCTGCAGCCAGATCGACATCGGCAACGCCGCCACATCGCTCACTGAACGGATGAACCGCGGCGTACTGCAAGCGGACGGACGCCTGGCACCCGAAGCAAGAATGGATGTGACGCACGTGGCGAATGCAGTCGTGCACATGGCCAGTCTTCCGCTCGAAGCAAATGTTCTCAACATGACCATCATGGCGACCGCCATGCCGTTCGTCGGCCGCGGATAAATCGCCCTTAAGCCAACTAAAAAAACAACAGGCTAATGTTACGGAGACACCGATGAAAATCGCAGAGGAACAAACATTGCCGGTGGGAACCCCGGCTTACGCGGATACCACGAATCGCTCCAGAGTCCGCTACGTCGTGCTCTCGATGTTGCTCATGGCCACCATTCTGAATTACGTGGACCGGTCGGCGCTGGGCATCGTTGCGCCGGGCCTCTCGAAGGGGCTGGCGCTCAACAAGATGCAGATGGGCGAGCTGTTTGCGGCATTTGGTCTTGCCTATTCCATTGCGCTGGTGCCCGGCGGGGTGCTGACCGACATTCTCGGCTCACGCCTCGCCTATGCGCTGTCTCTGGTCGGTTGGTCATTCGCCACGCTGACGCAGGGTTTCGCGACCGGCTATCAGATGCTGCTCGGGTCGCGGCTCGCCATCGGCGCACTGGAGGCGCCGGCCTTCCCTTCAAACGCACGCGCCGTGACCTTGTGGTTTCCCGCCCGGGAACGCGGCTTCGCGACCAGCGTCTATGTAATGGGGCAATACATCGGGACGCCCTTGTTCACCGGATTGTTGCTGTGGATCTCCGCCGCGTACGGTTGGCGGACGGTTTTTTATGTGACCGGTGGCTTCGGCATTCTGTTCAGTCTGCTCTGGTACCGGGTTTACCGCGATCCGCATCAGCACCCGCGCGTGAATGCCACCGAGCTGCAATACATCAATGAAGGTGCCGCGGCGACGCGCAAGCCCCGCGAGAAGTTCGACTGGCGCATGGCGCTCAAGCTGCTCAGCTACCGCCAGGTTCTCGCCATCTGTCTCGGAAAATTCTGTAACAACACGCTGCTGGTCTTCTTCACCACGTGGTTCATGACCTATCTGATCGAAGCGCGTCACATGTCGATGATCAAGGTTGGGATCTTCCAGGCACTGCCTTTTATCGGCGCCACGGTCGGCATCCTCGCGGCCGGCTCCCTTTCGGACTTTTTTATTCGGCGCGGAGTGGCGCTTTCGACAGCGCGCAAGGCTCCGCTCATCATCGGCACGATGCTCGGCGCGTCTATCGTGCTTGTCAATTTCGTCGAGTCGAACGAGGTGGTGATCGCCATCCTGACGATCGCGTTCTTCGCGCAGGGCGTCGGGTCGATGTCGTGGGCCGCCGTTTCCGAAATCGCGCCTCGACAGTACGTGGGACTGACCAGCAGCATCACGAGCCTCGCGGCCAACATCGCGGCCGTCACCACGCCACTCATGATCGGCTACATCACCCAGCACACCGGCCACTTCTACTGGGCCCTCAACCTGATGGGCGCGATCTGCCTGCTCGGAACGTTTTCGTATTCCGTGCTGCTGGGCAAGCTTTCCCGCATCGAACTGTGATGCTTTCAACTATACGGTGAAATCGGATGATTGAATTCAAGTGGGATCATCTGCAACTGTGCTCGGCGGACGCCGAAGCCACTGCGGCATGGTTTGCGCGCTGCCTGAACGCCGAGATCGTGCGTCGTCCTGGGCGAGTGGATTTGCGCATCGGCAGCATCAACCTTTTCATCACCTCGCTGGCGAGCGTCCAAGCCGGCCACCCTCGCTGCGAGCGGCAGCAGGGCATAGATCATTTCGGCGTGGTCGTGGACGATATCGACGCGGCGTTCGTGCATCTGTTGCTCTGCGACGCGGAAATCGTCGAACCGATCAAGCAGGTTCGCCCCGGCGTCAGAGCCTGCCTCGTGCGGTCGCCCGGTGACATTCTCGTTGAGATACTGGAGCGGCGACCCGCCGAGATGACTTTTACCTGAAAAAACGTCAATATTGGCGCTGGATCGGTCGTGCTCGAGTGCAAGGCGCGATCTGCGTCGTCACTCCCCCGTTGCCCCGTTGCGCTGCATCACCTTGCTTGCCATCCCATGCGAAACTGGATCACTCTGACTGAAGCGGCTCGACAACTCGGAGTGCAGGCGCAGACTGTCTATGCGTATGTAAGTCGAGGTACCATCGCCGTCATGCCGGATCCGCTCGACCCACGCAAGAGCCTCTATCGCGCGGAGGACGTCGCCGGTCTGTGCCGAAAAAAGCAGGTGGGACGCAAGCGCGAAGCGCTCGCCGCCGGGACCATATTCGGTGCGGAACCCTGCATTTACAGCAGCATTACCACCTTCTCAAAAGGCCGGCCCTACTACCGGGGGCGGGATAGCATCCGGCTTTCGGACGCGGCGACGCTTGAAGACGTGGCGGCCATTCTCTGGAACGCGCGCGCCCCCGTTTCCTTCGAAAGCGGCGAGTTGCCGCTACAGGGCGACGAGCGCGGCAGGCAATGCGCGTTCACATCGCTGGCAGCGCTCGCGGCCTGTGGACACTCGACCCTCGGACGCACGGACAGCGCACTGCATGTCGAGGCCGGCCGGCTCGTGGCGCTCATCGCACAAGCGTTTGGTGCGCGACGCGGCGCGAACGCACAAATGACGCATGAGCGGCTCGCGCTTGGTTGGGGCCAGGACCGCGATGGCGCCGAACTTATCCGTCGTGCCTTAGTCCTCGTGGCCGACCATGAGATTACGAGTTCCGCGTTCGCCGCCAGGATTACCGCCTCCACCGGCGCGTCGCTGCCCGGATGCCTGCTCACGGGACTCGCGACTTTCTCCGGCCCACTGCATGGCGACGCGTCAGGCCGCGTGCGGGCCGTGTTCGACGACGTCGGAAGACTCGGTGCGCAGCACGTGGTTGCCCATCACTTGCAGTCGGCCATTCCAATCCCCGGGTTTGGACATCATCTGTATCCGGACGGCGATCCGAGGGCGGCCGCAGTGCTCGAAGTGCTGAATCCGCCTCAAGAGATCATGTCGTTCATCAACAAGGTGGTTGAGCTGACCGGGCTCAAGCCAAATATCGACGTTGCGCTTGCGGCCCTGACGGCTCAACTGGCGTTGCCGCGCGATGCGTCGTTCGCGTTGTTCGCAACAGCCCGGAGCGTGGGTTTGCTCGCGCACTGCATTGAGCAACTCCGGGTGAGCAAGGTCATACGGCCACGAGGCCGCTATACCGGGCCGGCGCTGGAAGACGCCGCCCCCGGGTCGCCTGCGGAAGGCAGCGAGAATACACTCGATGCAGCCACGCTCGACAAGAATCGCTTATTCAGGCCGGTTGGGCGCTGAGAGACGCGTCACCTGGATCTTTGCCGAAACAAAAAACCTCGACGCCGATCGGCTCTTGCCGAGAGGGCCGGCTTGTTCCAGTGGACGTAAGCGTTTTGAGCGAAGCGGCGTCGGTAGCTTCGCAGACGTGCCACCATGCTTATGGCGATGGATGGGGCATGCGACGCCAGACCATGGCCAGATTGCGGACGGAAGGTCTGGAGTCTGGGCGGGAGCCGACATTCCAAGGGTTGCATCAAAGTGCGTCCGAGCGGCCGCTCTTGGCTCAGATTGTGTCAAAACGGTTTTTGGAGCGCTGAAACTTGCCATCCGACAGCGAGGGATAAGCAAGACGAAACGGTTCGTTCAAGGCGACAATCGTACTCAAAGCTTTCTCCTCCCTGAAGCGCTTGATGACTACGTGACGGACACAAATCCCGTGCGCGTGGTTGATGTCTTTGTAGACGAGCTTGACCTTCAGAAGCTTGGGTTTGAAGGCGTCGAACCAGCGTTGACTGGTCGGCCGTCGTATCACCCAGAGGTGATGCTCAAGATCTATATCTACGGTTACCTCAACCGTATCCAATCGAACCGCCGCCTTGAACGCGAGACCCAGCGTAACGTCGAACTGATGTGGCTGACCGGCCGCCTGACGCCCGACTTCAAGACCATAGCGCGGTTCCGTAAGGACAACGGCAAAGCGATCCGTAGCGTCTGCCGTCAGTTCGTCGTGCTTTGCCAGCGTCTGGACCTTTTCGCTGAAGCGATCGTTGCGATTGACGGCAGCAAGTTCAAGGCGGTGAACCACCGCGACCGTAACTTCACGAGCGCGAAGCTCGAACGACGCTTGCGCGACATCGAGTCAAGTATCGCCCGCTATCTCGAGGCGATGGACACAGCGGATCATCAGGAGCCTGCAATCGCAAAGGTCAGGACAGAGCGACTGCAGGACAAGATTTCGGCCTTGAAGGAACAGATGCGAAGCCTCAAGGAGATCGAGGCCCAACTCAACGCAGCACCCGACAAACAGGTATCGCTCATGGATCCAGACGCTCGTTCGATGAAGACAGGAGGAACGGGGTCGTCGGCTACAACGTCCAGACTGCGGTTGACACGAAGCACCATTTGATCGTCGCGCATGTCGTTACCAATGATGGCATCGATCGTGATCAGTTGACGTCGATGGCGAAGCTTGCCCGTACAGAGATGGCCGTCGACAAGCTCACTGCAGTTGCGGATCGGGGCTACTACAAGAGCGAGGAGATACTTGCATGCCATGAGGCCGGAATAAGCGTGTTCATTCCGAAGTCGGTGACATCGAGCGCATCCGGCGACAGACTGTCGAGCATCCGTTCGGGACGATCAAGGCATGGATGGGCGCCACTCATTTCCTGACGCGGACCATCGAGCGCGTGAGTACGGAGATGAGCTTGCACGTGCTGGCGTACAACATGAAGCGAGTGATCAAGCTACTCGGTTCAAAAGCGGTGATGACGGCGATGCGGGCGTGACGTCCGTTGGGCGGCGCTGCGCCGTCGCGATACTTTCGGCTTTGATTTGACGCCCGGTCGCCGCAATCGAAAAGTCGCGACCTGCGGCAAGACAGGTTTCGCTAATTTCCGGTGTCTACGCGTTTTGACACGCTCTGGGCCGACTCCTGCCTGACGGCGGTCGGCGGCTCGCGACCCGGATCTGCCCTTCGCCCCAATGCGGACTCGGCGGCGGCTTTCAAAGTAGAACGGCCGCCTGGTGGTGCATCCGCGGTCCAGGCGCTTGCCGCCCATACGCAGTCGTTTTCGCCAGGGAGAA
>NZ_VZQO01000068.1:0-29899 GCF_014397665.1 Paraburkholderia sp. UCT2
TCTTCGGTGCTGACGCCGCGCTGTATTCGAAGATCACGCAATTCGGCACCGTGTACCACGTGGTTGATAGCGCGACTGTCGTCACGGCGTCGGCCAGGCTGGTTGACCTGAAGACTGGTGATGTGCTGTGGCAGGGCAGCGCAAGTGCCAACAGCAACGAGGGGAACAACTACAGCGGAGGCGGCCTGATCGGCATGCTCGTGACAGCGGCGGTCAAGCAGATTTCAAACTCCCTGACGGACAAAAGTCACGACATTGCTGCCGTGACGAGTTACCGGTTGCTGCACGCGGGGCCGCCGAATGGTCTGCTATACGGTCCGAGATCACCGAAATCTGGCACGGACTGATCACGTCGGTTGCCATCGTGCCCCGCTGGACGGGGCACGCGCGCTTTCGACGGTGAGACGATGCTCGCCGCCGAAATGGGCTTCTTCTGGTGCGACGAGCTTCAGTGGCCAACTGGCTCGACGGGGTCAGTAGCTCCATGCGGGCCTCCACTAGGGGTTGGATATCATCGAAACGCCGTCCATCTCGACTGTGACCAGCTGGTGAACGCGGTGCTCGGCATCATGGCCCTCGCATCGGCGAAGACCGGCTCGCTCCTGCTTGACCTGTTTGCCGGGTCGTCTGTCTATAAGCACCCGGCTTCGCGACGACGCGGACGACGGTCGTGGTTTCATGCGACAGCACAATTCTGAACGATGAAAGCAAGATCTATCAGCACACGGGCGCCTGCCGCCGCAGACAACGCGGGGGAGGACAAGGAACTGACGGCATTCCTGAGCGCGCGGATCAACGCGTTGCTGTCCCCAAGGCACGACCCGCGACCGGATTGTCCGCGCTGTGGAGGCGACCACATCAACAGCGCGGGATTCAGGACACGGCAGACCCGCCGGATGCCAGTATTCGATTGTCAGACGTGCGGACGTCAGTTCAGCCGCACCGTCGGCACACCGCTGTGCGAAAAACACCTCAAAAAGCTCGATGTATTCGTGTCCCTGCTGTCGCAACCGGTTTCGTGCGTCGAAGCTGGACACCGGATGGGCAGTCTGCCGGATGACATCAAGGAGCGCGTCACGGCCTTTCGTCTCTGGCTGCGGGAACTCGATCCGGGCGGTGAATGGGAACGCCGTGTCCGGCTTGGCGGGCGACCGACCGAGGTCGATCCCGCGCCGCTCGTATTCGACGAGATCGGCGTATGCGAAGACCTGAAACTGACCGCTGCCCTGATGCGCGAATTCGACGAGCTGAATTCGATCAGTCACCGGCCACCTCCGTGCCCGGATTGCGGCAGCCGAAAAACCCGCTTCTCCGAACGTCCGAACGGCGGCTTTCCACGCTTCTCATGCCCTGCCTGCAAACTGAAATTTACCCGGCGCCGCGGTACACCGTTCGTGAACACGAAAATGGGTACACTCGAGCGCATGCGGGAGTGCATCCGGTATCTGTCGCTACCGCTGTCGTTCATGCAGGTGTCGGAAATCGTCGGTACCAGTCCCGGAATGATCGGGAAATGGCGCAACATGTTCGCTGAATTCGCGGATCAGCTGGAACCCAGCGGCGGCCTCTCGTCGCGCATTAGTCTGGGTGTCGCACCGGGTGCGACGACACCATGTCCGTTTTGTGGTCGCTCGGGAAGCGCGCAGCGCACTGATGACCGCGGCTGGTCGTGTGTTGGGTGTGGCCGGCTGTTCTCGATGCGACGCGAGCTGGTCGACAGCGACGGCAAACTGCGTATCGTCGGCAATGCGTCATGAAACTGCCTTCGGGCGCTCGAATCGCGGGAGCGGCTTAGCCGGTTTGTCCGTTCGGCCGCAACACCGCCGTTGCCGGGTAGTCAGTTGAAGCTGTAGAAGGTAGGACTTGGTTGGTCAGACGATGTGAGGTCGTTGGTCTCAGTACGGCTAGTTTGGTACATTCGACAGCGCAGAGTAGATCGTCGATTACCCCGAGCGGGCAGACTTGAGAGCTTGTCCGTTTCCGCAGCGTGCGCGCCCTCGCGTCGCGAAGAGCCATATCGTGCTGGATTGTTAGGTATGTCAGTCCCACCCTTGGCGCTTGCCCTCAGGGAGGCTGGCGCTCGATTTCTCGGTGAAAGTAGCCGGTACCGAAATCGCGCGTGAGACTCACATTGCGACCAACACTGCCGATTTGACTGGAGCAGACGGCTGATGACATCGTAGCCAAACTTCGTCGGATACTCCTGTGGGATTTGGCATAAAGAAGTGAATTCAACTGTTCGAGAGGTACCCGAATGACATTGACTGCTGACCGCAAGGACTTTGTTGACCCAGACACCTGTTGTCATCGATGCGTTATGAATGGAAATAACAGGGCGCTGAGTTCCGGCGTTGCATTCTTCCTGAAACATGACGATGGAACCGAACATCCATATGGACCGCATTGCGCTGCAGAGACGTTGGGTGGCAGGGAGGCTCTGAAGGGCATTCCCGATTTTACGGCTCGGGAATCTGACCAGCTGGGAGGTGGTGAATCGGGTGGAGGGACGGGCGGTAGTGATGGCCCAGACCCGCAGGACGCTGCGCTGCGCGATGCTGCGATTGCAAAACGCTATCTGCTGCTCAGAATGGAGAAAGTTGCGAACATCCCTGGTATCAATCCAATGGTTAGATATCAACCTCTTCAAACCATTTATCAGGAGTTTCGAAAGACCGGGATTCTTGATCCGGCTGACGTGACCCACATCCTGGCAATCGAAAGAAAAGCCACAACGCCTACGAATCTGAGGACAATTAATCTCCTTGATGTCTACACGGCGGAAACCAAGCTGACCAGACGCATCAAGCAAAGCACGACTCCGAAAGATAAAACCTATCTGGAAGGCATTCGTTCGTGGCTACGCGCGAAGCTGCGTCTTTCAGCCAAGCAGATTGCTTCGGCCAAAATTCAGTTACATCCATCGGCTTTTGACAATTGAGCCCTCTAGGATTGCTCCGAAAAGCCTCGCACTAGTGGAGACGGCACAATTGTCGCGAACCAATCAAACTAATCCCCGTATCGCTATCGTCCGAACAGATGTGGAGCGAGGAATTCTTCAACCATTTCGCTCACATGGCTGGGGTGCTGAGATCGATCGGTAGCCGGATCGCCACCGCATTCGGGCGGATGTTTCTCGTGAACCCCGACCACGAAATAGCGCTTCTCATCGGATACGTCGAACATCAGGCATTGGGTGCGGTTGGAGGATAGATGGTGACTCTGGGTAACTTTCGCTGCCCGGTCCGCTGCCTGATCCGCTGTGGCGATCGTCTGCCCCGATGCCATTGCGTGCACGCTGGCGAGAAGCGGAGCGAAGGTCACCAATCGTGTCCTCAAGGTTTTGTCTGTTCTACCGGACGTCATATTGATCGAGATGGCGTGAGCGAATGATGCTGATCAGTTTTGCGCCGTACTGCGGGTCGGTCGCATGGAGCCCCAAATCTATACCTGACAGTCAACGCTCGGCTATGGGCGAAGGATGAAAGCGATAACCCCCAGTGATCGCTGTATCCAAACAATTCATTGGTCAACTATCACCCGGCTTCTGATAATGTGCGCACAAAACAAGCCATAGCGGACGCCAACGTCGGAGCATCGGCGCGGGCTCACGCGACAATCCGGAGGAGACGATGCTGCGACCCAAGGTCAGCCGGGCGGTTCTCGCGCTCATGTGCGCGATGTCGTTCATCTTGTATCTCGATCGCGTCAACCTGTCGGCGGCGGCCGGGCTGATCCGCGACGATCTGCATCTGAGCAATACCAACGTCGGCCTCGTGTTCGCCGCGTTCGCATACACGTACGCGCTGTGCCAGGTGATCGGAGGCTGGGTCAGCGACCGCTTCGGCGCGAAGCTCACGCTCGTGACCTGCGCAAGCATCTGGATCGTCGCGACGGTCGCGACCGGTCTCGCGGGCGGGCTCGCGTCGCTGTTCGGCGCGCGGCTGCTGCTCGGCATCGGCGAAGGCGCGGCGTTGCCCGCGCAGGCGCGGGCGCTGACCAACTGGTTCCCGTCGAACCGGCGCGGCTTCGTGCAAGGCCTCACGCATTCGTTCTCGCGGCTCGGCAATGCGATCACGCCGCCGCTGATCGCGCTGCTGGTCGCGTATTCGTCGTGGCGGGTGTCGTTTCTCGCGGTCGCCGCGCTGACCTTCGTGTGGGTCGTGATCTACGCATGGTATTTCACCGACGATCCGCGCAAGCATCGCCATATGACCGCGGAGCAGGAAACGCAATTGCCACCGGTCCGTCAATCAGCGGTCGAAGCGACGCGCGAGCCCACGCCGTGGCGGCGTCTGCTCAAACGCATCGCACCAACGATGCTCGTCTACTTCTGCTACGGCTGGACCGGCTGGCTGTTCTTCACCTGGCTGCCCACGTTCTTCATGCACGGTCGCGGCCTCGATCTGAAAAGCTCGGCGATGTTCTCCGCGGGCGTGTTTCTGTCCGGCGTGGTCGGCAATACCGCGGGCGGCGTGCTCAGCGACCGCGTGTTGAAGCGTACGCGCAACGTCGTCGCGGCGCGCCGCAACGTGATCATCTGCGCGTTTCTCGGCGCTTTGGTGTTCCTCGCGCCGGTGATGGTCGTGAAGTCGCTGCCGGTCATGGCAGCGTGCATGAGCCTGTCGTTCTTCTTCCTCGAAATGACGATCGGGCCGATCTGGGCCGTGCCGATGGACATCAGCCCGCGGCACGTCGGTGTCGCGAGCGGGCTCGTGAATGCGGGCTCGGCGGTGGCGGGGATTTTCACGCCGATCGTGTTCGGCCTGATCGTGGACCGCACGGGTAGCTGGACGCTGCCGTTCGCGGGCTCGCTCGGACTGCTCGCGCTCGGCATCGTCGCGACCTTCTTCATGCGGCCGGATATTCCGCTCGACGCGGCTCGCGCTCACCCGGATCTCGCGGACATCAATGCGGGCGGCGAATTGCGCTTCGCAGAAAACCTCACGCCGCGCGAATCGAATCGATGACCAGTTGCATCGCCGGCGTGATGCGCCGGTTTCTGCGCAGAATCAGCCCATACGGTGCGAGCTGGCCGCGTAGCGGCGTCGCGATCGCGGCGATCGCATCGAGCGCGACGTAGTACTGCGCGACCGAACTCGGCAGCACGGCGAGCATGTCCGAGTCGCGCAGCAACGACAGCGTGGTCAGAATCGACGACGTCTCGACCGTGCTGACCGGCGGCGCGACGCGCGACTCGCGAAACGTTTGATCGATGACCTGGCGCATCGGGCTCGGATGCGGCTGGATGATCCACGGATAGCGCGCGAGGTCCGTGAGCTTCGGCCGCGTGCCCGTTTGTTTGCCTGTTTTCACGGCCGGATGATCGGGCCGCACGACGATCGACAGCGCCTCTTCCGCCAACGTCTCGAAGCTCAGATCGAGCGCCGGAAAACCATCGGGAATCCGGCCAATCACGATATCGAGCTGATCCTGTTGCAGCGACTGCACGAGCACGTCGCTGGTGTCGATCGTGACCGCCATCTGCAGGCGCGGGTGTGCTTCCTTCAGCTTGACGATCGTGTGCGTCAGCAATTCGGGCGACGGCGCCATCACCGCGCCGATGCGCACCTTGCCGATGTCGCCGGCCTCGATGCCGGCCAATTCCTCGCGCAGCTCGTCGAGATCCTGGAACACGACGCGCGCATAGCGCATCACGGCCTCGCCGAAGATCGTCGGCTCCATGCCGCGCGCATGGCGTACGAACAGCGACACGCCGAGCGTGTCTTCGAGTTCCTGCAAGGCCTTGGTCGCGGCGGGCTGGGTCATCGCGAGATCGTCGGCGGCACGCCGCAGCGATTCCATTTCCGACAGCGCGACCATCAGTTGCAGATGACGCAGGCGCAAGCGTTTGCGAATGGTGGAGGCGGGCGGGATCATGAGCGATAACTTTAGCGAATCGGCCGATTCGAATTATTCAGTGGTCAGTTATCGGATAGTTTCGCACACTAGCGGTTATCGCAGGACGGCAATCGCAACGCCGTTCGCGTTGACAAGACAAAACCGGAGACGACGCATGACGATGACCGCGAGCCCCGCGCTCGACAGCGCGATTACCAAAGCGCGCACGAGGCTGCTGCCTTTTCTGATCCTGATGTACGTACTGGCGTTCATCGACCGCGCGAACGTCGGCTTCGCGAAGAACGTGCTGCAGGCCGACACGGGCTTGAGCGACGCGGCGTTCGCGTTCGGCGCCGGCATTTTCTTCGTCGGCTATGCGGTGTTCGAAGTACCGAGCAACCTGCTGATGTACCGCTTCGGCGCGCGCATCTGGATGAGCCGCATCATGGTCACGTGGGGCATCGTGTCCGCGTGCACCGCCTTCGTCGACAGTGCCACGAGCTTCTATGTGCTGCGCACGCTGCTCGGCATCGCCGAAGCCGGTTTCTTTCCCGGCATCATCCTGTTCCTGTCGAACTGGTTTCCCGCGAAAACGCGCTCGCAGACGATGGGCATGTTCTATTTCGGCTTCCCGCTCGCGCTCCTGCTCGGCAGCCCGATCTCGGGTCTGCTGCTCGATGCGGGCAATCCGTTCGGCATGCATCCGTGGCAATGGCTGTTCGTCGTCGAGGGGCTGGCGGCGTCGGTGGTGGGCATCGTCGCTTACTTCTATCTGACCGACCGGCCCGTGCAGGCGCGCTGGCTCGATGCCCAAGAGCGTGACGCGCTCGATCACGCGTTGCGCCAGGAAGACCGCCAGAAGCTCGCGCATGGTCCGGCTTCGGTGCTAGCGGCGCTGCGCGATTCGCGCGTACTGTTCTGCGGCCTGATCTACTTCGCGGTGCAGATGAGCGTGTATGGCGTCGTGTTCTATCTGCCAACCCGCATCGCCGGGCTCGCGAGCGGCGGCCATGTCGGCGTCGAGGTCGGAATGCTGACAGCGATTCCGTGGATCGCTGCGATCATCGGCACGTTCTGGGTGACGCGCTACGCCGACCGCCACGGTCATCACCGTATCTGGGCCGCGGCGATGCTCGCGCTCGCGGCGTTCGGCATTGCCGCGTCGGCGATGACGTCGTCGGTCACGCTTGCGATTACCGCCTTCTGTTTCGCCGCCATCGGTTTCGTCTGCGTGCAGCCATTGTTCTGGACGCTGCCCACCGGTTACCTGGGCGGGGCCGCGGCCGCGGGCGGCATCGCGTTGATCAATTCGATCGGCAATCTGGGCGGCTTCGTCGCGCCGAATCTTAAGGGGCTGGCCGAGCGCGCGATCGGCTCTTCGCAGGCGGGTATGTTCTCGCTCGCGGTGGTCGGACTGATCGGCGCATTGCTGCTGCTGACGTTCCGCTTCGCCCCTGCCGCCTCCCATTCCGTCTCTCATCGCAGCGGCCCGCTCGGCGAACGCCCGGGCCACTGACTCTCTGATTCTCTGAAGGAGATCGTCGAACATGAAAATCAAGCATATCCGAACGCGTATTTTCGAGTGGAAAGGCAAAGTCGTGCCGCCGCAAGCGCATTTCTGCACGAACGCGGTAGATATTCTGTACGAGCGTGGCGATGCGATGGGGTCGTTCCGCTTTCACGGCTGGCTCGTCGTCGAAGTCGAATGCGACGACGGCACCGTGGGCATCGGCAATTGCGCGCTCGCGCCGCGCATCGCGAAGCAGATCATCGACGAATACCTCGCGCCGATCGCGATCGGCGAAGACCCGTTCGACAACGAATACATCTGGCAGAAGATGTATCGCCGCACGCTCGCGTGGGGCCGCAAAGGCATCGGCATGGCGGCGATCTCCGCGATCGATATCGCGCTGTGGGACATCATGGGCAAGGCCGTGAAAAAACCGGTGTTCAAGCTGCTCGGCGGACGCACGAAAGAAAAGATCTGGTGCTATGCATCGAAGCTTTACAACAACGATGATCGCGACGCTTTCCTCGGCGAAGCGGAAAGCTATCTGGACAGCGGCTTCACCGCGATGAAGATGCGCTTCGGCTACGGTCCGAAAGACGGCCCGAAAGGCATGGCGAAGAACATCGAACAGGTGCGTCTGTTGCGTGAACTGGTCGGCGACGAAGTCGACATCATGCTCGAATGCTATATGGGCTGGACGCTCGAATACGCGCGCAGAATGCTGCCGCGCCTCGCCGAATTCAATCCACGCTGGATCGAGGAGCCGGTGATCGGCGACGACGTCGAAGGCTATCAGGAGTTGAAGAAGATGAACCTGATGCCGGTGTCGGGTGGCGAGCATGAGTTCACGAGCTATGGCTTCAAGGATCTGCTCGAACGCCGCGCGATCGACGTGATCCAGTACGACACGAATCGCGTGGGCGGGATCACGGCGGCGCGCAAGATCAACGCGATGGCCGAAGCGTGGTCGGTGCCGGTGATTCCGCATGCGGGACAGATGCACAACTATCATCTGACGATGTCGAGCACCGCGAGCCCGATGTCGGAGTTCTTCCCGGTGTTCGATGTCGAAGTTGGCAACGAATTGTTCTACTACATCTTCGAAGGCGAGCCGCAGCCGGAAAATGGCTATCTGCAACTGTCGGACGACGTGCCGGGTCTTGGCATCAAGTTGAGCGACAAGCATCTTGCCGACTTCAACATCGTCGAATGAGTGGACCGATCCGAGGAAAGCACATGAAGCCACGCATCGCAGTCCTTCTTGGCGACCCCGCCGGTATCGGTCCCGAGCTGATCGCGCGTCTGTTCGCGCAGCGGGCGAACCGGGCGCGCGCGGAGCTGCTGATCATCGGCGACCGGCGCGAGCTCGAAACCGGCATGAAGATCGCGCAGCAGCGCTTCGATTACGACGTGGTCGAAGATGCGCATGCCGCGT
Source organism: Paraburkholderia sp. UCT2 (assembly GCF_014397665.1). Classification (NCBI taxonomy): domain Bacteria; kingdom Pseudomonadati; phylum Pseudomonadota; class Betaproteobacteria; order Burkholderiales; family Burkholderiaceae; genus Paraburkholderia; species Paraburkholderia sp. UCT2. The sequence continues at coordinate 8,784 of NZ_VZQO01000068.1, forward strand.
TTCAACGCGAGGGCGTGCCGTCGCTGATCGATTTCCGTCTGCCCGGCGATCAAGCTTTCGAGCGTGCGGTGGCGACCGAACACGGCGGCCGCTATAGTCTCGCCGCGTTCGGGCACGCGCTCGCGCTGACGCAAAGCAACGTCACCCAAGGCATGCTGTTCGCGCCGGTCAACAAGACCTCGCTGCATCTGGCCGGCATGGAAACCGGCGACGAGATGGAGTGGTTCGCGAAGCAGCTCGGCTACACGGGCAGCTTTTGCGAGTTCAACGTGCTCGACGAGCTATGGACTTCGCGCGTGACCTCGCATATGGCGTTGAAGGACGTCAGCGCGAAGCTGTCGGAGGAGCGCATCGTCGGCGCGGTGCGGCTGATTCACGAAGGCCTGAAGCGAGCCGGCCATCCGCGGCCGCGTATCGCGGTATGCGGTTTCAATCCGCACAACGGCGACAACGGCGCGTTCGGCCGCGAGGAGATCGACGTGATCGCGCCGGCCGTCGAGGCCGCGCGCAAGCTCGGCTACGACGCGCAGGGACCGTTTCCCGCCGACACGATCTTCGTGCGCGCGCGCGACCAGAAGGCCTTCGACGGCGTCGTCACGATGTACCACGATCAAGGCCAGATCGCGATGAAGCTGATGGGTTTCTGGCGCGGCGTGACCGTGCACGGCGGCTTGCCGATTCCGATCGCGACGCCCGCGCACGGCACCGCGTTCGACATCCACGGCCAGGGCAGGGCCGACGTCGGCGCGACGCAGAAGGCGTTCGACATCGTCACGCGGATGGCGACCGAGCGCGTGAACTAACGCGTCAGCGTTTCCTGCGCGGCCCGGTCGAGGCGCGCACCACGAGCTCGGGCGGTGGCCCGAGCACCATCGACGGCTGCCGCTCCGGCGTCTGGATCAAACGGATCAGGCTCTCGATGGAAAGCTCCGCGACGGCCGCGGTTTGAATCGCGACCGTGGTCAGCGCCGGATGCACCTGATGCGCGAGCTGAATGTCGGTGATGCCGATCACCGACACGTCGTCGGGCACCGAGCGGCCGAGCGTGATCAACGCCTGGATCGCGCCGATCGCGAGCAGGTCGTTGGTCGCGAAGATCGCGCTCAGTTGCGGGCGGTTCGCCATCAGTTCCATGCAGGCGGCGAAGCCGGCGTCGATCGAGTCGCGAATCTGCAGCACGGCGGCCGCATCGGCTTCGATGCCGGCCATGCGCATCGCGGCGCGAAAGCCGTTCGAGCGCGCGTCCTGCAAACCGCCGCAGCCGTCGCCGATCAGCAAGCCGATCTCTCGATGGCCGAGTCCGAGCAGATGCCCCGCGGCCAGCTCGCCGGCACGCGCGAAGTCGACTGCGATGCACGGTAGCTCGGGCGGCGACTCGGGGTGCTCCCACATGGCGAGCAGAATCGGCGCGCTATGCGTCGCAGACGCGCACAGATCGTTGATCGTGATGTCCGTGTTCATCACGAGCACGCCGTCGGCGAGCGTGCCGGCGATCTGGTTCAGATATGCGCGGCCGATTTCGGCATCGTCGTCGGTATTGCAGACCATCAGGAAGTGGCCGGTCTTGCGCGCCGCGCGCTCGGCGGCGAGCACGAACTCCGGGTAAAACGGGTTCGAGATGTTCGACAGCATGAGCGCGAGCGTCGACGAACGGCCTTCGGCGAGCGCGCGCGCATTCAGGTTCGGCCGGTAGCCGAGTTCGGCGATCGCCTGCAGCACGCGCTCAGCCGTTTCAGGGCGGACTTTCTCGCGATTGCGCAGCACGTTGGAGACCGTGGCGGCGGTAACCTGCGCGCGTTTCGCGACTTCGGACAACGTGACCATGTCGGGTTATCCCATATTTAGGGAGGTCAATTCAAATGTTGCAAACGGCCTGCGACATTGCTAACTTTCTCAAAAACGTAACGGAGACACCCACCATGACTTTATCCGTCGAACTCGAATTTAAGCGATTAAATGCCGCCGGCACAAGGCCAGGGCGTTTTATTTCGGCCAAAATTTAAGCGGTTAAATCAAGGCGGAGACAGCATGGCGACGATTCGTTTGAGCGATGTGCAAAAGGCCTACGGCGACCATCCGCCGGTGATCCGGCGCGTGAATCTCGAGATCGCGCAGCATGAATTCTGCGTGTTTCTCGGCCCCTCGGGCTGCGGCAAGTCGACCTTATTACGGATGATCGCCGGTCTCGAAGACCTCAGCGAAGGCGAACTGCATATCGGCGGCCGTCTCGTCAACGACGTGCCGGCCGCCGAGCGCGGCGTCGCGATGGTGTTCCAAAGCTACGCGCTATTTCCGCACATGACCGTGTTCGACAACATGGCGTTCGGATTGAAGCTCGCGAAGCAGCCGAAGGACGTGATCGAGCGCAAGGTGCGCGAAGCCGCGCGGATTCTGCAACTGGAAAGCTTGCTCGAACGACATCCGAAAGCGCTGTCGGGCGGCCAGCGGCAGCGCGTCGCGATCGGCCGCGCGATCGTGCGCGAGCCGGGCGTGTTTCTGTTCGACGAGCCGCTATCGAATCTCGATGCCGCGCTGCGCGGCCAGACGCGCGTCGAGATCGCACGTCTGCATCAGCGCTTCGCGAATGCGAGCGTCGTGTACGTCACGCACGATCAGGTCGAAGCGATGACGCTTGCCGATCGCATCGTGCTGCTGCATGCGGGCGCGGATGCCGAGCGCTTCGGCAGCATCGCGCAGAGCGGTGCGGCACTCGAGCTGTATCACCACCCGAAGTCGCGCTTCGTCGCGGGCTTTATCGGCTCGCCGCGTATGAACTTCGTCGATGCGGACGTCGAGTCGATCGAACCGGGGCGTGTGACGGTGGCGCTCGTGGCCGGCGCGGAAAAGCTGGTCGCGCACGTCGACGGTAAACGGCTGCAACGCGGCCAGCGCGTCACGCTCGGCGTGCGCCCCGAGCATCTGCGGCTCGATGGCGACGAACAGTTCATTCAGTGCGCGACCGTGCTATCGGAACGGCTCGGCGAGCACAGCTATATCCACGCGGACCACGCGGGAGGCACGCTGATCGCGAAGGCGCCCGGCGATACGCCGCTCGGCGCGGGCGAGCGCGTCCGCGTTCATGTTCCGCCCGCTGCCTGTCATCTGTTCGACGAACAGGGACTCGCGCTGCGGCGTAGCACGTTCGAGCCGGAACGCGCGGCCGCCTGAACGATCGTCGACGGCGGACCTGCTTCAACGGTTCGTCAGACTGAATTCCGCCATAGAGCGGGTTACATCGCCGGCCACGCTGCGTAGCCGGTCAACAAGGAGACATAGATGATTGCTCTTCGCCTTCGCCGTTTCGCACAGGTGTCGATCGCCGCCGCCGTGATGGCCGGCGCGCTCGGCAGCGCCGCGGTCGACGCGGCCACGCTGAACGTCAACGTATCGGCGCGCGGTAATCAGCGCTCGACCTGGCAGGATGCGTTCGACCAGTTCAAGAAAGCCAATCCCGACATCGACCTGAAAATCACCTACGTGACCGAGGAAGCCTACAAGGTGCAGATGGGCGGCTGGCTCGCCACCGATCCACCCGACGTCGTCTCGTGGCACGACGGCGAGCGGATGGCCTATTACGCGCAACGTGGTCTGCTCGAAGATCTGAGCTCGGACTGGGCGAAAAACGGCTGGTCGCAGCAGTATGCGTCGGTCAAGGACGCGTCGACGTACAAGGGCAAGCAGTATGCGGCACCGCTCGGCTATGACGCGTACGGCTTCTTCTATCGCAAGGATCTGTTCGAGAAGGCCGGCATCAGGAGCGAGCCGAAAACGTGGGACGAACTGCTCGAAGCCAACAGGAAGCTGAAGGCGATCGGCGTCGCGCCGATCGCGGTGGCCGCACGCGACAGCTGGACGCTGGCCGCCTGGTTCGACTATCTCGATCTGCGCATCAACGGCAACGAGTTCCATCAGAAGCTGATGGCCGGCGAAATTCCGTACACCGATCCGCGCGTGAAGAAGGTCTACACGACGTGGAAGACGCTGCTCGACAATCACGACTTTATCGACAATGCGCTGTCGTACGACGTCGATTCGATCGGCCCGATCCTCAACAACGGCAAAGCCGCGATGATGCTGATGGGCACGTTCTTCTCGGCGAGCTTCCCGCCGTCGATCAAGGACCAGATCGGCTTCTTCCGCTTTCCGGTGCTCGACGCGAACGTGCCGATGGCCGAGGACGGTCCCGTCAACGTGCTGCTGATTCCGGCGAAGGCGAAGAACAAGGCCGACGCGCGCAAGCTGCTCGCGTTCATGGAGACGCCGAAGATCAACGCCGAACTCGCGAAGGGCTGGGGACAGTTGCCGTCGAACAGCCAGGCGGCGCCGCCTGAGGACGCGATCTCGAAGGTCGGCTTCCAGACGCTCGCGAACACGAAGGGCGGCATCGCGCAGTTCTACGATCGCGATATGCAGAAGGAAATGGCCGACGAAGGCATGAAGGCCATGCAGCAGTTCTACAGCGATCCGTCGCAACTCGACAGCGTGCTCGCTCATCTCGAAGCGACGCGCAAGCGCATCTACCAGAAGTAAGTCCCGCCGCGCCGGCCGCCTGAGCGCGGCCGGCTTGCGGGTCCCCATTCCGCCTTCGATTTCTGACGAGGCCGTTCCATGTCTCATACCGCAGCGCGCCGCCTGCCCGCGGCGCGGCACCGTCGCGTCTCGACGACGCGCCGTCATCAGCATCGCGCCGCGTTTTTCTTTCTGCTGCCGGGCTGCGCGTTGTTCGCGCTGTGCGTGATCTATCCGATCATCAGCAGCATTTCGCTGAGCTTCTACCACTGGGACGGCATGACGCCGAAGACCTTCGCCGGTCTCGCCAATTACGTCGAGCTGTTTCAGTCCGATACGTTCTATACGGCGCTGAAGAACAACCTGATCTGGCTCGCGCTGTTTCTGCTCGCGCCGCCTCTCGGTCTGCTGTTCGCGCTGTATCTGAACCAGCAGGTGCGCGGCATGCGCGTCGTGAAGTCGCTGTTTTTCGCGCCGTTCGTGCTGTCTGGCGTCGTGGTCGGCCTCGTATTCAGTTGGTTCTACGATCCGACGTTCGGGCTGCTGCGGCTGATCGTCGGCCGTGGCATTCCGGTGCTCGGCGATCCGCATACGGTCACGTTCGGCATCATCTTCGCCGCGCTGTGGCCGCAGGCGCCGTTCTGCATGATCCTGTATCTGACCGGGCTCACCGGCATCAATCCCGAGGTGGTCGAGGCCGCGCGCATGGAAGGCGCGCAAGGGCTGCGACTGCTGTGGCACGTGATCCTGCCGCAATTGCGGCCCGCCACCTTCATGGCGGTGGTGCTGACCGTGATCGGCGCACTGCGCAGCTTCGATCTGATCGCGGTGATGAGTGGCGGCGGTCCGTTCGACAGTTCCACCGTGCTCGCCTATTTCATGTACGACCAGGCGATCAAGTACTACCGCGAAGGTTATTCCGCCGCGATTGCGGTCGTGCTGTTCGCGATCATGCTCGTCTATATCGTGTTCCATCTGCGCCGCATGTTGCGCGAGGAACGCTGATTCTCTGAACCTCAGGAGTACCCGGTCATGTATCCGCTTCCCGTCGAACGTTGGAAACCGCTGAATCGCACGCTTTACAAGGCCTCGCTGCCGCTGGCGCTGTTTATCTGGCTGCTGCCGATGCTCGCCGTGCTGCTGACCTCGATCCGCTCGACGGATGAGTTGTCGCAAGGCGACTACTGGACGTGGCCGAAACACTTCGCGTTGCTGGAGAACTATGGCACCGCGCTCACGCAAACGCCGATGCTGCATTACTTCGCCAATAGCGTGCTGATCACGGTGCCGTCGGTGATCGGCGCGATCGTGCTCGCGTCGATGGCGGGCTTCGCGTTGGCGACGTATCGCTTTCCGGGCAACACGGCCGTGCTGTTCGCGTTCGTCGCCGGCAATTTCGTGCCGATCCAGATCCTGATGATTCCAGTGCGCGACATGGCGTTGAAGTTCGGCCTGTTCAACACCGTGTGGGCGCTGGTGATCTTTCATGTGTCGTTTCAGACCGGCTTCTGCACCTTGTTTCTGCGCAACTTCATCAAGCAACTGCCGTTCGAGATGATCGAGGCCGCGCGCGTCGAAGGCGCGGGCGAGTGGACGATCTATCTGCGCATCGTGCTGCCGCTGATCCGCCCCGCGCTCGCCGCGCTCGCGATCCTCGTGTTCACGTTCGTGTGGAACGACTACTTCTGGGCGCTGTGCCTCACGCAAGGCGACGACGCCGCGCCGATCACGGTGGGCGTCGCCGCGCTGAAAGGGCAGTGGACGACCGCGTGGAACCTCGTCGCGGCGGGCTCGGTGCTGGCCGCGTTGCCTTCGGTGCTGATGTTCTTCGGCATGCAAAGGCACTTCGTCGCCGGACTGACCTTCGGGGCGAGCAAGGGATAAACGGCGCCTGAAACACGATTGAAACGACGGCTCGACGTCAACTCACCACGAGACTTTCACATGCAACTTGGTGTCTGCTACTACCCGGAACAATGGCCGCGCGCGATGTGGGCCGACGACGCGCAACGTATGGTCGAACTCGGCATCACGCATGTGCGGATCGCTGAATTCGCGTGGAGCCGTATGGAGCCGCGCGCCGGCGAATTCGACTGGCAATGGCTCGACGAAGCGGTCGAAACGCTCGTGAATGCGGGCCTGAAACTCGTGCTCGGCACGCCGACCGCTTCGCCGCCGAAGTGGCTCGTCGACGCGCACCCGGACGTGTTGCCGGTGCGCGCGGACGGCACGCGCTGGAATTTCGGCTCGCGGCGTCACTACGATATTTCGAGCGACACGTACCGGCGCGAATGCGTGCGCATCGTCACCGCGATGGCGAAGCGCTATGGCCCGCATCCGTCGATCGTCGCATGGCAGACCGATAACGAACTCGGCTGCCACGACACGGTGCCGAGCTATTCGGCCTCGGCGTTGCAGCGCTTTCACGCGTGGCTGCAGCGGCGCTACGCAACGATCGGCGCGTTGAACGACGCGTGGGGCAACGTGTTCTGGAGCATGGAGTACCCGTCGTTCGACGCGATCGGGCTGCCGACGCTGACACCCACCGACGCCAATCCGATCCATCTGCTCGACTTCCGCCGCTTCATGTCCGACGAGGTGGCGAGCTTCCATCGCAAGCAGATCGACGTGTTGCGCGAGCATGCGCCGAACGCGGAACTGCTGCACAACTTCATGGGCTTTTTCACGACCTTCGATCACTATCGCTTCGCCGCCGACAACGCGATCGACGTCGCCGCATGGGACAGCTATCCGATTGCGCGCACTGAGTCGATCGCGTTGCCGGAGGAGCAGAAGGCGCGCTTCGCGCGTACCGGACATCCCGACGTGTCCGCGTTCGATCACGACCGCTACCGGGGCATTGGCGGCGGGCGCTTCTGGGTGATGGAGCAGCAGGCCGGTCCGGTGAACTGGGCGTCGTGGAATCCGATTCCGGCGCCGGGCATGGTGCGGCTATGGGCGTACGAGGCGTTCGCGCATGGCGCGGAGCTGGTGTCGTATTTCCGTTGGCGTCAGTGCCCGTATGCGCAGGAGCAGATGCATTCCGGGCTCAATCTGCCGAACGACGAACTGTCGCCGGGCGGTCTCGAGGTGCAACGGGCCGCGCGTGAGATCGCGGGCAGTACGGCGCTGTCGACGCTCGCCGCGCCCGCGCGCGCGGCCACCGCGCTGGTATTCGACTACGAGACGCAGTGGATGTTCGAAATCCAGCGTCACGGCAAGGGCTTCGACTACCAGACGCTCGCGTTCGACTACTACGAGTCGCTGCGCGAACTCGGGCTCGATGTCGATATCGTGTCGAGCCGGGCAGATCTTTCGCGCTACCAGCTCGTCGTGGTGCCGAGTCTCGCGGTGATCGACGCCGCGCTGGTCGAGCAGATCGCGCGTTCGAACGCGCAATGGGTGTTCGGCCCACGCAGCGGCTCGAAAACCGACGCGTTCGCGATTCCCGGCAATCTGCCGCCCGGCGCGTTGCAGCGCGCGCTGCCGATCCAGGTGCTCGAAGTCGAAACGCTGCGCTCGACGCTCGCGCCCGCGCTGTCGATCGACGGCACCGAGGGTCACGCGCTGCACTGGCGCGAGCATGTGCGCGCCAATGGCGAGACACGCATTGCCGCGCGCTTCGACGATGCCTGGCCCGCGCTGCTGACGCACGGCAACGTGCGCTATGTGGCCGGCTGGCTGTCGCATGACCTGCATCGCACGCTGTTGCGGCAGGCGGCGCGCGATGCGGGCCTCGATCCGCAGGTACTCGCCGATGGACTGAGGCTGCGCCGCCGCGGCGGCTTGACCTTCGCATTCAATTTCGGCGCGCAACCGGTGCAGGTGCCAGCACCGCGCAATGCGACGTTCGTGCTCGGCGAGCCGCGCCTGAATACCGGCGACGTCTGCGCGTGGAAAGACGCGTGACGTGGTGTGGTTGTCACGTCACGGCAGGAAGTCAACCGAGTGGGTCCAGATCGGCAATGAGATCACCGGTGGCATGCTGTGGCCGCTCGGCAAGTACGATCAGCTCGATAACCTCGCGGCGCTGCTGAAGGCCGGGCACGACGCGGTCAAATCCGTCGACGGGCGCATCAAGGTGATGCTGCATATCGACAGCGGCGGCAACAACGCGACGAGCCGCTGGTGGTTCGACAACATGACGCAGCGTGGCGTCACGTTCGACGTGATCGGCCTGTCGTATTACCCGCAATGGCAGGGCTCGTTCAGCGACCTGCAGGGCAATGTGAACGATCTTGCGACGCGCTACGACAAGGACGTGATCGTCGTCGAGACCGCGTATCCGTGGACGACCAGCGACGGCGATCCGGAACCGGACTCGATGACCAACGTCGGCACCTCGCCGTACCCGCAGACGCCCGCCGGCCAGGCGCAGTTTCTCGGCGCGGTGACCGATATCGTGAAGGGGATCCCCGACGGACACGGCAAGGGCGTGTTCTGGTGGGAGCCCGAGTGGATTCCGACGCCGAACGTCGGGTGGAAAGTCGGCGCCGGCGACCAGTGGGACAACAACACGCTGTTCGATTTCCACGGCAATGCACTGTCGTCGCTGGATGCGTTCCGGCGGCGCTAGCGCATCGCGGGTGAGACGCCGGCATCACTGTGGCGGCGATGCCTGCCCCTTGTGCTGGTTCACGCACTCCGACGTGATCGCCATGCTCGCCTGATCGGGCGTCATGTGTGGCGCGTCGGGGCTGTAGATCTTTTCGATGATCGCGTCGACGGCCGCGCGGTCGGACGGGTCTTTGTAGTAGTGGGCGGCCTGCTCGAGCGCCTGAGCTTTGGTCTTTTTGTGTGCGCGCCACGACGCGACCTGGCCGGCGATATCGCCGAGCGCGAAACATTGATCGCTGACGGTCTGCGCGACGGCCTGAGCGGCCGGCTGCGCGATGCACAGCGCGACGAGCGCGGATACGACTACGCGTTTCATTACCGGAGTCCTGATATGAGACGGCGGCGGCGCGGCAGCGGCGGTGATCGCCGCGCCTGGCCGCGCGCGGAAAAATTGTTGCGTAGTGTATCGGGAAGTAGGCCGGGGCGCTTTTCGCCGCCGTGGATCACAATGCCGCAGGCGAACGGGTGTGACGTCGATGCGTCACAGCGGCAGCGGCCGATCCTTTAGCCAGGTTTCAGGCGCGGCGATGGTTCTGATTGCCGTGCTGCTGTGTGTCGAGCAACTGCTCGCGTTCAGGTAAGCGAGAGATTCCAGGCGTTCAGCGAAATAAAAAGCCGCCCTGCGATTCGCAGGGCGGCTTCTGGGTCATCACTCGATCGAACCGTTACCGGTCCGTTGGCGCGCGCATTTCATTGCAGGCTCAATGGCCGAACGACTCCGTCTTCGACGCACCCGCTTCCGCCGCCTGCGGCCGTGCCGCCTGCTTGATCAGCAGCGCGACGCACGACAGCAGACCCGCCACCGCGATCGTCGCGAAAATGCCGCCGAACGAGAAGTGGCGGCGCGCCAGCTCGGCTACGAGGAACGAACCCGCAATGCCGCCGAAGCGGCCGACGCCAAGCATCCACGCGACGCCCGTGCCGCGGCCCACGGTCGGGTAGAACGCGGCGGCGAGCGCCGGCATTGACGATTGCGCGGTGTTCATCAGCACGCCGGCGATGAACACGATCAGCACGAGCGCGCCGACGTTGCCGGCCGCCTGACCGATGAAGTACACGCTGACGGCGGTCAGTGCATAGCACACCGCAATGACGCGGTTCGCGTTGAAGCGGTCCATCAGCACGCCGGCCAGTACCGCGCCGACGCCGCCGAGCGGGAACAGCGCGGAGATCAGCGTCGCGCGTTGCGGCGTGAGGCCGGCGTCCTTCAGCAGGATCGGCATCCAGTTGATCGATGCGTAGAAGATCACGAGGCCCATGAAGTACGCGACCCACAGCATCACCGAACCGACGATGTACGAGCGCGACAGCACGACGCCGAGACCCTTGCCGCCGGTTTGCGGCGCGGTTTCGGTCATCGTGAAACCGACGGCCTGCACCGCGTCGCCGGAAATGCGCGCGAGAGCGGCGCGAATCCGCTCGGCCGGCTTGTTATTCGCGACCATGTAGCGGACCGACTCCGGCATCTTCGCGAGCAACAGCAGCAACAGCAGCAGCGGCGTGACGCCGCCGAGGATCAGCACGCTGCGCCAGCCCAGATGCGGAATCATCCACGCGGCGAGGAAGCCGCCGAACGCGGCGCCGAGCGGGAAGCCACAGAACATCAGGTTGATCATGGTGGCGCGGCGGTTGTCCGGGCAGTACTCGCCCATCATCGTGACCGCGTTCGGCATCGCGGCGCCGAGGCCGACGCCGGTGACGAAGCGCAGCACGGTCAGTTGGTCGATGCCGGTCGAAAACGCCGACGCGAGGCAGGCGACGCCGAACAGCAGCACCGAGCCGACCAGCATCGAGCGACGCCCGAGGCGGTCGGACAACGGACCCGAGCCGAGCGCGCCGCACGCGAGGCCGAACAGCGCGGCGCTCAGCACCGGCGCGAGCGCGGGCTTGTCAATACCCCATTCGGTGATCAGTGAAGGCGCGATGAAGCCGATCGCAGCAGTGTCAAAACCGTCCAGCAGGACGATGATGAAGCACATGAAAAAGATCAGCCATTGGAACGGCGAAAACGGATGCTCGTTGATGAAGGTTTGAACGTTCACAGCGGGGCTGCGGTTCATGATGGTCTCCTGGCAGCGAAAGGCCCGACACGACGAGCTATTCTTCTCTAAGACTGTACGCCGTCTGGCAACGGCGTACGATGCCTGCGGCGGGCCAACTGGCCGTTCATCGGCAATGAATCATCCCGGACGGATCGGTTTGACGGAATCGCGCCGGGCGAGGGAATTTGTTCGAATAAAGAACTGTGATTCTCTATGCGAACGCGCGCCACTGTAAGGAATGAAATCGATGCGGTCAACGGGGGAATACCCGAGTTTCGCAGTGGCGGACGTGCCCGCCGATGCGTGGGAGGCGGCGCGCTGCAATAGGGCCGCAGAAAGGACGAGGCGCGCCTCAACGCGCCAAAGCAACCGGCGAACGGCGTCGAGAGATCTGGCCGTCAGGCCGTCACCCCGGGATTGGCCACCGTCCGCTCGATTCGCCCCAGCCGGACCACCGTCACACCGGGGCGTAACTGCCGCAGCGACGGCATCACGAGCATGCAGTTGTCGTAGGGGGTGCGCACCTCTTCGCCGTTCGACCAGCCGATCACGGCGCCCGCTTCGGCGAAAACCTCGAGGCCGGTGTACGCCGCGGCGAAGCTGAAGTCCATGCTGGTCGCGACGACCGGCTGTGTCACGCGCACGATGTTCTGCTCGGGCGGCAATGGCGCGAGCCATCCAGGCGGCAGATCCGCTTCGTCGATCACGCCGGCCAGCAGCAGGAAGCGCGCGGTCGTATCGCGCGCGACGGCCACCGCACGGCGCTCCCAATGCTGGCCGCATTCGATCAGCAGCGCGTTCTTCGGGCTCGCGGCATCTCCGAATCCTTCGTAGTCGCGCATGCGGCGGCCTTCGGGATGCCCTTCGTCGCAGATCACCGTGGCGGGCGTACCGAGCCGCACCGCGAGGTCGATGCCTTTTTGCAGCGGTCCCGCGACGATCAGCGGCTTGCACCGCTCGTGCATCGAATGCAGGTCGAGCAGCGCGTCGACCGTATCGATCACCGGGCGCATCGCACGCGCGCGCTGCAGTTCGCTCGACCTGCGCGACGTGTCGTCGAGCACCGCCGTCGTCCACACGCGGTTGAAGTCCTGATCGACGAAGCGCGCGGCGTCCGGATTCGCCGGATCGAAGCGCCGGTACGCGGCGACGTTCGCGAACGACAGCGTGAGCTGCCCGCGTCGCGGCCGCAGCGCGCGGCGCAGCAGCTCGTCGACGACGATCGCGCCGCACACTTCGTTGCCGTGCGTGAGCGCGTTGATCATCACGTGCGGGCCGGGCACGCCCGAATCGAACGTATGGACGTATGCAACGCCCGACGACGATGGCTCGTGCGGCGCGATATCGGGGAATGCGACTTCGATCGGATAGGCTTCTCGACTCATGGCGGCGTCCTCGGTGAATGGCATTGATAATCTTTTCGTAAGACGTTGTTATTCCTGGCGCCTTCCGCAAAAGATAGTAAATGTTCTTCAGACATGTGCTTACCGTATCCCGCCACGTCGACAAAATCGTGAACGGATATCAATGACGTGTGGATACGAGGCGCATCTTCAGCGTGCGCGCCCGCGCATCGCCCAATACCGGTTGCCGAGAAAGCCCACGATCACGTAGACGGGAATGCCGCACAGTTGCGCGAGATAGGGCGCGTGCGTGAGATGCAACACCGAAACCATCGTCGCGAGATTGGCCAGGTACGAGATCAGCACGACGATCAGAAAGCGGATGGCGGTGTGCCGCGTGGCCTCCGTCCTGAACGTGAACCTGCTGTTGAGCGCGAAGCTCAGTCCCACACCCATCGCGTAGCCGACTATGTTGGCAACGACAGGAATCGCGCCCGCCGCTTGCACGATAAAGATGATGGCGGCCGAGATCACCGTATTGAGGCCGCCAACCAGAAGATATTTGATGAACTGGCGAAGAGGTTCGGTACGCGATGCTGTCGTGCGTAGACTGTTCATCGAATGGCCGCCTTCATGCGGTGCTCGCGTAGACGGCGTATTGGGCGCCGAGCGGAACATGGGTCAGATATTTTTCGAGTGGACGCAGTTTGGCCAGCATGTGAGGAAAGAAAATCCGGAAGCGCACGACAACGTCGGAAAAGCCCGCATCGAGGCACGCCCGCTTCATGTTGCGCGCGGTGATCAGTTTGGCGTTCACATCGAACTCGCAGGTGTTGACCGCCTTGACGGTCAGTGGGTTCAGCGGATTATGCTCGAAGATGACGACCGTGCCCCGCGGACCCACGACGCGTTTCAGTTCGCCCAACAAATGAACATGCTCGGCGTGATCGATATGATGGAACACGCACATCGCATAGGCGAGATTGAATTCGCCCTGCTCGAAAGGCAGCGTGTGGCCGTCGAAGTGGACGAAGCGCGACGAATCGGGAAAGCGGCTTTGCGCGACTTCCAGTGAACGCTCCGATACATCCGCGCACGTGAGCTGTGCGTCCGGCAAATAGCGCTTCACCCATGGAATCGACGTGCCCACGCCCGATCCGAAATCGAGCATGCGCGCGGGCAGCGCATCGCGTCGCGTCATCTCCTCGGCGATGTCGCGGATCTTGTACTCGGCGAAAAACTCCGGACCTTCTCCCGATGCCGCGATGTTACGGGCGTGCAGCGAAAGATACTCGTCAGCAAAGCTGTCGAACTCGGCCTTGTCCATGCTATTCATCCTTTCCGTGAACATCGGTTCCAAAGGCAATTGGAAAGCGATCTGGAGTGACGGTTCATGCATTCTCCATGTCTCCACGACCCAATCATACGGGACCACGCGAACAATCGCATGGCCTTGCGCGTATCGGCATGCTGATGCAGACCAGTGCCAGTAAAAAGTGGTTGTTCGTATTCCGATGTGGTAATTCCGTTGCGGCTCTAATTCGACGTTTTTTCCGATGCCTTAGTACATTTCGGACAAAGAGGTCCTTATGCTTGCCTGTGGTCGGCGATGCGTACTAATGTCCAACTAGGTTAAACGCCGGACTCTGTGCCTGACTCTGGGTCGAGCCAGCTTCAGAATGGGGAGTTGCCTATGACGACGATGAATCTCGTCGTACCGTGCTACAACGAAGAAGAGGTTATCACCGAGACAAGCAAGCGGCTGCTCGCACTTCTGGAGCGATTGATCGAAGCCGGCGAGGTGAGCAACGAAAGCCGCATCACTTTCATTGACGATGGTTCCCGCGACCGTACCTGGTCGATCATCGAAGTGCTGCACGCGCAGAATGCCCGCTGCGGCGGCATCAAACTCTCGCGCAATCGCGGCCATCAGAATGCGCTGCTCGCCGGTCTGATGACGGCTCAAGGCGATGTACTCGTGAGCCTCGACGCGGATCTTCAGGACGATATCGAAGCCATTCCACGCATGCTCGCGGCATATCAGTCGGGTGCGGAAATCGTCTTCGGCGTGCGTCACAAACGTACGACGGACACATTCTTCAAGCGCTTCACCGCTCGCAACTACTACAAGTTGCTCCGGACGTTCGGCGTCGATATCCTGCCGGGCCACGCGGATTTTCGCCTGATGAGCCGCAAGACAGTGGAAGCGTTGCGTCAGTTTCAGGAGGTCAATCTTTTCCTGCGCGGCATCATTCCGCTGCTCGGGTTCAAGACTGCGATCGTCGAATACGAGCGCGCCGCGCGCTTTGCGGGCGAGAGCAAATACCCGCTCAGCAAAATGATCGTCCTCGCGCTGGACGGCATCACGTCGTTCTCCGCCGTTCCCTTGCAATGGAGTACGCGCATCGGCGCATTGCTGGCGATCGGCTCGCTGTGCTTCGGCGCGTGGGCCGCCTATGCGCGCATCTTCACCAACCTCACGGTGCCCGGCTGGGCTTCGACGGTAATCCCGATGTACTTTCTCGGCGGTATCCAGTTGCTCTTCCTCGGTGTGATCGGCGGCTACATCTCGAAGACGTACGCCGAAACCAAGCAGCGTCCTCGTTTCATCATTGAGCAAACGTTATGAATTCTCCCGTCGATCGTTCGGCGCCGGCGACCCCGGGCGCCGACGCGGTGTCCGCAGACGCGCTGTTTTCGCGCTCCGGCCGGCTCGCCACCATTCTTCCGCGCGTGCTTTTCATCGTCACCGTGCTGTATGGCGGAGCGTTGTTCTGGATCGCGCCGCGTCCGCCCCTGGTGGACCTGCCGCAACACGCGGGACAGGTGATGTTGCTGCGCGATCTGCTCGAGCATACGTCGCCGTGGCAAAACCTCGTGCAGCTCAATCTGCTGACGCCGTATCTCGTCGGCTACGGCCTCGCGCTGCCGCTCACGTATCTGATGCCGATCGGCGCCGCGCTCAATTGCGTGCTGATGCTCGCGTATTTCGCGTTCGTGGCGTCATGCGTGGGCTTTCGCAGGTATCTGGGCGGCGATCCACGGCTCGACTGGCTGTTCGTGCCGGGATTTTTCGGCTTCGCCTTCATGTGGGGTTTCTATACGTTTCTGGTCGCGACCCCGTTGGGCATTCTGTTCATGTGGCTCTCGCACGACTATGCGAAGGCGACTTCCGTCAGGAAGGGGGTATGGATGTTGGTTGCGGGCACGGCGCTGTTCTTCTGTCACGGGCTCGTGTTTCTGCTTGCGATGGCGGTAGGCGTCGGCTTCGTGCTGTTCAAACAGAAGACGTTGGTCCGCAAGATCCTCGCGCTCGCGCCGTTCGTGCCGCTCGGCGTGCTGTGCATCGCGTATATGTTGTGGAGCCGCGCGACCGATCCGCTGCTCGGGCAGACGGTGCCCGGCGTAGACGTATTCAAATGGGGCTTCGACTTGCAGCGGGTGCTCTCGCTGCCCGTCTACGTGTGGGGCATGAACAAAAGCGCGGCCGTGTATTTGCCGCTCGTCGCGCTGATGTTCGCCGCGCCGTGGCTGTGGCGCAACAGGATCAATCCCGATCGCTCGGTCATCGTGCCGATGCTCGCCGTGGCGTTCGTGTGGTTCGTCGTACCCGGCACGGCGCTGAAGACGGCCTACCTGTATCACCGTTTCGCGCTGTTTCTGTTGCCCGCGTATGCGTTGATGTTCTGCGCGCCGCAAACGTCGGCGAACGGCGCTCGCCGTGCGTCGTCCGGTTCGAACCGGGGTGCGCTGCCCGGCGTCGCCGTACAAGCGTTGATCATCGCCGGATGCTGGATCTTCTTTGCGGACCAGACGGTTCGTCTACATCGTTTCGCCGTCGAGAACGCGCCGCTGGACGCGCTGCTGTCGCGGACCGAACCGGATCAACGCGCGCTAAGTCTGATATTCGATCGCGCGAGTCCCGCGTACAGGAGCCCGGCCGCGTACGAGCACCAGTCGCTGTGGTATCAGGCGGAGAAGCACGGTTTCGTCGATCCGAACTTCGCGACTTACGTGCCGCAGATCGCGCGCTTCAGGCCGGGCATGATGCCTATGGCCCCGCTGACGCTCGAACACGATCCGGCGGGTTTCGAATGGAATAAGGACAATGGCCGTCTGTACCGCTATTTCTTCGTTCGCAAGGAGGGGCCGTTGCCGAAAGATTTCTTCGCCAATAGCGAATGCGATGTCGCCCTGGTGACGCACGAGGGCGAATGGTCGCTCTACGAGCGGCGCAACTGTCGATAACGGCGCATCCGGCGTTGCGCCGTCATCCCTTCATGTCGAACGATCGGCGGCCAGTCATTCGCAGCCCGCTTTGATGGGCCTGGCGCGTCGTTCATATCAGGCGAGTTTTGCCGCGATCGCCTCGCCGACTTCGCTCGTGCTTGCTTTACCGCCGAGGTCGCCGGTGTGCGGACCCTCGATCAGCGTCGCCTCGATCGCCTTCAGGATCGCGTCGTGCGCTTCGCGCTCCTTGCCGCTCGAATGACCGAGGAAGTCGAGCATCATCGCGGCCGACCAGATCATCGCGATCGGATTCGCGATGTGCTTGCCGGCGATATCGGGTGCCGAGCCGTGCACCGGCTCGAACAGCGACGGAAATTTGCGGTTCGGATTCAGGTTGCCCGACGGCGCGAGGCCGATCGTACCCGTGCACGCGGGGCCGAGATCGGACAGGATGTCGCCGAACAGATTGGTCGCGACGACCACGTCGAAACGGTCCGGGTTCAGGACGAAACGCGCGCACAGGATGTCGATGTGCTGCTTGTCCCACGTGACGTCCGGATACTGCGCGGCGATGCCGGCCGCGCATTTGTCCCACCACGGCATGCTGATCGCGATGCCGCTGCTCTTCGTTGCGACGGTGATTTTCTTGCGCGCGCGGCGCTGCGCGAGATCGAACGCGAACTTCAGCACGCGCTCGCTGCCATGCCGCGTAAAAAAGATCGATGGTGATACCCTCGCGGCAATATGGCTTGTAGGCGACTCGGCTACGAGGTCATATTGCTGCATGAGTCTTGATTCATATACAGACCGTGGGTTCGTTTAATAACAAGTTGAGGGGCTTAGCGTGGATAGTGCGTTGCTCAAGACTAGGCGTGCATCGGAGCATCTAACTAATCTGACTACGCTTCTCGCGCGAACACGCCCATTCGCGTACATGTTAGAAACAAATTACAGGACGGGCGAACGTGCAACGTATGCCCGACGCAATGAAGAAATCGCGTCGCGGTGTGCCCTCATTTGTGGCGACATTATTCATAACCTCCGCTCGGCGCTTGATCATGCATATTGGGAGGTCGTCTCGCCAGTGGCGACCACGGAGGCTGAGAGACGGTGGATACAATTTCCATTCAGCGAGACGGCGGCGGGTCTGGAGGGCACAGCAAGAAACAAGCTCGCCGATAGGGTCTCGCCAGCATTCCTTCAAGCTCTACTTGACTTGAGACCGCATGGTGAGACCGGCGGGAATGAACCCCTTGCGCTGCTTCACCGGCTTGACATCATTGACAAGCATAGGCTCCTCGTTCCGTCGGGCGATTACACACGCCTCTCATCCGACATGCTCATCCGGCAAATCCCTGATTTTCCAAGAGGGCTGGTGAATGCTGGTTTTGGCCAAAACCGTAGAGACGTTACTTGGAACATTCCCCCGATGAACCGAGAGCAACGTCGAACGACTCGGATACCCGCTTCGGGAATTGTCGAGCGCGAACTTGATGTTCCAGTTGAAGTTGTCTTTGCATCTCCCGAAGTGCCTTTTTCTCGTTCAGTACTGCCCACGCTTCACAACATGGTAGAGGCGACACATAACGCCATTCAGGCGATGAACAATGCTCGTCCATAGCATCCCTTTCCGTCGGCGTCACCCATGCAATGCATGCGCTGGACCGGTGCGGCGAGTTCGACAGGACGGAGTTTTTGAACGTTGGACGTCCGTTCTTGAGAAGCCGGAATGTCTGTACTGGGTGCATGCTGCCGGTCATGACACGGCACTTGTCGATCGCACAACGATTGGCAAGGTTCGGCCATCATCGGACGCTCGCGCGCGTGTTCAGGCAGACATTCGAACGTCGGCTCCTCCCCCAAAAAGCTGCCGTTGAGATGCCGCCGCATGACGCGGCGGAGCCCTGCTCGTGCAGGCCGCGGGTTCTCAGCAGCGCCTACTGGGCCAGTTGCCAGCGCAGGACCGGATGGGTCGCGCCGGCCGGCATGACCCACACGCCTGTCGGGCTGAAGTCCCAGGATACGTCGAAGCTCGACGGATTGCTCATTTGGGCAGTAGTAAGACCGTTTGATGCAGGCAGTTGAGAGACGTCTCCAGTGCTCGCCGTTTGTGTTGTCGTCTCTTTGTCCCAGTAGACGTTGCTTGCAAGTGTGCCGCCGGCACCATACGCAACGATTCCACCGAAAATGGGGTGGAAAAACGGACCTTGATAGGAAGGTGTTGGCACGTCACCGGATGCAAATGACTGCTCGATCAACCCGCTATTCGCAAAAGCCAGGCCGCCGGCCGCCGAGAGCCCGAGAACGTAACCCGTAGCGTACGACTGAGACACCGTGCCACTGTTGACGCCGACGAGTCCACCTGGCGAGCCGAACGTCTGCGTGACGACCTGGCCGGTCGCGAACGACTGAACGATCCGTCCGAGATTGGCGCCCACGAGCCCTCCCGCGTCACCGGCGTCGCCTACGGTAGCGCTGCTCCAGGAGCGCTCGATCAGACCGTCGTTGGTGCCCACCAGGCCGCCGATCGGCGCGTTCCCATAGTGAGTGGCGCCCCGGTAGCCGGACGTATATGCGTATGTAATCAGGCCCCGGTTGCGCCCCGCCAGAATGCCGAAAGTGATAACAATCGGCACGTTGTCGAGGATGTCGTCTTGTCCCTCATAGAATGCGGTGTTCGTGATGCCGACGTTGCGCACCACGCCCGCAGTCCCGATCTCGCCAAAGAGGCCAATCGCTTTGGTACCTGAGGGCGAGTAAATCTCATTCTGGCTGAACTGGTCGATGACATGCCCCATCCCATCGAACTGACCAGTGAACGGGGTGGCCGCGCTGCCCAGCGGGATGAAGTCCACTCCGCTGGAGTGGGTGGAAGTAAGGATCGTCGCACTCGCATCGATATCCTTGCCGAGCGCGTAATTGCCGGCGAGGTCGAGCGATATGTTCTGCAGATCGGTCAGCGAATTGACGAGCTTGTAGGCGGTGATTTGGGTGACCAGCCCGCTGTAGACCGGGGCGGTCCACGAAGCGTTGCCGAGCAGCGTGCCGGGGCTGTAGCGGCCGTTCATGTCGTAGAGAAGGCTTACGATGCCGGTGCTCTTCGACCAGTCGACGGTGCCAAGGTTGGAGACGCTGCCACCGTTATCGACACCCGTAGCGTCGGCGCGCAAGGTCAGATTGCCCGCGCCGTCGCTCGCGATCGTCGTGCCGCTCGTGACTGAGACATTGCGATATGCCGCAAGCGTGAGCGAAGCCGGGCCCTGCCAGCGCAGGCTCGAAGCGATGCCCAGGTCGCCCGTTGCGCCGTTGCCACCCGTGGTCGTGACATCGACCGAGGTGCCCGCGCTCAGACTGCGCTGCAACGTCCGTGTCGTAGCATCATCGATCGTGAAAGCAGGCGTTGAAAGATTCCACTGCCCGGCGTGAACGGCTGCGTGCCTGCCGAACGCCAGCTGCGCCGCCTGCGTGTCGACCGTGCCGCCGCTGCCATCGGCATTCGTTGCCGCGATCTTGCCTTGCTGCCTGACGAGGCCACTGTCCGCGATCAGCCAGACGTGGCCATCCCGGGTGGCCGTGCCCGTCGCGCGGATCCGGGTGCCGCTGCCTCCGAGCGCATAGACGTTGCCATCGGCAGCCTGAAGACTGACCTGCGCGGCCTTGATGCGCCCCTCGTTGACGACGGTGCCGTGACTGCCTGCCTGCACGAACACCTGCCTGCTGCTGGCCGAGTCCTGCAACAGCACCGTCTCGCCAGCCGCCAGTTCCACCGTGCCGCTGGGCGCTCTTACCGTGCCCGCGTTGACGACTGCCTGACGCGCGATCAGGAACACATCGCCGCCGCTGGAGCTGATCCTGCCGAGGTTGATCACGCTCGCGTCCGACTTGCCCGACAGCGTGAGCGCATCGCCGCCGTTCATGAAGGCGCAGTTACAGATATCCAGCGTGGACGCGACGAAACGTCCGCCCGTGCTGACAACGCCGGAAGGCCCCACGAGGATGCCTTGCGGATTGATCAGGTAGAGGCTGCCGGTGGCGGTCAGCTTGCCAAGAATCGATGACGGATCGCCGCCCGTTACACGGTTCAGTGTCGCGCCCGACCCGTTGTTGAAGGCGACGGTGTTGCCGTTGCCGATCGAGAAGCTGTGCCAGTCGATCACGCCGCGGGACGAGGTCTGGTCGATCGTTAGCGAATGGGTGCCGCTGCTGATCACGCCCTGGCCCCGGACGAAGGCGCCGCCCTGCGGCAGCGGTCCGGCCGCGTGGGCCATCGGCACGCACCACGCGGCGAGCGCGAGCGGCACCCATAGTGCAAGCGTCAGCGGGCGCAGAACACGGTTCCACGCGGAAGGCCGCGACCGAGGCGCGATGAGTGCCG
>NZ_VZQO01000069.1:0-27903 GCF_014397665.1 Paraburkholderia sp. UCT2
GACAATCTTGCGATATAGGTAGCCTGCCCCGCATTCGGTGATACTGGTCACAGCTGGGCAGGTACCTGCCAGCGGAGGCGGGACAGGTCGTCCAGAAGCGGCGTTTCGAATGTCGCTGTTCGACCCGCAAGGGCCGGTCCCCTTTCTCCATACCGGTCGTCCAAGCTATGTGCGGAACTGTTTAGCTGATACGCGACCAGCTTTCAGATATCGCGACGACCTGGCAACAAATTCGCATTCGCCCATGGGCTTGCCTGGCGCCAGGCGCAGTGGCGTCACAGGAAGGAGCAAGGCGGACGCATCTCGCTGAGCCATCCCCGGAATGCACCAAGCTTCCCGCCGCACGACCGCTCAGACAGGCGTGTAGATCGCCAACTTTAGTGCAGGGTCATCGTTCGCCTGAAAGGTCGTGTATTCGTAGCGCTGCGTGCCTCGCTGCGGGTGCGCGAGCACTTTCTGGCCGGCGACGCTGCTGCGGATGTCATGCGCGTCCCACCACCGCGCGAACTCCCGGCTACGGGAACGCACGCGCTCGACCAGTTCGATAAACGCCGGATCGTCGGCATGGAGATCGTGGGTCGCGCGAAAGAGCGCAATCATTCGACGGGCTTCATCGGACCAGGTGGCCCCGAAGAGCCGCCGCGATTCCGGCTCGATAAACATGAAGACCAGAATGTTGCGGTCCGCTTCGGCGAAACGGTCGAAACCCAGGAGGTCCGCAGCGGCGGTGTTCCACGTCAGGATGTCCCAGCGCCTGCCGGTTACGTACGCCGGCACATCAAGGCGCGCGACCAGACGTTCGATCGCCGGAGGGACGCTCTCGCGCGTGAACGCGACCCGATCGCCGTTGCCCGCGAGCGCCCGCAAATGTGCTGTTTCGACCTTGCCGAGGCGCAGGGCGCGAGCGAGCGCGTCGAGGGTGGTATCGGACGGCTTGACGGTTCGGCCCTGCTCGAGCCGCACATACCAGTCCACGCCGATGCCCGCCAGTTCCGCCACTTCCTCCCGTCGCAGGCCCGGTGTGCGGCGGCGCCGATCGTCGTTGAGTCCGACCGCGTCCGGACTCAGTTTTTCCCTGCGTGAGCGCAGGAAATCGCCAAATTCGTTTCGACTCGATGTCGTCATGATTGATTGTCGTCTTCGCCTTGGGAGGCACGCTGAAGTCCTAGGATAGTGCTAGGCCTTGTTACGAATGCTACGCCTGCCAGAATGGTCTCGTCCAATCACCCTGACCGGAGACTGACAATGAAAGCTGCGATTCTGAAGACGCTCGGCATGCCACTCGAGATCGAACACATGCCGGCCCCCTTGATCGGCACAGGCGAGGTCATTGTCGATGTCGCCGCCGCCCCCGTGCTGCCCTACGCGAACGAAGTCTTCAGCGGCGAACGCCGATACCCAATTGACCTGCCCATGGTTCCCGGCTGCGGTGCGATTGGTCGCGTGCGTGCTATTGGCCCGGACGCCACGCACCTGAAGCCGGGCGACTGGGTGTTCTGCGATCCGACCGTGCGCTCGCGCGACGACGCCCTGATCCCCGACATCGCCCTACAGGGCTGGAGCGCGCGCGGGGACGGCGGCAAACGTCTGCAACGGCATTTTCACGATGGCCCCTTCGCCGAACAGGTGCGAGTGCCGACGGAAAACGCCGTTCGCATCGGGGAGATCGATCCGGCCGATGTCGCCCGGTGGTGTGCGCTCAATGTCATGCTGGTGCCCTACGGCGGACTGCTCGCAGCTGGTTTGCAGGCAGGTGAGACGTTGCTCGTGAGCGGCGCGACAGGCAACTTCGGCAGCGCGTGCGTCGCCGTCGCCCTCGCGATGGGCGCGCGCTGCGTGGTCGCGCCGGGACGCAACGAACAGGCCCTCGCGGATCTGGAACGCCGCTTCGGCGAGCGCATCCGGACCGTGAAGCTTTCGGGTCGTGAAGAAGAGGACCGCGAACGGATGCGGCTGGCGGCGCCCTGTCCGATCGATTGCGTGATTGATCTGATGCCGCCGTCGGTTAGCACGACCACGGTGCGCGCGGCGGTCACGACCGTCCGCGCTTATGGACGAGTCGTGCTGATGGGTGGCGTCGGCATGCTCGGCGGCGAAGGGCTTGACCTGCCTTATGCGTGGATCATGCGCAACGACATCACGATACGCGGCAAATGGATGTATCCGCCCGTAGCAGTGACGCGCATGACGGGCTTGATCCGTGCCGGGCTGCTGGATCTCGGCCACTTTGACGTCAAAACCTTCCCCCTTGATGACGCTAACGACGCGGTGGCTCACGCAGCTGCGAACGGCGGCCCATACAGGATGACGGTGATCCGTCCTTAGACGGCGGACTCTCGCCTCACGCCGGACATACTTTGTCGACGATTCAGCCCCCAATGTCGAGTGACCGGTCATGGCCGACTACCGCCTATCCGCAGCCGGCCCTCTCCGCAACGCCGCGATGGACCGCAAAATAGCCCCAGACAGCTTCGCTTAACGGAGAGCGACGCAGGAGTATGGCGGCGGGACAGAAACCCACGTGATCGATCAACGGTTTTCCGGCGCCGCTGTCAGCCCCTCCAACAGCGCCTTATGAAACGCCTGCGGGTCCTGCATCTGCGGCGCGTGACCGAGCCCCGCGAACTCGACCAGCGTCGCATGGGGAATCGCCTTCGCGGCCGCGCGGCCCAATTCGGGGTAATGGCCGAGCTTCGCACGCACCTCGGGCGGCGCTGCATCCTTGCCGATCGCCGTCGTGTCCTTCTGACCGATCAGCAGCAGCGTCGGCATGCTGAGCTGGCCGAGTTCATAAAAAACCGGCTGGGTGTAAATCATGTCGTAGAGCAGCGCGGAATTCCACGCGACGATCTGCTTGCCCGGCCCACGATACATGCCCGCGAGCATCTGCACCCACGGTTCGTAGTCCGCGCGCCATTGCCCCGCGTAATAGGTCGCCTGCTCGTAGCGGCGGATGCCGTCGGCGGTGGTCTTCAGCTCCCGCTGATACCACTGGTCGACCGACAGCGACGGCACGCCCTTCGCCTTCCAGTCCTCGAGTCCGATGGGGTTCACGAGCACCAGTTGCTGTGTTTCGCGCGGATACATCAGCGCATAGCGGACGGCGAGCATGCCACCCGTCGAATGACCGACCACCGTCACCTCGCTGACGCCGAGCGAATCGAGCAGCGCATGCGTATTGCGCGCGAGTTGCTGGAAGCTGTACTGGTAATGCTCGGGCTTGCTCGATTTGCAAAAGCCGATCTGGTCCGGTGCGATCACGCGATAGCCGGCATCGCTCAGCCGGCGAATCGTCGCGTCCCACGTCGCCGAACAGAAATTCTTGCCGTGCAGCAACACCACGGTGCGGCCGTTCGCATGCGCGGGCTTCACGTCCATGTAGGCCATCTGCAAAGGCACGCCCTGCGAGGTGAATTCGAAGCGTTCGACCGGCGCCGGGTAGCTGAAGCCCTGCAGTTCCGGACCGTAGGCCGGGCCGGAATCGTCGAGGGAAGACGCGGCCGCGGCGCTCGCGGCGGCCGGGCTCGCCTCGCTGACCGGCACGCCCGCCGGCGTGGCGGCCACCGCGACGGACGCCGCGCACAGCATCGCACAGGCGCAGACACTCGACAGGGCAAGCAGGAATGGGCGGTGAAGATTCATCGGGATGCTCTGCAAAAAACGCAATAGGGATGCACGAGGCAGGGAGCGCACGATTCTACGATGCGCCGCCGAACTCCGCCGCCAGTCGCGCACTGCAGGCACGGCACGCGGCCGCGGCGAGATGGCATGCATATTGCGCGTTCAGGGCTCAAGCATCGTCCGGACACGACCTCGTGGCCAATGTGTTGCGCCGCACCGAAAAGCGCGCCGTAACAGGCGATCGTTTGAGGATGGTCCGCCGCGCGGCCCCCCGCAATAAACATTATTCGCTCGCGTCCAATCGGTGCTAGAACTGACTGACGGACCCGCGAAAACAGGCAGCGAAGAACGGCAATGCGGCACGACTGCCAGGCAGCCCGAATCATCAGCGCAGAGGGAAGCGACCAGATCATCCCCGGGGGTATATCAATCAAGCAACCATCTTGCATGAGGTCGGAGTGAGTGCTGAAGGGCCACTCCGATCGACAGGAGACAAATATGAATACTCCGGCACGGCTGAACGACTTACAGCGCACAACCCTCGCGATCGTCCTCGCCGGCGGACGCGGTACCCGGCTCGGCCCGCTCACGAACAAGCGCGTGAAGCCGGCGGTGCACTTCGGCGGCAAATACCGGATCATCGACTTCGCGCTGTCCAATTGCCTGAATTCCGGCATCCGCCGCATCGCGGTGGTCACGCAGTACAAGGCCCATTCGCTGCTGCGGCATTTGCAGCGCGGCTGGAGCTTCCTGCGCGGCGAGATGGGCGAGTTCATCGACCTGTGGCCCGCGCAGCAGCGCGTCGAAGGCGCGCACTGGTATCGCGGCACCGCCGACGCGGTGTTCCAGAACCTCGACATCATCCGCTCGATCCGCCCGAAGTACGTAGTCGTGCTCGCGGGCGACCACATCTACAAGATGGACTACACGCGCATGATCGCCGATCACGCGGACAGCGGCGCCGACTGCACGGTCGGCTGCATCGAGGTGCCGCGCATGGAAGCGGTCGCGTTCGGCGTGATGGCCGTCGACGAAAATCGCCGCGTGACCGGCTTCGTCGAAAAACCGGCCGACCCGCCTGCGATACCCGGTCGCCCCGACACGGCGCTCGCGAGCATGGGCATCTACGTGTTCAGCGCCGACTACCTGTACACGCAGCTCGAAGAGAACATCGCCGCGATCGATACCGATCACGACTTCGGCAAGGACATCCTGCCGCGCGTCGTCACGCGGGGCGTGGCGATCGCGCATCCGTTCAGCATGTCGTGCGTGTCGTCGGACCCGAGCGTCGAGCCGTACTGGCGCGACGTCGGCACGATCGACGCGTACTGGGCCGCGAACCTCGACCTCGCGTCGACGATACCGACGCTCGACCTGTACGACGAGTCATGGCCGATCTGGACATACCAGGAGCAGCTGCCGCCCGCGAAGTTCGTACGCGACATGAAGGGGCTGCAGGGCTCGGGCAACAATCTGATCGTCTGCGGCGGCTGCGTGATCTCGGGCTCGCAGATTTCGCGCTCGGTGCTGTCTTCGAACGTGAAAGTGAGTTCGTTCTGTAATATCAATGAGGCAGTGTTATTGCCGCAGGTCACGGTCGGCGCGAGTTGCCGCCTGCAGAAGGTCGTGATCGACCGTGGCTGCACGATTCCGGAAGGCACGGTGATCGGCGAAGATCCGGCGCGCGACGCCGAGCGCTTCTATCGCACCGACGAAGGCGTCGTGCTGGTCACGCAGGAGGCGTTGCGCGAGCATCCGTAGTAACGCGCCCACCGCCTGCCCGCGCCGGCGGCCACGCGCCGCCGGCCAGGCTTCACCTTGCTTCACCCGGCTTCGCCCGAACCACCGCTGACTATTTGCCGACCCCGAGCAACCCTGCCACCCCGACAGAGACCCGGCCTATGACGATTCGCGCCTTGCACGTCGCAAGCGAGCTGTATCCCCTCCTCAAAACGGGCGGTCTCGCCGACGTCGCGGGCGCGCTGCCGTCCGCGTTGATCGAGCGCGGCGCCGACGTGCGCGTGCTGCTGCCGGGCTTTCCGGCCGTGCTCGCCGGCCTGCGCGATCTGCAGCCGGTCGCGCAACTGGGCAGCCGCTTCGGCGCGCCGAACGTGACGCTCGAACGCGGCACGCTGCCCACCAACGGGCTGGCCGTCTACGTGATCCGCGCCGCGTCGCTGTACGACCGCCCCGGCAACCCGTATCTGAACGACGAACACGTGCCGTACGGCGACAACGCGCAGCGCTTCGCGCTGCTCGGCTGGGTCGCCGCGCAACTCGCGCAGCAAACGGACCCGACGTGGTCGCCGCAGATCGTCCACGCGCACGACTGGCACGCGGGGCTCGCGCCCGCCTACCTGAAGGCCGCCGAACGCGAGCACGGCCGCGCGCCCGCGCGCAGCGTGTTCACGATCCACAACCTCGCCTACCAGGGGATTTTTCCCGCGCATCAGTTCGGCCTGCTCGGCCTGCCGCACGATTTCTTCAACATGCACGGCGTCGAGTTTTATGGTCAGCTGTCGTTCCTGAAGGCGGGGCTCTACTACGCCGAGCGCATCACGACCGTCAGCCCGACCTATGCGCGCGAAATCCAGACGCTCGCGCACGGCGGCGGGCTCGATGCGCTGCTGCGCCATCGCGCGCACGATCTGAGCGGCATCCTGAACGGCGTCGACTACACGGTGTGGAATCCCGCCACCGATACGCTGCTCGCGACGCACTACAGCGCGTCGAGACTGGCGGGCAAGCTCGCCTGCAAGGAAGCGCTGCAAAAGCGCTTCGGCCTCGCGCAGAGAAGCGACGCGCTGCTGTTCGGCGTCGTCAGCCGGCTGACCGAGCAGAAAGGCCTCGATCTGCTGCTCGGCGCGGTGCCCGAGATCGTCAAGCGCGGCGGGCAACTGGTCGTGTTCGGCACCGGCGATCCGGCGCTCGAGAATGGCCTCAGGATGGTCGCGCAGGCGCATCCGGAATCGGTTGCGGTCGAGCTCGGCTTCGACGAAACCCTCGCGCATACGATCATCGCCGGCAGCGACGTGGTCGCGGTGCCGTCGCGCTTCGAGCCGTGCGGGCTCACCCAGCTCTATGCGCTCGCCTACGGGTCGCTGCCGCTCGTGCACTGCATCGGCGGTCTCGCGGATACGGTCGCCGACGCATCGCTCGAAAACCTCGCCGACGATTTCGCCACCGGCTTCGTGTTCGAACGCTTCGATCCGAAGGGACTCGCCTCGGCGATCCGCCGCGCGTTCGCGCTGTACGGACGCCGCACCGAATGGAAGGCCACGCAGCGGCGCGCGATGCGCCAGGACTTCGGCTGGGGCGCGTCGGCCGACCGCTATCTGGCCTTGTATCGCGAACTCGTCTGAAGCATCCGGCCGCACGCTGAACTGTCAGGTTTCGTTAATCTTCACGCGCGTTTGATGGTTCGGCGCAACAGCACGGGGACGGATCAACTCGCGGCTGTCAAACTCCTGTATCGTTTGCTGGCTTGCCGGCTATGCAGTTCGTGGGTTTTTCCTGCACCATCTGTATCAGGCATGTCTGCCGCACGGCGCCCGGGCCATCGGCCCGCCCGCGCGAGCCTCCCCTTCCAGTTGTTTTGTTGACCGCGCATGACCGGTTGCGCGAGCCTTACCATGACGAAAAACGTTCTGAGCATCCAGTCCCATGTCGTGTTCGGTCACGCCGGCAACAGCGCGGCCGTGTTTCCGATGTGCCGGCTCGGCGTCAACGTGTGGCCGCTCAACACCGTGCAGCTCTCGAATCACACGCAATACGGGCATTGGAGCGGCAGCGCGATCGACGCATCGCAGATGGAAGATCTCGTCGACAGCATCGGCGCGATCGGCATGCTGCCGCGCTGCGACGCAGTGCTCTCCGGCTATCTCGGCACGAAGGAACAGGCGCAGGCGGTGATTGACATCGTCAAGGCCGTGAAGGCGGCCAATCCCCGCGCCTGGTACTTTTGCGATCCGGTAATGGGCGCCACGGGCGGCTACAAGGTCGAGCCCGGCATCCAGGAATTCCTCGTGAAAGAAATGCCGCAAGTCGCCGACGGGATCGCGCCGAATCACATCGAATTGCAGCGCCTCGTCGGTCGCGAGATCGAGACGTTCGAGGAAGCCGTCACCGCGTGCCGCGAGCTGCTCGCGCGTGGGCCGAAGCTCGTGCTCGTCAAGCATCTGCTCGATCGCAACAGCCCCGCCGACCGCTTCAACATGCTCGTCGTCACTGAGCGCGAAGCGTGGATGGGACAGCGCCCGCTCTATCCGTTCGCGCGCCAGCCGGTCGGCGTCGGCGATCTGACGAGCGCGGTCTTCGTCGCGCGCACGCTGCTCGGCGATTCGATCCGCTCGGCCTTCGAGCACACGCTCGCCGCGGTCAACGCGGTCGTCAAGGCGACCTGGCAGGCCGGACGCTATGAACTCGAACTGGTGGCGATGCAAAACGAAATCGCCCAGCCGCGCGAGTGGTTCGATGCGTGGGTCGCGGAGACGGCTTAGATAACTTAGGCACGTCGCTCGTCGCCGAGCGCCCTCGCCAGCACCCTGCTGGCGGCCGTCCTATAATGCGTGCCGCGTGGACCAGGGCTTGCGCCCTCGCGCCACGGCATTTTCAGCATCCGGCATTCAGCAGACGAGGCATTCGATGGACGGTCATATCCGCAGCGAGCGGGAAGAATTTTTTGAGCAGTTGTGCATCAGCGTCGACGCGGACGAAGCGCACGAACAGGAAGCGATCGAGTTCTTCGAGAACCAGTTCGACCAGCCCGACTTCGATCCCGCGCAATGGCTCGATATCGCGCTCTACTACTCGGCCGCCGTCGCGCGCGGCATCGTCGAGATGGTGACGGCCGACGACAAGGCACGCAGCAACATCGCCGAAATCATCGCCGACAATCTCGACATCTCGTACGGCGAGGACGAGTGCCAGCAATTCGCCGAGACGATCGAATTCGCGCTGAACAACGGCGTGCCGGTCGATCTCGACGTGGTGCTCGACGGCTGCCAGCGCGCGATCGACGATCTCGACACGTGGGCCGACGAAGACACGAAAGCGCCGCTTTTGCGTCTGCGTGAAGAGCTGCTGCGCCAGCAAGGCGAGCGCTAGGCAAAAGGCTCGAATCTCCTCCGACAACGCAACAACGCAACACCGCAACACCGGCCGGCGCGCTCGCGCCGGCTTCTTAAGCATATGCCGTAATCCGCAGCCCAGGCGGACCTTCGCACGGCAAGCCAGCTTGCATGCCTCACGCACGCTCCATGTGCACCACATGCACCTGTCGCCGCCTATGCCGAAATGCTCATCCAAAACGCCACGAATTGCCAAGACGACGGCAATTTGGCTTTCTATATTCGCCCCAGATTGACGTCGCGAACACGCTGCGAGGCTCAACGCCAGTGCGCGTATTCCAGCATTGTGAGCGGCGAGCGATCCTTCGTAGTCTTGCGATGCGCGAGGGCTTGCCTCGGCCTCACGTGTCGTACCGCTTTGCTGTCGTACCGCTTTCATAACAACCCGTCGATGCAAGGAGAGACCATGAGTCTTCGCAACACGCTGAAACCGCTGGCCATGCTCGTGGGTGCGATGTTTGCCGTCGCGCCTGTTGCCAGTTTCGCCGACGACCTGCCGGTCAAGATCGGTTTTGCCGCGCCGCTGACGGGCGCCAATGCCGGCTACGGCAAGGATCTGGAAAACGGTGTGCGGCTCGCGATCGACGAAGCCAACGCGCAGAAGATCAAGATCGGCGACAAGGTCGCGCATTTCGAGATCGTCTCGCAGGACGACCAGGCCGACCCGCGCGTCGGCGTGCAGGCCGCGCAGAAGCTGGTCGACTCGGGCGTCGCGGTGGTCGTCGGCCACTTCAACTCGGGAACGACGATCCCGGCCTCGCAGGTCTACGAGCAGGCTGGCATTCCGGTGCTCGATCCCGCCGCGACGAATCCGATCATCACGGGCCGCGGCTTCGCGAACACTTTCATGGTGATTTCGACCGACGCGCAGAACGCCGGCAATGCGGGCGCCTATGCCGTCGACGTGACGAAGGCCAGGCGCATCGCGATCATCGACGATCGCACCGCGTTCGGCCAGGGCGAGGCCGACGAGTTCGAGAAGGCCGTGAAGGCGCACGGCGGCACGATCGTCGCGCGCGACTACACCGACAACCACGCGGTCGACTTCAGCACGCAGATCACCAAGTTCAAGGGCGCCAATGCGGACCTCGTGTTCTTCGCCGGCCTCGACAGCCAGGCGGCGGGCTTCGCGCGGCGCATGAAGCAGCTCGGCCTGAACGCACAGCTGGTCGGCGGCGGCGGCGTGATGGACGAGGACTTCATCAAGCTCGCGGGCGATGCGTCCGACGGCGCGATGGCCTGGGAATACGGCCGCCCGCTCGCGCAACTGCCGGGTGGCAAGGACTTCAACGCGAAGTTCAAGAAGCGCTTCGGCGCGGACGTGCTGTCCTATGCGCCGTTCGGCTACGACGGCGCGTGGGTCGCGATCAAGGCAATGCAGCAGGCCAAATCCGACTCGCCGAACGTGTACCGTCCGGCGCTCAAGTCGATCGACTACGACGGCGTGACCGGCAAGATCTCGTTCGACAGCACCGGCGCGTTGAAGAGCGGCGCGTCGACGCTGTATCAGGTGAAGAACGGCGCGTGGGTGCCGGTCGTGACGAAGAGCGGCACCTAAGCTCCACGTCCGGTAGATCGTCGCGGCCCCTGGCCGGCGCGGGGCGCGCTACTGCCACGCGCTCGCCGCCCGGACGACCACCTCGGCATCGAGATCGCGCTCGATGCGCACGAGGGCGTCGCGAATCGCCGCGAATTCGTTTGGCGTACACATCTGATGGCCGAACGCGGCGCGCAGATGCCGGTTGACCTGCAACGTGCGCGTCGCCGGATCGAAGACGTAGTGCGACGCAAACGTGAGCAACGGGTCCTCGACCGTGCTGTCGGTCGGCAGGTCGGTCACGCGCACGAAGCGCGGCAAGCTCATTTCCAGCGTTTCATCGAACTCCCCGCCGATGCACGCCCACGGTTGCGTTCTGACGGGCTCCGCGAGCCACGCCTCGACCTGCGAGCCCATGCCGCCGGCGAGGCTCGTGAGCGCCCGCACAGCAGTCGTGCCGTCCGGCCAGATCAGATGCGGCACGCTGCCCTGCATCGACGTCGCGAACGGACCGCCGGTCACGGCGACGTCGTCGGTCTGCAATTGCGCGGAGCCGTGCAAGCCCGTTTGCAGCAGACGCCTGGCGGCAAGCTGCTGGGCGCCCTGGCGCGTCGCGCGGCGGAACGTGTTGCGTTCGAGCTCCGCGGTATAGCCCTGATCCTCGACGCGGTACGCATAATGTGCGGTGCCGTTTTCGTCGATGTCGATCTGCACGCGCGCCTTGCGTTCGCGCCGTTGAGTGGCCGGCGTGCGCGCGAGCACGCCGTCGTCGACGAGCAGCACCGGCCGGTCCATGACGCCGCCAGGCAGATAGCCGAACGCGGTGCCGCCCGCCGTCGTGTCCGCGAATTGCGCCAGCTCGGGAATCCAGATGATCGCGTGATTGATCGCGCTCGCGCCGTAGCCGGGGACCTCGGGCAACGTGTAGTACGGACCGAGATTGAGCAGCACCGGCTCGCTGCGAATGCCGGCGGCCGCGAGCAGCGCGCCGTATAGCGCGACGTGGTCCTTGCAGTCGCCATAGCGGTTGCGCAGGATGTCGGCCGCCTTGTGCGGAATCGCCGCCGTCTCGCCGAGAAACAGCGCGACGTAGCGGATGTTCAGACGCATCCAGTCGTACAGCGCGCGGGCTTTGTCGCGGGGATCGGTAAGGCCGGCCGTCAGTTGCTGTGCGAGACCGATGATCGCGGGATCGTCGCGGGTCGCGTCGTTCTCGGCGGGACCGCGATAGCGCGCGGCGAAGCTCGCGAAGTCCGGCACCGTCGACACCATCAGCCGGTCGCCCCAGTTCGCGTAGCCGACCGCGCCCGCTTCGAGCCGTGCGTAGGGGCCGTGCCGGTAGTCGAACTCGTAGCGCGTGCGGCCGTTCGCGGTGACGGGCGGCATCGCGACGTAGCCGCGCGCATCCGTATAGAGCGGCACGTCGGCGGGAAGGTCGAAGATCAGACGCTGCTCGTCGACGGGCTCGAGCGACGGCTCGACCAGATAGGCGAAGGTGCCCGCTTGCAGCGGCTTCGCGCGGGTCTTGCGAAATGCCAGGTGCACGCGCGAGCCGATCGTGACGCCGGGGAAGATCACGGTGCGCAACACGCCGTCCTCGAAGCTCGGCGCGCCGGACGAGCGCGGCTCCTGCACGTCGCGGATCGCCTCGGGACCGACCGCATGCGCGGTGCCGTCGGGGTCGATCGTTTCGGCGGCCAGCAGTTGCACCTGCTCGATGTCCTTGTTGAACCACACGTAGCGTTGCGCGATCGCGTCGACGCCGCTGGCCGTGTCCGCGCGCATCAGCGTGTCGTCGTGTTCCTCGATGGAACCGTCCTTCTGGATCACGAACAAATGGACGTCGCGCTCGATCGTCGCAGGGGCACGTTCGTTGGTGGAGGTGGCGATTTCGCCGGCTGCCGCGCAAAGGGGTAAGACGATGCCGCTCGCGGCCGATACCGCGGCAAGCAACGCCGCGGCGCGCACGCTGCGCACGCGGCACGCGAGCCCGATCATCGCGATCGACGTGTGCGCCAACGTGACGACGACGTTCCCCAAGATCCACCTCGGACAGGTTCGTGTCGTCGTTGTAGCACATCGCCGACCCGTGCGTTTCGGGTCGGAGTCGGCGTTGCCGCGTCGAGCTCGAGCGGCATTGAAGTCACCGGCGCACCCGCGACGCAGCGGCCGGCATCGATCGTCTTCACTCGCCGTCGTCGAGCTGGCTCAGCAGCGCCTGCAGTTTTTCCACGTGCCGCAGCAGCATGTGCCGGTGCTTGTCGATCTGTTCAAGCCGGCCCTCCAGGTCGGCTTGAATGCGGTCGTCGAGTTCGGCCGCGGCCATCACGTCCTCGACCTTCGCGCGCATCGATGCGAGCTCCACCGGCGCGTGCAGCAGATGCCGCTCGAAGCGCCGCACTTCCTGCGTCGCGAGATCGCGCACCTTGCGAAAATGCGCATGACGGCGGTGCGCTTCGACATCGAGCGTTTCTTCCTCGAGGCGTCGCGCGGGCGGCGGCTGCCCAAAAATCGGCTCGGGCCGCAACACCGTCTTCTTGCGCACCGGATGCGCGGTGCCCCGAAAGCGCGCGAGCGGCTGCTCGTTGTCGATCGCCTCGCGCGCATTCGCCGGGATCTCGTGACCGGTGTGCGGCACGTTCATCCAGCCGCCCGGCAAACCGGTGACGGCCTCGACGCCGCGCACGAATTCCTCGCTGAATTCGCGTTGCCCGGACAGCATCAGCTTCAGGTAGCTCGCGGAAAACGTCATCATGCGCGCGAGCCGGCTCGCGGCGCCGACCTCGCTGGTCAGCAACACCAGGTTCGCGCGCCAGACTGGCAGCAGCAATTCGTCGGAATCTTCCATCGCTGGGTCTTCCATCTTTTCGCCTGATGAATCGATGACCGCGTCGTGCATGTCATCGTTTTGAAAGGGTCGTCGTCTCGCGGTGTCGCGTGCAATGCCGCTACGTCGCTTTGCGTGCGGTGGGGCCCAGATGCCGAAGGTACACATTTGACACGGTACGCACCGGCCAATTCAGCGTAAAGCGCGTTAAAACAGGGCTTACGACACATCGCGTGTTGCATTGACACACGGATTCGCGCGCCGGTCCTATCCGCGGCCGCTTGATGTGGCATGCTTACACGCCGATGCGGCACGCGTCGTGCTGCATGGCTTGCTCCACAACACTGACTTAAGGGTTTTGTAATGAAGAAAATCGTTCTCGCCGTCGCCGCAGCCGTCGCCACCCTGAGCGCGATCGTCCCCGCTCAGGCCAATGAGCATCAGCACGAGTGCCATAAGGTGCGCGTGCATCATCATTGGGAAAAGCGCTGCCACTAATGGCGGTGAAACCGTGTCCGATGGACGCGGTGCACATCAAAAAGCCCCGCTTTCGCGGGGCTTTTTTTCATGGCGCGCCGCGTCTTGAAACAGCCGGCGCACGATACGCTGTGCGCGCTCGACGCTCAAACCATTCCATATGAACGCGCCCGCACGCAATCACGGACACATGCTGTTACACCTTCGCGATACGCTGACCGATGCAGGCCGACGCGGACCGCGATGCCGCGCGTTCCTGCAGCAATCGTGATCCGCGTGGTGAGAAAGGAATACAAGCTTCAGGCGGATTTCACGCGAGCGAGAGCCGTCGTTACCAGCGCTTCGAGCAGCGGCGCGACCTTCGCGGCGAGGTCTTCATCGTATGCATAAGGCAGGCGCTCTTCCATGTAGGTGATCTGCGACAGTTCGAGTTGCACCGCATGCACGCCCTGCTCGGGCTGCCCGTATTGCCGCGTGATATAGCCGCCCTTGAAGCGGCCATTCGCGATCGCCGTATAGCCGCCGTGACGCCCGACCAGCGCGGCCAGTTCGTCAGCCAGGCCCGGCGCGGCGCTCGCACCGTTCGACGTGCCCAAGTTGAAATCCGGCAGACGTCCGTCGAAAAAACGCGGCACGCGCGAGCGGATCGAATGCGCTTCCCACAGCAGCACCTTGCCGTGCTTCGCCTTCAGCGCCGCGAGCTCGCCGGTCAGCGCGTCGTGATACGGCTTCCAGTAAGCGTCGCGACGGCGCGCGACTTCGGCGTCGTCGGGCAGATGGCCGTCGCGATAGAGCGGCTCCCTGTCGAACGTGTCGACCGGCAGCAGACCCGTAGTGTCCTGCCCCGGGTACAGGTTCGCGCCGTCGGGCGGACGGTTCAGGTCGACCACGTAGCGCGCGTAGGTCGGCGTCAGGATCGACGCGCCGAGGCGCTTCGCGAATGCATACAGGCGATCGAGATGCCAGTCGCAATCGTCGGTGCGTTGCGCGATCGGTGTCATCGTCACCGCGATGTCGGCGGGGATTTGCGTGCCCAGATGCGGGATCGAGATCAGTAGCGGCAGGCTTCCCTGATGCAGCGAGAAAACCGGCGTGAGGTTCGAAGCAGTCATGTCAGTCCGGAATCAGTGGGATCGGAGAATCAGTTCGGCGGGTCATGGCCGTTATTTGAGCAGTTCCGCGAGCGCCGCGCGATAGCGCGCATAGGCGCCCTCTTCGTCGCGATGCCGGCGATCGTCGACGACCTTGACGCCGCCCGCGTAGACGTCGCGGATCGGCGTATCACCGTGCTCGCAGAATACGACACCTGACAGCCACGCCTCGCGCTCATGCCCGGCGATGCTCGTATGGTCGGCGTCGAGCACGAGCCAGTCCGCGCGACGGCCCGGCTGCAACGCGCCGACCGCGCGGCCGGTCGCACGCGCGCCGCCGCCGAGCGCGGCCGCGTACAGACGATCCGCGACATGCGGAGCTTGCGCCGACGCCAGCACGTTGCGCTGCCGGCGCGTCAGACGCTGGCCGTATTCGAGCAGACGCAACTCGGCGCGCCAATCGACGCCGACATGGCTATCCGAGCCGACGCCGATGCGGCCGTGCGCGTCGAGATAGTCTTGCGCGGGAAAAATGCCGTCGCCGAGATTGGCCTCGGTGGTCAGACACAAACCCGCGACCGCGCCGCTCTTCGCGAGCGCGAGCGTTTCGTTCGCATCGACGTGGGTCGCGTGCACGAGACACCAGCGGCTCTCCACATCGAAACGATCGAGCAGCCATTGCACCGGCCGCGTGCCTTCGGTTTCGAGGCACGCGTCGACCTCGGCGGTCTGTTCGGCGATATGGATGTGGACAGGCACGGTTGCGTCGATGCCGCCGAGCAACGTGCGCAGCGACGCCTCCGATACCGCGCGCAGCGAATGCGGCGCCACGCCGTAACGCAGCGCCGCATGTTCGGGGCGCGCGGCGCGTAGCGTGCCGAGCAGATCGAGCAGGCTCTCAGGCGTATTGATGAAGCGCCGCTGATCGTCGCGCGGCGCGCGCGCGCCGAAGCCGCTGTACTGATACAGCACCGGCAGCATCGTGATGCCGATACCGCTCGCCGATGCCGCGTCCACCACGCGTTGCGCAAGCTCGGCCTGATTCGCGTAGCGCTGGCCGTCCTGCGCGTGGTGCACGTAGTGGAACTCGCACACCGACGTATAGCCCGCCTTCAGCATCTCGACGTAGAGCCACTGCGCGACGCTCGCGAGGCCTTCCGGCGTGATGCGCGCGGCAAAGCGATACATCAGGTCGCGCCACGACCAGAAGTTATCCGTCGCGTTGGCGCGATATTCGGTGAGCCCCGCCATCGCGCGCTGGAACGCATGCGAGTGAAGATTCGGCATGCCTGGCATCAGCGGGCCCGCCGCCTTCGGCACACCCGCCGGCGCCTCGGGTTGATCCGTCGTGACCGCGCTCAGCGTGCCGTGTGCGTCCCATTCGAGCAGCACGTTGCGGCGCCAGCCCTCAGGCAGATACGCGTCAGCGGCGAACAGCGATTGATTGGATTGCGTCATCTCTCAGGTTCTAGTTCAGGTCACACGCGACTCGCGCCGCGTATAAACGGTTTCGCCCGCGCGCACGACGCGCGCGCAGAGCGGCCGGCCAATCCAGTAAGCGAGCTCCGCCAGCGAATCGACCGACCACACCGCGAAGTCGGCCGCGCGACCGACCTGCAGCGCACCGTGCCGATCGCTCTTGCCGAGCGCGCGCGCAGCGTGCGTGGTGACGCCTTGCAGCACCTCGGGCACGGTCATGCGAAACAGCGTGCTCGCCATGTTCATCATCAGCAGTAACGAAGTCGCCGGTGAGGTGCCCGGGTTGCTGTCGGTCGAGATCGCGATCGGCACCTCGTAGCGCCGCAGCAGTTCGAGCGGCGGCAACTGGGTCTCGCGGATGAAGTAGTACGCGCCCGGCAGCAGCACCGCGACGGTGCCCGCTTCCTTCATCGCGGCGACGCCGGCTTCGTCGAGAAACTCCAGGTGATCCGCCGACAGCGCGCGATGCCGTGCCGCGAGCGCGGTGCCGCCGCCGTTCGACAACTGCTCGGCGTGCATCTTGACCGGCAGCTCGTAGCGCGCGGCCGCGTTGAACACGCGCTCGCTCTGTTCCAGCGAAAAACCGATGCGCTCGCAGAACACGTCGACCGCATCGACGAGGCCTTCGTCCGCGAGCGCGGGCAGCATCGTGTTGCAGACTTCGTCGATATACGCGTCCGCCCGGCCCGCGAATTCGGGCGGCAACGCGTGCGCGCCGAGAAACGTCGTAAAGACCGTGACCGGATAGCGCTCGCCGAGTTGCCGCGCGACGCGCAGCATCTTGCGCTCGCTCGCGAGATCGAGGCCGTAGCCCGATTTGATTTCGATCGCCGTCACGCCTTCGGCGAGCAGCGGTTCGAGCCGCGCGGCCGCTTGCGTGAACAGCGACGCTTCGTCCGCGGCGCGCGTCGCGCGCACCGTCGACACGATGCCGCCGCCCTGTCGCGCGATTGCTTCGTAGCTGACGCCCGCGAGCCGCTGCGCGAATTCGTCGGCGCGCTGGCCGCCGTACACGAGGTGCGTATGGCAATCGATCAGGCCCGGCGTCACCCGTGCGCCGCGCAGATCTTCGCGCGGCCATGCGGCATAGGGCGTGGGTAAATCGGCGAAAGCGCCGAGCCACGCGATACGGCCGCCGTCGACCGCAATCGCGGCATCGGCGAGCGTGTGGCGAGGATCGCCCTGCGGGCACAAATTCAGGTGATGCCAGACGGTTTGCTTCATCGCGTGCTCTTTGCCGCTCGTTGCGTGTCTGTGGATGGGTTGTCCGCGATGGAGCGCATGTGAGGCCCTATCACGGTTGATTCGTCATCGCGTGTAGCGGATCGTGATCGCGAGCACCGCGCCGTCGCCCGTCAGCG
The DNA here is from genome assembly GCF_014397665.1 of Paraburkholderia sp. UCT2. Classification (NCBI taxonomy): domain Bacteria; kingdom Pseudomonadati; phylum Pseudomonadota; class Betaproteobacteria; order Burkholderiales; family Burkholderiaceae; genus Paraburkholderia; species Paraburkholderia sp. UCT2. The sequence goes on from NZ_VZQO01000069.1 coordinate 17,523, forward strand.
TGCAAGTGAGCGCGTTCGGCCCGTCGACGCGCAGCGTGTCGCCGGTGTCGAGCCGCACGGCTTGCGCGTGGTCCGCCGCCAGTCCGACCGTGACCGCGCCGCCCGCGCAAAACAGCAGCGCCACGTCGCCGTCGAGCACGCGCGGCGCATCCTGCTGCGTGCCAGTGCGCCACACGTCCAACTCGCCCTGCGCCACGTCGCGCCGCACCATCAGGTTGAAGTCGCGCGTTGCCCCGTCGACGAGCCGCGCGTCGATGCGCGTCGCGCCATCGAAGCGCGCGATGTCGAGCGGCTGCCGCAACACATGCGTCGAGGCGACGCCCGCGTCGCCCAGCTCATCGAGCAGCATGCCCGCGCCAGACAGCAACACCAGCGTCCGGTCGACGCCGTCGAAGCGCGAGAACGGTCCCGCCTGCGCAACCTCGGCGACGCTCACGCGCCACACGAAGTCGGCGCTCGCCGCGCGCTGCCCGCCGCCGTGCGACGGAAACGCCGCGACCTCACGCGTGAGCCCGCCGCCGTTTTTCCACGGCACCGCCACGAGGTCGGCGCCGCGAATCAACGTGACGCCTGCCATGCCGCCCGCGTGGTTGGCCATGGTCACGATCAGCGGCCCAGCATCGGCAGATTGAGACCGGCCTCGCGCGCCGTCTGCTGCGCGAGTTCATAGCCCGCATCCGCGTGACGCATCACGCCGGTGGCCGGATCGTTCAACAGCACGCGGCCGAGGCGCTGGTGCGCGGCTTGCGTGCCGTCCGCGACGATCACGATGCCCGCGTGCTGCGAGAAGCCCATGCCGACGCCGCCGCCGTGATGCAACGACACCCACGACGCACCGCCCGCCGTGTTCAGCAGCGCGTTCAGCAACGGCCAGTCGCTGACCGCGTCCGATCCGTCCTTCATCGATTCGGTTTCGCGGTTCGGGCTCGCGACCGAACCGGTATCGAGGTGATCGCGGCCGATCACGATCGGCGCCTTCAGCTCGCCGTTCCTGACCATTTCGTTGAACGCCTGGCCGAGACGATAGCGATCCTTCACGCCGACCCAGCAGATCCGCGCCGGCAGACCCTGGAACGCGATGCGCTCGCGCGCCATGTCGAGCCAGTTGTGCAGATGCGGATCGTCGGGGATCAGTTCCTTCACCTTCGCATCGGTCTTGTAGATGTCCTCGGGATCGCCCGACAGCGCGACCCAGCGGAACGGGCCCTTGCCTTCGCAGAACAGCGGCCGGATATACGCCGGCACGAAGCCCGGGAAATCGAACGCGTTTTCCACGCCCATTTCGAGCGCCATCTGGCGAATGTTGTTGCCGTAGTCGAGCGTTGCCGCGCCGCGTTCCTGCAGCGTCAGCATCGCCTGCACCTGCCTGGCCATCGACTGCTTGGCCGGCGTGACGATGCTTTCCGGCGCGGTCTTCATGCGCTCGCGCCAGTCTCCGACCGTCCAGCCCTGCGGCAGGTAGCCGTGAATCGGATCGTGCGCGCTCGTCTGGTCGGTCACGCAGTCCGGCGTGATGCCGCGCGCGACGCACTCGGCGAACACGTCGGCGGCATTGCCGAGCAGACCGACCGAGATCGGCTTGCCCGCGCGCTTCGCTTCGTCGAGCATCGCGAGCGCCTCGTCGAGCGTCTTCGCCTTCTTGTCGACGTAGCGCGTCTTCAGACGGAAGTCGATGCGGGTCTCGTCGCATTCGACCGCGATCATCGAGAAGCCCGCCATCGTCGCCGCGAGCGGCTGCGCGCCGCCCATGCCGCCGAGACCGCCGGTCAGAATCCAGCGGCCCGTCGGGTCACCGTTGAAGTGCTGGTTCGCGACCGCGAAGAAGGTCTCGTAGGTGCCCTGGACGATGCCCTGGCTGCCGATGTAGATCCAGCTGCCCGCGGTCATCTGGCCGTACATCATCAGGCCCTTGCGGTCGAGTTCGTGAAAGTGTTCCCACGTCGCCCAGTGCGGCACGAGGTTCGAGTTCGCGAGCAGCACGCGCGGCGCGTCCGCATGGGTGCGGAACACGCCGACCGGCTTGCCCGACTGAATCAGCAGCGTTTCGTCTTCGTTCAGGTCCTTCAGCGACGCGAGGATCTGATCGAAGCAATCCCAGTTGCGCGCGGCGCGGCCAATGCCGCCGTACACGACGAGCGCATGCGGGTGCTCGGCGACTTCGGGGTCCAGATTATTCTGGATCATCCGGTACGCGGCTTCCGCGATCCAGGTCTTGCAGGTCTTTTCCGCGCCATGCGGTGCGCGGATCGTGCGAGTCGGATCGAGACGCGGATCGATGTGTTTCGGATTGTTCATGGTGTCCCTAATCATGCATGAAGAGGTTCGATAAAGATTCGGCGAAGACGAAAAAGCGAATTCAGAAATGCCCAGTGAAGCGGTAACGGGTGCCCGGATGCCATAGATTCGCGATCGAGGCGACCTCGCCTTGCGACCACGTGCGCCGGTGCAGCACCAGACACGGCTCGCGTTCACTCATGTTCAACAGCTCGCGCGTGATCTCGTCGGCGGCGAGCGCCTCGATGCGGTACTCGACGCGCTGCAGCGGCGCGACGCGCACGAGGTACTGGTTGGGCGTGGTGTTCGTGAAGTCCTGCAGCGCGTATTCGGGTGCGACGGCCGGATTGACCCAGCGTTCCTCGAGCTGCACCGGCTCCTCGTTTTCGAAATGCAGCAGGCGCGAATGAAACACGGGGCTGCCCGCGCTCACCTGCATCTCTTCGGCGAGCGCCGCATCGGCGATGCTGGCGCCGATGTTCAGCACCCTCGCCTGATAGCGATGACCGCGCGCAACGATTTCGTCGGAGATGCTGCGGATCGCCACCAGGGTCGACTCGTACTTGGGACGGGCGACGAAAGTGCCCGAGCCTTGTACACGTGTCAGCACCTGCTCCGAGGTCAACTCGCGCAACGCGCGGTTGACCGTCATGCGCGCGACGCTAAACTCGCGCGCAAGCTCGTTTTCGGAGGGCACCTGGTCGCCTTCGGCCCACTCGCCCGCATGAATGCGCGCGAGGATGAAGTCCTTGATGCCCTGATAAGCGGGTGCGTTCATGGGTGTGATCCGCGCTCTCGACGACTCATTGTTCCGACGCGAACGAGAACGGGCTCAGCTTCGCGACCGCGCCGGCCTGCACGAGCTTCGTGACCGCCGCGATGTCCGGCGCGAAGTAGTGATCGAGCTCGTAGTGCGCGACGTCCTTGCGCACGAGGTCCATCACCTTCTGCAGGCTCGGGCTGGTCTTGTGCGGCGCGCGCAGATCGACACCCTGGGCGGCAGCGAGCAGTTCGATCGACAGGATGTTCGCGGTGTTGTCGGCGATATCGCCGAGCTTGCGCGCGGCGAACGTCGCCATCGACACGTGGTCTTCCTGGTTCGCGGACGTAGGCAGCGAATCGACCGAAGCCGGATGCGCGAGCGTCTTGTTTTCCGACGCGAGCGCGGCGGCCGTCACATGCGCGATCATGAAGCCGGAGTTCACGCCGCCATCCTTGACGAGGAACGGCGGCAGGCCCGACAGCGTTGCGTCGATCAGCAGCGCGATGCGGCGTTCGGCGAGCGCGCCGATTTCCGCCACGGCGAGCGCCAGGTTGTCGGCCGCGAACGCGACCGGCTCGGCGTGGAAGTTGCCGCCCGACAGCACTTCGCCGGTGTCCGGGAAAATCAGCGGATTGTCGGAGACCGCGTTCGCTTCCTTCAGCAGCGTTTCGGCGGCCTGACGCATCTGGTCGAGACACGCGCCCATCACCTGCGGCTGGCAGCGCAGGCTGTACGGGTCCTGCACCTTGTCGCAATCGGCGTGCGACACGTTGATCGCCGAGCCTTGCAGCAGCGAGCGATACGCCGCGGCCGCGTCGATCTGGCCTCGATGGCCGCGCAGTTCGTGGATGCGCGCATCGAACGGCTTGACCGAACCCATCGCCGCATCCACCGACAGCGCGCCGGCGACGAGCGCCGTGCGGTACAGGTCTTCGATCGCGAACATGTTGTACAGCGCGAGCGCGGTCGATGCCTGGGTGCCGTTCAGCAGCGCGAGACCCTCCTTCGCCTGCAGCGTCAGCGGCTTCAGACCGACGAGCGCGAGGCCTTCGGTGGCCGGCATGCGCTCGCCCTTCGCGAACACTTCGCCGACGCCGAGCAGGGCCGCCGACATATGCGCGAGCGGCGCGAGGTCGCCCGATGCGCCGACCGAGCCCTTGACCGGGATCACCGGCAGCACGTCGGCGTTGAACAGCGCGATCAGCGCTTCCATCACTTCGCGGCGGATGCCCGAGTGGCCGCGGCCGAGGCTCGACAGCTTCAGCGCGATCAACAGACGCACGACCGGGCGCGACATCGGCTCGCCGACGCCGACCGCGTGCGACAGCACCAGATTGCGTTGCAGCAGTTCGAGCTGATCGCGCGGAATGTGCGTGCTGGCGAGGCGGCCGAAGCCGGTATTGATGCCATAAGCCGGCTCGCCCCTGGCGGTGATGTCGGCGACGGCCTGCGCGCACGCGTCGATGGCGGCATGGCTCGCGGGATCGAGTTGCAGGGTGACCTGCTCACGCGCGATCTGGCGCAGTTGCGGGAGGCTCAGGTAGCCGGGCTTCAAAATCATGGTTGTCGTCCTGTCTATACAAGTTCAAATAGTCTAGCCGGCGGGTCTTGTATATACAACTTGTTTTTCGAGATTTCGTGCCTGGGGATTTCCATTATTTGGCACGTGGCTCGGCGGGAGCGCGGCGGGTTTGGCGGCAGGTCGCAGGCGGCGTGTCCTGGACGCATGGGTCGGCGGGCCGCCGTGATTTATCCCACAGTTGTATATACACCTTCGCGGCGCGGGTCGCCATCTGGCCAAAATTGGCGCGCTCTCGCTGGCGGGAAGCCGGACACGTCGGCTCCGCCGATATCTGGGTTATAGGACAGAAGGCTCTGCGACGCGGATCAGAGCTTGACCCGCGCCGCGATGAAATCCAGAAAGCACTGCACGCGCCCCGCGAGCGATGCGCTCTGGTAGTACACCGCATGCACCGGCTGCCGTTCATCGACGAGCAGGTTGCCGAGAATCGGCACGAGGCGGTTTTCGCGCACGTCGCCGGCGGTCATGAAGTCGGCCAGACAGGCGACGCCCCAGCCGGACAGCGCCAGTTGCCGCAAGGTTTCGCCGCTCGACGCGGTGATCGACGGTTCGATCTTCAGCAGCGCGGCTTCGTCGCGCTGCGCCTTGGCGCGCTTCGTTCCCCTGCCCCCTTCGCGCAACGGCCAGCGATTCAAATGCTCCGGCGCCGTAAAGCCGATCAGCCGATGCGCGTGCAGCGCGTCGAGCGTGGTCGGCTCACCGTGCTCGGCCAGATACGCCGGGCTCGCGAGCACGCGCAGCCTGCTCTCGCCGAGCGCGCGCGCATGCAGCGTCGAATCCTGCAGCGCGCCGATGCGAATCGCGATGTCGACCTTCTGTTCGAGCAGATCGACGATCCGCTCGTTGCTGGTCAATTCGAGCCGGATCTCCGGATACAGCGCCGAAAACGCGGTCATATGCGGCGCCACGCAATGCAGCATGAACGGCGACGCCGCATCGACGCGCAAGCGCCCCGACGGCCGTTGCCGCCCGCGCGCGACCGTCTCCTCGGCCTCTTCGAGCGCGTCGAGGATCGCGCGGGCGCGCCGCAGGAACGCGTCGCCTTCCTCGGTCAGATGCAGACGCCGCGTCGTGCGCCGCACGAGCGCGGTGTCGAGCTTCTGCTCGAGGCGCGTGAGCGCGCGGCTCACGCCGGAGACGGTCTGCCCCAGCTTCTCGGCCGCCGCGGTAATCGAGCCGCTGTCGATCACGGTGACGAACACCAGCAATTCGTCGGTGGAGGTTTTCATTGTTGATTTCAGATCAAGATTGATTTGAGACTAACACGCTTTTTGCGAGAATCCGCGCGAGCGATACTGCGTGCCTGTCGATCGGAGTTGGCGCTTTAGCGCTTACTCCGATCCCATGCAAGAGATTGCGGTCTTGGCATTTCCCTCAGGAGAACGTCTTGAAGATTTTCGTTACTGGCGCAAGCGGTTTTATCGGCGGCTCGATCGCGGCGCATCTGGCGCGCGCCGGCCATCAGGTACGCGGGCTGATTCGCAAACCCGAACACAGCGGCGAGTTGCAGCGGCTCGGCATCGAGCCCGTGCTCGGCACGCTCGACGACCGCGCGTTGCTGATCGCCGAAGCGCAAGCGGCCGACGCGGTGATCAACGCCGCGAGCAGCGATCACGAAGGCGCGGTACGCGCGCTGATCGACGGACTCGCCGGTTCGGGCAAGGTGTTCCTGCACACGAGCGGGTCGAGCATCGTCGGCGATGCGTCGGGCGGCGAAGCGGGTGAAGCACGCATCTATCACGAAGACGCGCTGCCCACCCCGACCGCCGACAAGGCCGCGCGCGTCGCGATCGATCAACTGGTGCTCGACGCCGCGCAACGCAACGTGCGCTCGGCCGTGCTGTGCAACACGCTGATTTACGGTCACGGCGCGGTGGCCGGCAGCGCGAGCGTGCAGTTGCCGCGACTCGTGCGCCAGGCGCAGAAAAGCGGCGTCGTGCGTCATGTGGGCAGCGGCGGCAACGTCTGGTCGAACGTGCATATCGACGACGTCGCCGAGCTGTATCGCCTCGCACTCGATAAAACCCCTGCCGGCACGTTCTATTTCGTCGAAAGCAGCGAAGCGTCGTTCCGCGACATGAGCGCCGCGATCGCACGCGCGATGAAGCTCGGCGCGCCGCAGGACTGGCCGCTCGAAGACGCGAAACAGGAGTGGGGCTACGAAATGGCCTCGTACGGTCTTGGCTCGAACAGCCGCGTGCGCGGCGAACGCGCGCGCAAACTGCTCGGCTGGCAACCGCGGCGCAGGTCGGTGATCGAATGGATCGAACGCGACATGATGGCGCCGCAAAGCACCGTTTGACGCGGCTTTGCGCGCCGCGCAACGTAAGCTGTGTAAGCGCGGTCGTTGCGAATCCGTAAGCTCCTTTCGATAAAATCGCGGGCACCTGACGGTGCGATTCCACCGTCGCACACACGCCCCGATTCGACCGATGAGCTTCGCGCTGAACTTCGACTGGCTGACCAACCTGATGGCGATACTGTTCGTCGTCGCGTGTCTGTACGACGCGCGCTACGACGAATACGGCGTGCTGACGCTCGCGGCCGCGGCGATGGGCCTCATCGTGATGGCGATGGAAATGTTCCTCAGACCCGCCTTCGAGATGGCGCTGTAGCGAGCTGATGCAGCGCTCGTGCAGCACAGAGGCGGCGCGCCAGCTAGCGCGGCGCGCGCCCCTCGCCCCCTTCGTCGGCCCGCTTCACCGCTTCACCGCTTCACACCGTGTACGATCCGCACGCCGGGCAAGCCGCGCGCGCGTGGTCGTCGTAGCGGTCGTGATGCCTGACCCAGTCGGTCAGATTACTGTTCTCGTTGCGGCCTTTCGGCGCGATGTCCAGAAGCGCGTAGGTGTTCACGAAGCGCTCGTCGCCGCGTGCGTAGCATGAGTACGTGTGATACACGTCGCCGTTTGCGTCCTTGTAGAACACGCTGTGACCGTGCTGTTCGTCGATGCCGACGTCCTGCTCGGTGAAGTTGTAGAACGCCTGTTTACTCGCCAGCTGCTCCGGCGTGAACGACACGTGGTAGTCGAAATTGAAATCGCTGCCGCTCGACGACACCCACGGAAAGGCCCACCCCATGCGCCGTTTGAACGCGTCGATCTTCTCGAGCGGCGCGTGCGATACCGTCACATAGCTGACGTCGTGATGGACCAGATGCGTGAGAATGCCGCTCATATGGTCCGACAGAAACGAGCAGCCGACGCACCCCTCTTCCCAGTCCGGGCCCAGCATGAAGTGATAAACGATCAGCTGGCTGCGGCCGTCGAACAGCTCCGCGAGCGTCTTGCGGCCTTCCGGCGTATCGAACGTATAAACCTTGTCGACCTTGACCCACGGCAATTCGCGGCGCTTGCGCGCGAGTTCGTCGCCGGCGCGCATATGCGCTTTTTCGTCGGCAAGCAGCGCGCGGCTCGCGGCGAGCCACTCTTCCCGGCTGCCGATGCGATGTTGCGGTTCCATCTGCGTCTCCTTTCCTGCGGATGCAGGGCTTGACCTCAAGCTTAAGGTTTAGAGACGCTGACGTGAAAGTCAAGGAGCCGCAACGAAACTCAGATCGCCCAGCCGCCGACATAAAACCCGACCAGCACGACTGCGATCGCCACGGTCCCGACCTTGAGCTTGCGATACTCGCCGCTGACGACGCGTCCGATCACGAGCGTCGCGAAGCCGAGCATGATGCCGGTCACGATGTTCGCGGTCAGCACGATGAACACCGCGCACACGAGCCCCGCCATCGCGTCGACCATGTCGTCCATATGCAGCTTGCTGACGTTCGACAGCATCAGCAGCCCCACGTACATCAGCGCAGGCGCGGTCGCATACGAAGGCACCAGCGCGGCGAGCGGCGAGAAGAACATCACGACGAGAAACAGCAGACCGACGACCGCCGCCGTCATCCCCGTCTTCGCGCCCGCCGCGACGCCGACCGTCGACTCGATATACGCGGCCGCCGGCGCGCCGCCGAGCAGGCCCGAGAAGATCGAGCTCAGCGAATCGGCGCTCAGCGCGCGGCCGCCGTTGATGATGCGGCCGTTTTCGTCGAGCTGCCCCGCCTGGCCCGCGACCGCGCGGATCGTGCCGGTCGCGTCGAACACGGCGGTCATCACGAGCGCGAGCACGCTCGGCAGTACCGCCATCGACAGCGCGCCCTTCACGTCCATCGCGCCGATCAGCGACGCATGCCCCGGCGCGCTCAACGACGGCACCGCGAAGATGCCGTGAAACGCCACGGCCGGATCGATCGCGAGCCCGATCGCCGAGATCGCGACGATCACGATCAGGATCGAGCCCGGCACGCGCCGCCGCACGAGCCCGACGATCGCGGCGAGTCCGGCGACCGACATCAGCGCCGGCAACGCCGTAATATTGCCGAGCGACACCGGCAGCCCCGCGCCCGGATTCCTGACCACGAGCCCGACGTCGTTCGCGGCGATCAGCAGCAGGAACAGGCCGATGCCGATCCCGGTGCCGTGCGCGATGCCGACAGGCAGGTTGCGCAAAATCCACGAGCGCACGCCGGTCACCGAAATCGTCGTGAACACGACGCCCATCAGGAACACCGCGCCGAGCGCAACGGTTGGATGCAGGCCCTTGCCGAGCACGAGGCCGAACGCGGTGAACGCGCTCAGCGAGATCGCGCAGCCGATCGCGATCGGCAGACGCGCCCACACGCCCATCAGCAGCGAGCCGAACGCCGTGGTCAGACACACGGCGACGAACACCGCGCTGGTATCGAAGCCTGCCTTGCCGAACATGCCGGGCACGACGAACACGGAATAGACCATCGCGAGGAAGGTCGTGATGCCCGCGACGATCTCCTGGCGCTGCGTGCTGCCGCGCGCGGAAATGTCGAAGTAGCGGTCGAGAAAGCCCTTACCGCGGAATGATTCGGTGTCGAAGGATTCGCTCGCGACGTCGGAATTCGCGAGGGCCTGGGGTTCCATCATGATGAGTGCCTCCTTTATCAGCGCGCTGAAACGGCCGCTAAAGCGGCCGTCATCAGGTTCGTCTCGTGGATTGGTTGGTGTGGATAACGCTTTTCTGAGTCGAAATGTAGGTGAAGCGAACTATGTGTCCAATCGCATGAATGGCATGCCGGACATGTCGCGCGACTTATATCTTTTGCGCGACGGTCGCTCGCGCGAGCGCTGCGCGCGTATACACCTACGGCATACGGGCAGCCGCGAAACGCGTCGAACCCACCCCGGCGATCCCGTTCCAGGCACGCGGCGTGCAGGGCTATCCCGACAGAGCATCGGCGAAACCGCCTGCAACGCAACCGGCGAAAGGCTGCCCGCGCGGCAGCGCAGGTTAAACTCTGGGCCGTAGCCCATCCAACCGCGGCGGCTCATCGCGCCCGTCCGCACCTGCCCGTGGAGTTTTTCCTGATGACTGGCGGTTTTCCGCGCCCGGCCGGGCGCCTGCCGATTGTCCCGTTTGGACCGCTTGGATCGCTTCGCCCGCTCGATTCGCCTGATTCGCTCGATGTGCTTCGACTGTTCCGCTGGCTGTGCACCGTGGCCGCGCTGTTCGCGTTCACCGCGCTGTCCGGCTGCAGCAGCCTGCTGTGGGGTACCCAGCAGGCGCCGATCGTCGATGCGACGGTGATGCCGGTCGAGCCGGCAAGCGCGCCGGTCGCCGCGTCCGCGGCCGAGCCGGTCGAGAGCGAGGCGAACGAGGGGCCCGAGGAGCCGAAGAAACCGAAGAAGCCGGTCGTGAAGCCGCACAAGGTCGAACCGCCGCCGCCCGTTGTCGTGCCG
>NZ_VZQO01000070.1:0-25979 GCF_014397665.1 Paraburkholderia sp. UCT2
GCGTCGCTCACGTGGCGCGGCCACGCAGCGCTCCTTACTCCTTGCCCTGCGCCCCGAAGGAAGTCCCCTTGGGGGACGGCCGATAGCGGGCATTCGCACGTGCGTTCCATATGTAAACAGACCCTAGCGAAGCGGCGGGCGATCCGCTTGCGGCGGATCGCCCGCTTTGGCGCGACTGCTGCGCCCTGTTGATCGGCGCCTATGATCCGGCGCCGTGCCTGCTTCAGTCGTAGTCGCGACCGCCGCGCGACCACAGCGCGCCCATCACGAACCCGGCGAGAGCAACCACGGCCAGCGTCGTGAACGGATTTTCGGCCGTCGCATCGCGCACGAGGCTCGTCGTATTCGCGCATAACTGCTGCGCCTTGCCGCTCAATTCGCGCGCCTTGCCCGCCACCTGCGCGCTGGTGTCGCCGACGGCATCGCCGACCGCGCTTTGCACCTTGCCCGCGACTTCCTTTACCGCGCCTGCCGCTGAATTCGTATCCATATGCATCGCTCCTGTTGTCATATTTACGTGCGGGCCCGCTGCAATTGCAACGCGCTCGCACAAGGGCGCCGCGCAAGCCGTGCCAGTGCGGCGTGAGCCTGCGTCAGTGACGAAAGGCGCGCAAGAAGTGCGCCCGGCGACGGGACGCCATGCATCCGGCCAATCGGGACGTGCTCGAACATCATCGTCGACGCCCGAAATTGATGCCGACGAACACGGCCAGCAGCATCAGAAAACCGCCGAATAGCAGTGCGGCATTGACGAGCACCTGGCGCAGCCCGAGCGTTTCGACGTCGATGAACGGATACGGATAAAAATCCGACAGGCTGCCGCGCCAGAACGTGATGCCGAGATAGGCGAGCGGATAGACGAGCCACAGCGGAGCGTGGCGCAACCGCAGATGGAAACGCGGCACGAACAGCACCCAGTAGAGCGCGGCGAGCATCGGCAGCACGCTGTGCAGCGACTCGTTGAGCAGGCGCCGGTAGGGCGACAGCGGCCACAGTCCGCGCAACAGCAGGTTGTACGCGAGGCCGACGAACACGATGTACGCGACCACCGCGGTCACGACCGTGGGCTGCCGGAAAAAGCGCACGAGCGGCGAGCGGTGCTTCCACAGCACGATGCAGGTGAAGCAGAGCGCACTGGCGAGCACCGTCAGATTGGTCAGGTAGCTGCTCATGCGCGCGAGCGCGTCGAACACGGTGAGCCCGCGCGCGAGCGAGCGATCGATCGTCAGGTCGGCTTGCGCGAGGATCGCCATCCACGCGATCAGCGCAATGACCGCCGCCAACGTCAGCGACGACACACTGGGCGTATGCAGCGGCAGCTCGGGCTCGCGCTGCGGAGCGAGGGTAGGGCGCATGCGCTCGATTCTACGCGCGGTGTGCGCGCGGCTGCATGGGCTTTCGCGCCCACGCGAGCCGGCGTTGGCAAAATACTACGGCGTACTACGCGAGCTACTGGCTGGCTGTAAAGCGGGTTGCAAGCTCGCCGCCACGGCTGCAAGCGCCGCGCTCGCTGGCGGCGATTCATCGTGTGTTTCGACCCGTTATGATCGCGGCTGCAGCCCTCGATGTTAACGACGCCGTGCGCGGCAAGCAGTCTCTGTCAGCGCCGGCTCAAGACTCGCCAAACGGAGAGAACGCATGAAAGCCAGCACCATTGCCGAACGGGAAGCGCGCGGCCGCGCCGCGCGCGAGCATTCGAAACGCTCGAGTCACCGGGCAGTCGGCGAGTTGCACCGCGATCCGATCGAGCTGCTGAAACAGAGCAGCGCGGAGCGCGTCGAGAATCTGGTGCCGCTGCGCTATGGGCGCATGGCTGCCTCGCCGTTCTCGTTCTTTCGAGGCAGCGCGATTCTGCAGGCGCACGACCTGAGCAAGGTGCACGACACCGGCCTCACCATGCCGATCTGCGGCGACGGCCATCTGATGAATTTCGGCGGCTTCGCAACGCCCGAACGGCAACTGGTCTTCGACCTGAGCGACTTCGATGAAGTCTCGATCGGCCCGTTCGAATGGGACCTGAAACGCCTGTGCGCGAGCCTCGTCGTGGCCGCGCGCCAGATGCGCCTGAGCCGCGGCACCGCCGAGAGTCTGGTGATGACCGCGGTCGGCTCGTATCGCGATCGCGTCGCGCAATACGCGCAGTTCGGTGCGCTCGACCTGTGGTACGACCGCATCACGTTCGACCGCATGGCCGAGATCGCACTGACGCCCGAGCGCCGGCGCGCGGTGCGGCGCGGCATGGAGAAGGCCGCGAGCCGCACGCATGAAAGCCTGCTCGAACAAATGGCCTCGTTCGACGGCAATCGGTGGACCATCCACGATGCGCCGCCCGCGCTGTTTCACGTGCACGGTGCGAACACGTTGTTGACGGCCGAGGAAACCGAAACCTACCGGACCGGCAACGTCGACAAGATGGTCGAGCAAGTGTGGGATGAGTACCGCAAGACGATGTCGCACGATCGGCGCGAACTGCTGGATCAGTTCACGAGGCACGACGTCGTGTTCAAGGCGGTCGGTGTCGGCAGCGTCGGCACGCGTTGTCTGGTCGTGCTGCTCGTCGATCACATGGGCAAGCCGTTGTTCCTGCAATTGAAGGAGGCGCGGCCGTCGGTCATCGCGCAGTTCTACAAGTCGCCGGCGGTCAAGCATCAGGGCGAGCGCGTCGTGCAAGGACAGCGGCTGCTGCAGGCCGCGAGTGACGTCTTTCTCGGCTGGGGGACCGGGCCGCTCGGGCGGTATTTCTATTTCCGCCAGCTGCGCGACATGAAGCTGTCCGCGAATATCGAGCTGTTCGACAGCGATCTGCTCGACGGCTATGCGCGGCTATGCGGCTGGATCATGGCGCGCGCGCATGCGAAGGCGAGCGGCCAGGCGATCGAGATCAGCGCGTACATCGGCCGCGGCGATCAGTTCGGCGAAGCGCTGAGCGGCTACGCGAGCGCCTACGCGGATCAGGTCGAGCGCGACCACGACGTGTTCATGAAAGCGTGCCGCGACGGCAAGCTCGAAGCGCGCACCGACGAGGACATGGCGGCGGATTTCCGTGTGTAGCGCTGCGTGCGCGTGGTGTCACTTCACGCGCACCGTCACGCATCGGCGCGCGCTTCGCGCAGCGTGACGAAACGCAGATGGCGCTCGCGCGCCGCTTCGATCACGCTCGGCAGCACCGCGAGAATCAGCGGCTGGCCGTCGATCGTCAGCGCGGCGTTGCCATCGTGCAGCAACAGGATGTCGCGCGCGGCGAGACCATCGAGCAGCCGCCGCGCAACCACGTGAGGGTCACGCTCGCGCGTATCGTAGCCGCGCCGTGTCCAGGCCGCGAGACGCAGGTCGAGCTTGCGCAGCACCTGCTCCAGGAAGAGGTTGCGCAGGCCGGCGGGCGCGCGGAAAAACATCGGCCGCGCGCCGCTGACGGTTTCGAGCGTGCGTTGCGCGGCGGCGATCTCGCGCGTCAACGCGCGCGGAAATGTGACCGAAAACGTATGCACGTGCACCTGCGAGTGATTTTCGAGCCCATGCCCACGCGCGACGATCTCGCGCGCGAGTTGCGGATAACGCTCCACCTTCGCGCCGATGCAGAAGAACGTCGCGCGCACGTCGAACGCGTCGAGCAGATCGAGCACTTGCGGCGTGACGGCGGGATCGGGACCGTCGTCGATGGTCAGCGCGATTGCATCCGCGTTGCGGGGGGTCGCGGGCAGGCGGGTCCAGTTGGGCCCGAGCAGGGTGGTGCGCGGCAATAGTCCGGCGATCGTGAACAGCGCGTGGTTCGCGACGATCGTGGCGAGCCACCATGGCCACGCGGCCGGTGCGACAGCCACGCCGATCAGCACGATCACGTGCCAGCCGATCGTGCCGTTCAGCAGTGCGGAGTTGCGGCTACGCGGCCAGCGGCGCGGCGGGTTCGGGCATTCATTCATCGAACGTGCTTCCTGTACGCCTTCCTCCGTCCCGGGAAGGCCGTGAAGAATCTTGCGCGATGCGCAACCGCGAACGATACCACTGTTGCGCTCGTCGACGAGCCGCGTTCGGCGGCCACGTACCCCGGTGAAAGCGCCCTGAAAGACGTCGCGCGGTTTGCGATCGCCGATTCGCTGTTGTATGGTGCGGGGCGAAAAGACGCGCGTGTCGATGGCGATCGGACCGATCGCCGCAACAAGCTCGCGTCGCTACCCAACACAACAGGAGATGCGTGATGTCGGAAACAGGAAACGGAAAAGTGGCGCTGGTGACGGGCGCGGGCAGCGGCATCGGCCGCGCGTGCGCACTGACGCTCGCGCAGCACGGCTATAGCGTGGTGCTCGCCGGACGCCGCCAGGCCGCGCTCGATGCGGTCGCGCAGGAAGCGCGGGCGCTGCGCGGCGACGCGCTCGCGGTTGCGTGCGACGTGACCGACGCCGACAGCGTCGCCGCGCTTTTCGACACGATCCGCGCGCGCTTTGGCCGGCTCGACCTGCTGTTCAACAACGCGGGACGCAACGGCTCGCCCGTCGATCTCGACGAAGTGAGCATCGACGAATGGCGTTCCATCGTCGATACCAATCTGAACGGCGTGTTCCTGTGCACGCGCGCGGCGTTCGGCCTGATGAAGACGCAGAACCCGCGCGGTGGCCGCATCATCAACAACGGCTCGATCTCCGCGCATGCGCCGCGCCCGAACAGCGCCGCGTACACGGCGACCAAACACGCGATTACCGGACTCACGAAGGCGGTGTCGCTCGACGGCCGCAAATACGACATCGTGTGCGGGCAGATCGACATCGGCAACGCAGGGACCGAGATGGCCGCGCGAATGGCGCGCGGCGTGCCGCAAGCGAACGGCGAGATCGCGGTCGAGCCGCTGATGGACGTGCAGCACGTCGCCGACGCGGTGCTGCACATGGCGAGCCTGCCGCTGTCGGCGAACGTGCAGTTCATGACGATCATGGCGAGCAAGATGCCGTTCGTCGGGCGCGGCTGAGCGGCGCGCAGCACCGGCTCACAACGCCGAAGCGGGGAGCGGGGCGCGCGCGTTCAACTTATACTGGGCGCTCCGCCGTCTTTCCACGCAAAGCAAGCCGCCGTGCCCCGCGCCACACCCAGCGACGACCCGCCGCCGCAGCCGCCCGTGCGGCCCGATCTCGACGACTGCTGTCATAGCGGCTGCACGCAGTGTGTGTTCGATCTCTACGATGACGCGCTGGAGCGCTACGAGCTCGCGCTGGCTGCGTGGCACAAGCGGCAGGCGCAGAAGGCGCGGCCAGCGCGGCGACCGGACACGCAGCAGGGCGCGAAGTCGAAACCGCAAGCCGACGCGCGTCGCTCGACACCCACGCGCGGCAAACCGGGCCCTCGCCGCTGATTCGCGCACGAATTCGCGCCCGACCGTCCACCGTCTCCGTTATGACCGACCTTCAGCTCACGCCGACCGAATCTCTCACCGATCCGCACACGCTCGACGATCTGCACCGTTTCGTGCAGCGTCATCCGCGCCTGTTCGTGCTGACCGGCGCGGGCATCAGCACTGACTCCGGCATCCCCGGCTACCGCGACGACAACGGCGCATGGAAGCGCTCGCCGCCGATCACGCTGCAGGAGTTCCTTGGCACGCCGGCGATGCGTCAGCGCTACTGGGCGCGCAGCATGGTCGGCTGGCCGCTCGTCGCGCGCGCGCAGCCGAATGCCGCGCATGTCGCGCTCGCGCGGCTCGAAGCGGCCGGTCACGTGCCGACGCTGGTCACGCAGAACGTCGACGGCTTGCATCAGCGCGCGGGCAGCCGCGACGTGATCGAGCTGCATGGCGGCATCGACGGCGTCAGTTGTCTCGACTGCGGCATGCAGCACTCGCGCGCGGCGATCCAGCAGACGCTCGAAGCCGACAACCCCGCTCTGCTCGACGTCACGGCCGAAGCCGCCGCCGATGGCGACGCGCATCTCGAGTGGCACGATCTCGGCGGTTTTCGCGTGCCGGCATGCGCGAACTGCGGCGGGTTGCTGAAGCCGTCAGTGGTGTTCTTCGGCGAGAACGTGCCGAAGGCGCGCGTCGAAGCGGCGTCGCATGCGCTCGATGCGGCCGACGCCGTGCTCGTGGCCGGCTCGTCGCTGATGGTGTATTCCGGCTACCGCTTCTGCGTGTGGGCGCAGCGCCAGGGCAAGCCGATCGCGGCGATCAACCTCGGCCGCACGCGCGCCGATCCGCTGCTGTCGCTGAAGGTGGCCGCGCCGTGCGGCGATAGCTTGAGCGCGCTCGCCGGTCTGCTGGCTGGCGATTGAGAATGAGTAGATCCCGTGGATCACCGTCAAAACCTGAGGAACACGCAAGGCCGACCATGACCGACTCCCGACAACATTCGCCATCCGCCGAACGCAATCGCGAACCGATCCTCGCCATGCTGCGCGAGGCGCTGCCGGCGAGCGGCCGCGTGCTCGAAATCGCGAGCGGCACCGGTGAGCACGCGATCTGCTTCGCCGGCGCGCTGCCCGGTCTCGACTGGCAGCCGAGCGATGCCGATGAGGAGGCGCGCGAGTCGATTGCGGCGTGGACCGCGCACGCGGGGCTCGCGAACGTGCGCGCGCCGCTCGCGCTCGACGTGCATCAGCCGGACTGGGGCGTCGATGCGCTCGACGCCGTCGTCTGCATCAACATGATCCACATCTCGCCGTGGAGCGCGGCGCAGGCACTTTTCGACGGCGCGGGGCGGCGCCTCGTCGACGGCGGCGTGCTCTATCTATACGGTCCTTTCCGGCGCGGCGGCGCGCACACGGCGCCGAGCAACGCAGCGTTCGATCAATGGTTGAAGAGCCGCGATCCCGAGTGGGGCGTGCGCGATATGGAAGCGGTCGTCGCGCTCGGCGACACGGCGGGGCTCACCTGCGAACGGGTGGTCGCGATGCCCGCGAACAACTTCAGCCTGGTGTTCACGAAGCGGGCAGGGTAGCGGGTGCACCGACGGGCCGGGCATTCGTCCACGCCTTGCGCCAAACCTCGGTCCGATCCCAAACCGAACCCGCCGCGCAAACGCCGACGCGCGCACAATACCTGTCGTCACGCGCAAACATGAGCACGACAGGAGCACGAGCAACTGGCGTGCTTGCCCCCTCCCAAGCGGCAAGCGCGCATTTCTTTTATCCTTTCACCCTCGACGCCGCGCCGCCGTTCTCATGGCGCGGCGCCACGACATTTTTTTGGACTCTGGAGAATTCAAATGGGCAAACAGGCAATCGGCGTGGTGGGGCTGGCGGTCATGGGCCGCAATCTGGCGCTCAACATCGAGAGCCGCGGCCACGCGGTGTCGGTCTACAACCGTAGCCGCGCGAAAACCGACGAACTCATCGCCGAATTTCCGGACCGCAAACTGGTGCCGGCTTTCACGCTGGAGGAGTTCGTCGACTCGCTCGAAAAGCCGCGCCGCATTCTGATGATGGTCAAGGCCGGCGAGCCGACCGACGCGACCATTGCCTCGCTCAAGCCGCTGCTCGAAAAAGGCGACATCCTGATCGACGGCGGCAACACGCCTTTCACCGACACGATCCGCCGCAACCAGGAACTCGCGAAGGCGGGTCTGCATTTCATCGGCACCGGCGTCTCGGGCGGCGAGGAAGGCGCGCTGAAAGGCCCGTCGATCATGCCGGGCGGCCCGCGCGACGCGTACGACCTCGTCGCGCCGATCCTCACCGAGATCGCCGCGAAGGCGCCGGACGGCGAGCCCTGCGTCGCGTACATGGGACCGGACGGCGCGGGCCACTTCGTGAAGATGGTGCACAACGGCATCGAGTACGGCGACATGCAGCTGATCGCCGAAAGCTACGCGGTGTTGAAGCAGGTCGTCGGATTGTCGAACGAGGAACTCGGCAAGGTCTACACCGAGTGGAACCAGGGCGAGCTCGACAGCTATCTGATCGAAATCACGTCGAAGATCTTCGGCAAGAAGGACGACGAAACCGGCAAAGACCTCGTCGACGTGATTCTCGACCGTGCCGCGCAGAAGGGCACCGGCAAGTGGACCAGCCAGAACGCGCTCGACCTCGGCGCGCCGTTGCCGCTGATCACCGAGGCGGTGTTCGCGCGCGTGCTGTCGTCGCTGAAGACGCAGCGCGTGGCCGCGAGCAAGGTGCTGGATGGTCCGCAGGCGAGGCCGCTCGAAGGCGCGAAGGACGCGTTCATCGAATCGGTGCGCCGCGCGTTGTACTTCAGCAAGGTGATCTCGTACGCGCAGGGCTTCGCGCAGTTGCGCGCCGCGTCGGAAGAGTACAACTGGGATCTCGACTACGGAACGATCGCGAAGATTTTCCGCGCGGGCTGCATCATCCGCGCGCGCTTCCTGCAGAAGATCACCGACGCCTATTCGAAGGACAAGGCGCTCGCGAACCTGCTGCTCGACCCGTACTTCCGCGACATCGCGAAGAACTACCAGGCGGCGCTGCGCGAAGTCGTGGTGGCCGCGGTCAACGCGGGCGTGCCGGTGCCGGCATTCGCGTCGGCGATCGCGTATTTCGACGCCTACCGCTCGGAGCGTCTGCCCGCGAACCTCGTGCAAGCGCAGCGCGACTTCTTCGGCGCGCATACGTTCGAACGCATCGACAAGCCGGGCAGCTTCCACGCGCAGTGGAGCTGAGCGGTTGAAAAAACGGCCCGGCGCGCCATGGTGACAGGGCGCGCCGGGCCGTTGCTCCGTTTAGATCGGCAAGGAAACGCCGCATTATTACCAAATGTCTCGCGGGTTAAACGCGGACTTAAAGAATGCCAAATGATTATTGCGGCGGCGGCAATAGAGTTTCACTTGTTTAAGGGTTTACCCTAGATCGAGACACCTCTAAACTTGTTTTCAATCGCTGAGGATAAGCAGAAACCCGAAGCGCACCACAACAAGTCCTTTGGAGGTTAATCATGAAGACCCTGATTTCCGCAGTTGCTATCGCCGCCGCCCTCTTTGTTCCGGTCGCGTCGTTCGCTCAAGCGAGTCAGCCGGTGACCCGTGCTCAGGTTCGCGCTGAACTGATTCAACTCGAAAAGGCCGGCTACAACCCGAGCGCCAGCGACGTGAACTACCCGGCCGACATCCAGGCAGCGCAAGCACGCGTCGATGCGCAACGCGGCACGGCCATCGCGGCCAACCCCGCAGACACCAGCGGCTACGGTGCTCCGGCCGCCGGCACGTCGCAAGCTGGCCACGCTGTCATTCCGGCGAAGGCCAACCGTGACTCGGTGTACTTCGGCAACTGATCGCAGTAGCAGTCCGCAGATGTAGTGGGTAGTTGTAGTGCGCTGTAGACGCCGCTTCGTGGAATAGCGCGAACGCGGCGGGCAAGAAAAAACGCCATCCAGTTCGATCGGATGGCGTTTTGTCGTTTACGGCGCCGTGCTGCGACGGCTCCCGTCAATGCAGCGTTCGCTGCCGCCGGCCGATGTCATCGAACAGCGCGCGGCTCGGCTCCAGCGCGAGCAGCCACGATTCGTCGTAGTCGCTCAGGTTGTCGAGCGCCTCGCGCAGCCGTTCGAGCGCCACCGCCGGCAGCTCGACGCTCGCCTCGACCCCGCTCGACAGTCCCGCGATGCTCGCCAGTTGCACGAGCGCATCGGCGGCCTCGGCGACGTCGGCGGCGAAGATCAGATGCGTGTTCAGCAGTTCGACGAGGCCGGCAGACGCCGCCACATCGTCGACGTTGAGTTGCACGGCCAGAAAGGTGGCTTTGTTCATCCTCGATTCCTCCCAGAATCCCAACGTTGTCGTGAGCTGCTCCGCGCGGCTTGACTGAGTATAGGCGATGGTCGATCGCCTGCAATGATCGGACGGAACGACCGTGGCGGCTTGCTCGCCCAGACGCGCGGGCCACGCGACCTATAATAGGGCCAGCCGCGCGAGCGCCGACGCCGTGGGCGCACGGCGCCGCCCGCCGGGCTTGCGCGCTTGTCAATTGCTCATCGACCATGAAGATCATCCGCAGCAGAGGCTTCACCGCGTCGCGTGCCTGGGGCGCGCTCGACATCGCGAACATGAACGGCGTCACCACGCGTCTGCATTGGACCGACCAGCCGTACAAGTGGCACGTGAACGACGGCGAGGAGGTATTCGCCGTGCTCGACGGCCGCGTCGAAATGCGCTATCGCGAAGACGGCGTCGAACGCACGACAGTGCTCGAAACCGGCGACGTGTTCCATGCGTCGGTCGGCACCGAGCATGTCGCGCATCCGCTCGGCGCGGCACGCGTGCTCGTCGTCGAAAAGCAGGGCAGCGTCTGAAGAACACCGCAGTTTGACGGCGCGCGTGTGGCGGTCGCGCACGATATCCAGGCGGCAGCGGACAACCGCGACCGTGTGCAAGCATGACGGCACGGCAATTGCTACGGCGTCGATTGAATTGGATTGAGACACACGTCGAGGAAAATCAGATGACACAACAATGGCAACCGACGGCGATCCGCCTGCTGATGGCGGCGGCGCTCGGCGTGGCGATCGCCGGCTGCACGACGATGCCGTGGGAAAGCACGCCGTTCTACAGCAACGCGCCGTCGAGCACGACCAGCCTCGCGACCGTCCCGGTGCCCGCCGGCTACTATCGCGTCAATCCGGGCGATACGCTGTCCGGCATCGCTTCGGCCTATGGACGAAGGCCGCAGGAAATCGCGGCCTGGAACGGCTTGCCGGTCAACGCGGCGGTCGCGCCCGGCCAGGTGCTGCGCGTTTCACCGCCGATGGCCTCGGGCAGCGTGGTCACGCCGCCGGTCGCGGTGGCGCCGGGTGCGCCAGCCGCGCCGGGCGCGACGGCGAACGTGCCGCCGGGCGCCGTACCCGGTGCGCCGGCCCCTGCCGCCGTGCCACAGCAGGGTGTGCTGCAATGGCCATTGCGCGGACCGATCCTGCGCGCGTTCGCGCCGGGCAAATCCAACGGCATCGTGATCGGCGGCCAACCCGGTGATCCGGTCAAGGCCGCGGCGACCGGCCGCGTGGTTTACGCGGGCACCGGCATCGAAGCCTACGGCCCGCTCATCATCATCAAGCACAACGATTCGCTGATCACCGCGTACGGCCAGAACAGCCAGCTACTCGTCAAGGAAGGCGACGCGGTGGCGCAAGGGCAAACGATCGGCGAGGTCGGTGTCGATAGCCGCGGCGTCGCGTCGATCCAGTTCGAAGTGCGCGAGAACGGCCAGCCGGTCGATCCGCTCCAGTGGTTGCCGAAGCCTGGCGGCTGAGCGTCCCGTCGCGACTGTTGGCTCATCGCAGCGGGATCGGCGCGCTTCTCGGGGATGCGCCGATTTTCAGCGTCGTCTGAATTGAATACACTGTATGGCTCGTTTGCCGGCGCGCGTGTTCCTTCCGGAATGCACGGGCGGCCGGTTGCCGTAGGCTGTCATTCATGGACACACAGGAACACACAATGATCGATTTGCGCAGCGATACCGTTACCCGTCCGACTCCGCCGATGCTCGCGGCGATGTCGGCGGCCGAAGTCGGCGACGACGTCTGGGGCGACGACCCCACCGTCCTGCGTCTGCAGGCCACGCTGGCCGAGCGCACCGGCAAGGAAGCGGGGCTGTTCTTCCCGAGCGGCACGCAAAGCAACCTCGCCGCGTTGATGGCGCACTGCGCGCGCGGCGACGAATACATCGTCGGCCAGCTCGCGCACACCTACAAATACGAGGGCGGCGGCGCGGCCGTGCTCGGCAGCATCCAGCCCCAACCGCTCGAAAACGCCGCCGACGGCTCGATCCCGCTCGACAAGATCGCCGCCGCGATCAAGCCGATCGACGATCACTTCGCGCGCACGCGGTTGCTCGCGCTGGAAAACACGATCGGCGGCAAGGTGCTGCCGGCGCAGTACGTCGCCGAGGCGACGCGGCTCGCGCGCGAGCGCGGCCTCGCGACCCACCTCGACGGCGCGCGCGTGTTCAACGCGGCGGTCGCGGCGGGCAAGCCGGTCGCGGCGCTGGCCGAGCCGTTCGATTCGGTGTCGATCTGTTTTTCGAAGGGACTGGGCGCGCCGGTCGGCTCGGTGCTGGTCGGCAGCCGCGCGCTGATCGACGTCGCGCATCGCTGGCGCAAGGTGCTCGGCGGCGGCATGCGCCAGGCTGGCGTGCTCGCGGCGGCATGCCTGTACGCGCTCGATCACAACGTCGAGCGGCTCGCCGACGACCACGCAAATGCCGCGCATCTGGCGGCGGGGCTGGAGACGATCGAGCAGGTGAAGGTTCAGTCGGTCGCGACGAACATGGTGTTCGCGCAGTTTCCGCAGCAGCATTGCGCGCCGCTCGAGGCGTGGCTCAAGGAGCGCGGCATCCTCACGCAGATGCTGTATGCGTCGCGCTTCGTCACGCACATGGATGTGTCGCGCGGCGATATCGACACGTTCATTGCCGCGGTGAAGGGGTATTTCGCGGCACGTTGATCGCGCCGCATGGGTCGCAAGCGAGGCGGCTAGCGCGGTTGCCGCCTCGTCTTCCCGCACTGGCTCCAACTCGTGCGCGCTCGTTCGAGGCGCGCTTCATTCAGGCTTCATCCCCGCCTCACGCGCCGTCCGGCGCATATCTCACTTGACCGCCGCCTTCGCCTGCACGCCCGCGCGATGCGACGGCGCGAGCAGCCGCAAGCCGCTCGCCAGGCTCGCCGCGGCGGCGAAGAACGCGCCGAGGCCGAGCGCGAGCGTCGGCCCATGCTGGCGGCCGGCAATGCCGAAGCACAGCGCGACCAGCGCCGCGCCGGTCGCCTGTCCGAGCAGCCGCGCGGTCGCCACGATGCCGCTCGCGCCGCCGCTGCGCTCCGGCGGCGCGCTCGCCATCAGCGCCTTCAGGTTCGGCGACTGGAAAAAGCCGAAACCCGCGCCGCAGATCGCCATACGGATGCCGATGTCGAGCACGTGCGGATGGGCGGGCAGCATCGCCAGCGAGGCCATCCCCGCCGCCAGCACCGCGAGCCCGATCGCGCCGAGCAGCCCCGGCGGGTAGCGGTCCGACAGGCCGCCCGCGAGCGGCGCGGCGAGCGCGACCACGACGGGCCACGGCGTCATCAGGAAGCCGGTTTCGACCTGGCTGCGCAGCAGCACGTCCTCGAAATAGAACGGCAGCGACACGAACGCGAGGCCCTGCGCGGCGAACGAGCACACGGCCGTCACCGCCGACAGCGCGAACACCGGCCGCTTGAACAGATCGACAGGCAGCATCGGCGCGGGGTGGCCCGCCTCGCGGCGGATCAGCAGCAGCCCGAACACGCCGGCGAGCGCCGCGGCGCTGAGCACGATCTGCAGCGACGCGCGTTGCGCCGCCTCGCCGAGTGCGAAGATCAGCGCGGCGAACGTGACCACGTTGAGCAGCGCCGCCACCGGATCGAGCGGGTGCCGGCTCTGCGCGGTATGCGGCAGCGCCGGCATCGCGAAGCTCAGCGCGAGTACACCGAGCGGCACGTTGACCGCGAACAGCCACGGCCAGGTCGCGACCGACAGAATCAACGACGCCACCGTCGGCCCGACCGCGAACGACACGCCGACGATCAGCGCATTGGTGCCAAGCCCGCGACCGAGCCGATGCGGCGGGTACAGATAGCGGATCAGCGCGGTGTTGACGCTCATGATCGCGCTGGCGCCCAAGCCCTGCACGATGCGCGCGGCGGCGAGCAGCGGCAGCGTCGGCGCCATCGCGCAGCCGAGCGAACTCAGCGTGAACAGCGCAATGCCGCCTATATAGATGCGCCGATGTCCGACGATATCGCCGAGCGCGGCGAGCGGCAGCAGCGTCGCGACCATCGCGAGCTGATATGCGTTGATGATCCAGACCGAGGCGGCCGGCGCCGCGTGCAGGTCGCCGGCGATCGCGGGCAGCGCGGTGTTGGCGATCGCGGTATCGAGCGTGGCGAGCGCGACGGCGAGCATGATCGCGGCCATCGCGCGGCGGTTGGCGGCCGACATCGGGCCGTCGGCGGGGAGAGTCGGCGTGGGGACGCCGACGGCGGGGCTGAGCTTATCGGACAAGGTGTGGCTCGCGGGGTTGGGCATGCCGGTGTCGGTCGCTTCCGGAGAGGCGACGCGCTCGGGCGGCGGTTTCGTCGAGGGTGAGGCGCGCGCTGTCGGTCCACGGCGGATCAGCGTGGCGGCTTGTGTGGCGCAACGTCGCGATTGTTGCAGAGACGGCACGATCGTGCAGGGAGGCGGGCAGGGACCGGGAGGCGGCTTGAAGATGAGGCGCTTTGATCTCAATGAAACGCAACTAACCGCCAATCCCGCCCGCCATCTCCAAATCGGCGCGCGCACCGCGTCAAATCCAACACGCATAAGACAGAACCGCCCGGCAAAATGGGCCGCCCGATTCGATCACAAAATCAGGCTATTCGGGGCTTCATCCGCTCGTCACGCATCGGAAAAATAATCGATGTGCGCCTCGCAGATGCTTCGGGCGTTTGCCTTCCCCAACCCGCTTTCGTCACCCGACTCACGCGCGCCGATGCCCACCCAGAGTGCCGCTGCCACGCGGTTTGCACCGCGTCCGGGCACCCGCCGCGGCTCGGTCGCGCGGCAGCGGGCGAGTACGCCGGGCACGTCGTATGCATCACCGTCCGCTCGCGCGCCAGTACGCGCGATCCCTAAAATGTCCTACTCTGTTTTTTTAAACCGCTCCGACAGGCACGCGCCTCCCGTCCGTCTCCCGTGCGGTTCGCGTTTGCCATGTCGACCTTCCCGGAGGCTTCGATGACAGCCGTCGATCTGGAATTCGACCAGCTCAACAGTACCGTCGACGCGCTACGGCGCTCAATTTCGAATCGCATGATGTACGGCGTCGGCAAGGACGCCGTCACCGCTCACCCGCACGACTGGCTGCACGCGGCCGCGCTGGCCGTGCGCGACCGGCTCGTCGCACGCTGGATGAAGACCACGCGCCTGCAATACGAGCAGGACGTGAAGCGGGTCTACTACCTGTCGATGGAGTTTCTGATCGGCAGGACCTTTACCAACGCGCTACTCGCGCTCGGCATTCACGATCAGATGAAGGAGGCGCTCGCGAGCCTCGGCGTCGACATGGACGCGCTGATCGATCTCGAACCCGACGCAGCGCTCGGCAACGGCGGTCTCGGACGGCTCGCGGCGTGCTTTCTCGACTCGATGGCGACGCTCGGCATTCCGGGCTTCGGCTACGGCATCCGTTACCAGTACGGCATGTTCCGTCAGGAAATCGTCAACGGCGAGCAGGTCGAGGCGCCCGACTATTGGCTGCGCGCCGGCAACCCATGGGAATTTCCGCGACCCGAAATCAAGTACATGGTGCACTTCGGCGGCCGCACCGTGCAGCGCGGCGACAAGACCGAATGGATCGACACCGAGCATGTAAACGCGACCGCCTACGACACCGTGATCCCCGGCTACGCGACCGACGCGACCAACACGCTGCGCCTATGGTCCGCGCGCGCGACCGAGGAACTCGACCTCGGCGCATTCAATCGTGGCGACTACCGCAACGCGGTCGACACCAAGAACATGTCGGAGAACGTGTCGCGGCTGCTCTATCCGGACGATTCGACGCCGGCGGGCCGCGAGTTGCGGCTGCGCCAGGAGTACTTCTTCGTGTCGGCGACGATGCAGGATCTGATCCGCCGCTATCAGCGCACGCACAGCACGTTCGGACGCTTCTCGGAGAAGGTCGCGGTGCATCTGAACGACACGCACCCGGTGCTCGCGATTCCCGAGCTGATGCGCCTGCTCGTCGACGAGCATCATGTGCCGTGGGACAAGGCGTGGAAACACTTGACGCAGATCTTCTCGTACACGAATCACACGCTGATGCCCGAGGCGCTCGAAACATGGGATGTCGAAATGTTGTCACGCCTGCTGCCGCGGCATCTCGAGATCATCTTCGAAATCAACGCGCAGTTTCTGAAACACGTCAGCGAGCACTCGGGCCACGACGCCGAGATGATCCGCCGCATTTCGCTCGTCGATGAATATGGGCAGCGGCGCGTGCGCATGGCGTATCTGGCGATCGTCGCGAGTCACAAGGTGAACGGCGTGTCGAAGCTGCATTCGCAGCTGATGACGCGCGACATCTTCGCCGACTTCGCGCGCATCTATCCGGACCGCTTCACCAACGTGACCAACGGCATCACGCCGCGCCGCTGGCTCGCGCAGGCGAGTCCGTCGCTGTCGTCGCTGATCGACGCGCGCATCGGCACACACTGGCGCAGCAATCTGTTCGAGCTCGAGCAGTTGCGTAATCTGCGCAAGGACGACGAGTTCGTCGAAGCGTTCCGCGAGGCCAAACGACAGAGCAAGCTGCGGCTCGTGCACCGGCTCGCACATCACACGAAGCTGCACTTCGATCCGGACGCGCTGTTCGATCTGCAGGTCA
Organism: Paraburkholderia sp. UCT2; assembly: GCF_014397665.1. NCBI lineage: Bacteria > Pseudomonadati > Pseudomonadota > Betaproteobacteria > Burkholderiales > Burkholderiaceae > Paraburkholderia > Paraburkholderia sp. UCT2. The sequence goes on from NZ_VZQO01000070.1 coordinate 16,306, forward strand.
AGCGCATTCACGAATATAAGCGCCAGTTGCTGAACTTGCTGCACGTGATCGTACGCTACAACGAGATTCGCGCGAATCCGGAGCGCGACTGGGTGCCGCGCGTCGTGCTGTTCGCGGGCAAAGCCGCGTCCGCGTACCGGATGGCCAAGACGATCATCAAGCTGATCGGCGACGTCAGCGAGAAGGTCAATCATGATCCGCTGATCGGCGACAGGCTGAAGGTCGTGTTCGTGCCGAACTACGGCGTCAGCGTGGCCGAGCTGATCATTCCGGCGGCCGATCTGTCGGAGCAGATCTCGATGGCCGGCACCGAGGCGTCGGGCACCGGCAACATGAAGCTCGCGCTCAATGGCGCATTGACGATCGGCACGATGGACGGCGCGAACATCGAGATCTGCGACGCGGTGGGGCGCGAGAACATCTTCATCTTCGGTCACTCCGCCGACGAGGTGGACGACCTGCGCGCAAGCGGCTATCGGCCACGGCATATTTACGAGGAGAACGAAGCGCTACGCACCGCGCTCGATCAGATTCGCACGGGCTTCTTTTCGCCGGACGATCCGCTGCGCTTCTCGGATATCTTTCACACGCTGGTCGACTGGGGCGATCACTATATGGTGCTCGCCGATTTCGACGCGTTCGCGAAGGCGCAGAACGAAGTGGATGCGCGTTTCGTCGACAAGCACGCGTGGGCCGAAAGCGCGATCGAGAACGTCGCGGGGATGGGGCAGTTCTCGTCGGATCGAACGATCGGCGAGTATGCGCGCAATATCTGGCGCGTGAGTCCGCTCAGTCTCGACTGAGCGCGAGATGACGGCAACGTAGTCGTTGCTTGCGGGCAAGCAGATCGAAAGCCGTGCGAGGCTGGTGCTGATCCGTCGCGCACGGCTTCGTCATGTTCGATCGTCGCCCCGCGTCAAGCCTTCGGCGCGGCAGCCGCGGCCTTCGCCCGATGCACTGCCTCGCCGACGCGTTCGACGAACTCGCGATCCGTACTCATCAGCGCTTCGCGCTCGCCGTCGGCCGTCTTGACCATCAGCCGATGCGTGATGTCCTGGGTCACCCAGGTAAGCCAACCGACCACGATCAGCATCACCCCGCATACGAGTCCCGATGCCGAGTGCAGCACGCCCCCGACGATTGCGCCGATCAGCCCGGCCACCGAGATCACGAGCGGCACGACCTTGTTCTTCTGCACGGTCACGACCTGCACGTCGACGATATCGCGCAGCGGGAAGACCTGACCTGCGGATGAGAGGGCGTTGCGCGTGACCGACACGCCGCGATCGTTGAAAGGGCTTTCCATCGTTTCAATGCGAGGGTGGTGAAGCGCGCAGCGTAGCAGACCTTGATTGCCTAAAGTTACGGATTTTTTTGTCCGCTGAGAGGCGCGCAGCGCAAGGGGAATGATTTAGATGACAAAAAAATATCAGTAATGGATATTTTTGACTAAAATTTCGTGTCGTTTTTCACTGAATCATTGCTGGCAGCCTTCGTGTGATGTTCGCGCGTGATGTTTGGCGCTCAGCGGGAAGGCCAATGTCGAACGATCTTAGATCTGAACAGGTCAGGGTTCGCAGCTTATGGTCCATAGCATGGTGTCAAGGTCGCGGACGAGACGTCGAAAGCACAATCAGGCGGGTTGTCGGCCATTGCGGACGTAGGAATGTCGGCCACTGATGGGCAACTGAGGGGCGCTTTGCCGCCCCTCGCGCCGTCGTGGCCTCGAATGTCATGTGCCGATGCGAGTGAATGAGTTCTCGCGACCCAAAGGAGAAGTCCGCGGCCGGAAAGCGATCATTCACGGTGGGCAGCTCGGTTGAACAATCCACTACGGTAGCTCTACGCTCAGGATGGTTGGGCCAAGGTTGCGGAGCGCCGGGTTCAGCCGCATTACAAGCAACGTGTCATCGTTGTCCTCGTTCATCTTCGCCATGCCCTGAATCGGGTCCTCCGACTTCACAAGTCGGCTCATGGTGCCTATGCCGTCTTCGTTGGTTGCCGTTTCAAACGAAACTTGATCCGAGCCAAAGCGACGAATGCAATCGTTAGGGACAGTTTCTGAATGCTTCTTTTGGCAAGATACCTTCATTCGCCACTGCATCGACGAAGGCTTGTCGGTTCGGAAACCCCTGTCCAGCGATCTTGGCTGCTCCAAAGCTCCCGGACGTACCCCGTACGACGTGCTGAGTTGAATGCCGCGGCCCTTGATGGGACTGTCGTGAGCGGCTCCAACTGGCGTGCGTCGTCCGGCGCCATCAAAATCATGGAGCCGTTCGAGCCATAGAGATCGACGCATTTCCACCCACGTGGTTCCATGACACCGAGATCTCTTGACGCGTACCAAGCTAGACGCGATGCTACGGCGAGAGGAAGCGAGGGACCCTTAGATATCTTGGATGCTGACTGAGGTCCGAGTTGGCTTAAAGGCGCACTCGGCGATTCGATGCACGCGGTGCTGTGCGGCGCGGGCTACAACCTGAGAATGATCATCAGGAAGCTGCGGCTTCTTTGTGCCTTCATTCTCGCTGCTTTGTCCAACTGTAGTACTGCCGCCAACGCAGTGGTTTGACGCAGGCGGCACGAGAAAAGAATTGTTCAGGGGTGACTATCTAGTGACCACTGTCGGGGTTGCATTGGGGTAGATGACCACAGGTAGCCGCCCCCCAGCGATCCATACTGCCGCTTGCACTGGTGCTCCCTGAAACCCCGCCATACCCGGAGTTATTGCTAGCATTGGCCGATGCCGATTGCTCATCTTGTTGCCCGGATGCATCCTGCGCTTGCGCTACGCCCGCAAGCGAGAGAATGCCCAGGAGCACTGCAGACACGAATATTGTCGTCTTCATGGCTTAACTCCTTCAGTATGAAATCAGGTTCAGTTAGGGCGGCCGCTTTGACATAGGCGGAGGACGTAGCAGCCGACATGCGCGGCAATACCGCGCTTAGCGTCCGAGGTGACAGGAGCACCTGAATGACCGCCGGTGGGCTGGTAAGCCCGGTGCGCAATAGAGAGCGCACTATTGCTGCCGACGTGAAATTGAAGCAGTTGCCGATGCACGAATGAACCGTATATTCGCGATGCTCTCGGTTCGAGCATGCGTTGGGCATCGGGTGGGTTCGCTTGAATCTCGGCATCAGGATCAAAACGAGGTCGGCAACGACAATTGCGGTGAAATACATCGCACATGGTGCCTATGTATGCACTGCATGTTCCTCACCATTCGATAATAATTCTTCATTCCTAATATGTATGCGAGAAGAGAAGAATCTGAATTGTCTTTCGATGAATTACACCATCCTTATTTCGAATTATGCTGCATTGTTCTGCCGTGTAACCTTGTCATTTGTAGTTAGTTCGATTATTTGATGCTCGGTATCAAATGTTCCTTAAGGGGCGAACAAATGTTCGGTGTCGCTTTGCGACTATTCGTCAAAGTGACTTCTTGAGAGCGCGGGACACACGCCGGGTAACGGATTCAGGTCGACGCGACACAAGGACAACTGCGGGTTGCTGGTACTGCGCACCGCCGCACACTTACCCTCGATTGTCAGCTTTGACAGTCTTCCACCCAATTCCCGGCACAGCGGGCACAGACCGCTAGCACAAAAGGGGCGTATGCTAAACGTGACGCTTCGAGGAGGCCTTCCATGGCGTCCGGCACTCGAACACGACGTGATTCTGACGTGGGCGAAAAGTCCGGGGCCAGAATGTCACTGAGCGCAAGTGAAACAGCTCACAAAATCGGGCGCCGCAGATTCGGTGAATTTGTGAATCTTGTTCGGGGACCGGTTGCGGCACTCAGTGCCGAGCAGAATCTCCGCGTCAAACGCGAGTTATTGGAATCACTGTCGCGTCGAGCGGTATATTGGATGGCGTTGGTGTTGTTCGGAAGCTTATTCGAGCTTAAATCGGGATATTGGATAATACCCGACTATTGGATCAAGACGTCGGATATTTATCGTTTGTTCCGTGTGGTCTGGATCTTGGGACTGTGGGGGATGGCCACTCCCATGGCAATATATTTACTGAAAAGGACCATGGCGCTTCCAAAGCACGCGGGCGTCAACGCAGTCGAGCAGATGCACGGGGCATGGGCTGCATTGGTCATACTGACATCGGTGTGGTGGGCGGCGGGTAGCTTTGGGTTAATCCCCCTCCAATTCCAGTTTCATGGTACCGGTTCCGGCAGGATTGGCTTCCTGGAGCTGACGCTGATCAGCTATACATTTACTGTGCTGCTGCTCGCACCTAGTCTTCGTGCAACCTTGGGTTCACTCGTGCTCGGCACTATCCCATTCGGATTTAGCGTGGGAAATTATCTGTTAATTGAACGGCCAGTATGGTTTTACTGGTATATGGGTCAACTAATTGGCTATTGTTTCATCGCATGGTTTCTTTGTTACAATCAGGAGCGCGCATGTGTAAAAGAGATTATTCTCGAAGAGGCGCGATCGCAGGCCGAAGCGGCAATGGCGGAAAAGAACCAATTTATCGCTGCGATAAGCCATGATTTGCGCCAGCCGCTCACAACGCTCGGCTTGAAGTTGAACTATATCGAGCGGACCATTGAATCAACCAGGCTGGCCGAAGACGTCTCGATTGCGCAAAGGCAAGTGGATGCGATGGAAGGGATGATTAACGGCACACTGGATATCTGCCGCCTGGAGTCCGGCACCTGGAGTGTAGAAATTCAGGAGGTGGAGCTGCCTTCCCTTTTACACGGCATAGTTGTGGATATGCAGCCGCTAGCCCTGGCGAAGGGGCTGAAGTTAAAACTCCATAGCCGGCCCTATCTGACCCATACGGATCGACAAGCGTTGGACCGGATCGTCCGAAATATGGTGACCAATGCCGTCCGTTACACACCTTCCGAACAGGGAGGAAAGAAGGGGCATATTCTGGTGAGTTGCCAAAGGCGGGGCAACCTCGTAAAGATAAGCGTCTGGGACAACGGGATCGGTATCCCTGAAGATAGACAGGCGGATATCTTCAAAAGCTATGTACAGGTCGATAATCCCGAGAGGGATCGTGAAAAGGGATTTGGTCTGGGTCTGTCCATAGTTCAGGGTCTCGCGAACCTTCTTGGTCACAAACTGGACATGGACTCGACGCCAGGGCGGGGATCGCGTTTTTCGGTTACGGTCCCCTTCGCAGGACGCATACCGCCAGAGTTGCTGGAGGTTCAGACGGTTGAAAGCGGCGACCTGGACCTGACCAGTATGGTCGTGGTGGTCATCGAGGACAATAGCGACTTGAGAATCGAAATATCGATGCGCCTGATCGAGCATGGATGCTACGTCGTGGCGGGAGAATCATCATCCGACGTGATCGAGCAGTTGCGCATCGAAGCTTTGGCCAGTGGTCCGCACTTCATCCTTTCTGATTACCGGCTGAAAAACGAGGACGGCATTGCCGCAATTGTGGCAGTCCGCGCTGCTATCGACGCTTCGATCCCTGCGATCCTGTGGTCGGGGGACACCTCGTCAGCTGTGCTCAAAAAAGTAGCCGCCAGTGGCATGAGGCTTCTGTCGAAACCGGTTTCTGAACAGACCTTATTGACCTTGCTGGCAAAACATAAGCCAAAAACTTCCACCGAAGGCAGGTGAAGGTGATGGCGGTAGAACGTAACTAGCACAAAGGGGCGTATGCTGAAAGTGCCCCTCCGAGGAGGCCTTCTATGGCGTCCAGTACTCAAACACGACGTGATTCTGACGTGGACGAAAAGCCCGGGGCCAGGATATCACTGAGCGCAAGTGAAACAGCTCACAATGTCGGTCGCCGCAGATTCGGTGAATTTGTGAATCTTGTCCGGGGACCGGTTGCGGCACTCAGTGCCGAGCAGAATCTCCTTGTCAAACGCGATTTATTGGAATCACTGTCGCGTCGAGCGGTGTATTGGATGGCGTTGATGTTGTTCGTAAGCTTGTTCGTGTTCGTACTTGGAAATTGGATCAAGACGTCGGATATTTATCTTTTGTTCCGTGTGGTCTGGATCTTCGGACTGTGGGGGATGGCCGCTCCCATGGCAATACATTTACTGAAAAAGACCATGGCGCTTCCAAAGCAAGCTGGCGTCAACGCGCTCGAGCAGATGCACTGGGCATGGGCTGCATTGGTCATACTGACATCGGTGTGGTGGGCGGCCGGTAGCTTTGGGATAAAGCCACCCATTTTCTGGGCCTACCATGGTGATACTCATATTATTTTTCACAGGACTTTCTTCCTAAAGCTGACGCTGATGTGTCATGTATTTACTGTGCTGCTGCTCGCACCTAGTCTTCGTGCAACTTTAGGTTCACTCGTGCTCGGCACTATCCCATTTGGATTTAGCGTGGGAGGAATTCTGTTAATTAATCGGCCAACTTTGTTTGAGTCGCTTACGGCTCAACTAATTGGCTATTGTCTCATCGCATGGTTTCTTTGTTACGATCAGAAGCACGCATGTGTAAAAGAGGTTATTCTCGAAGAGGCACGATCGCGGGCCGAAGCGGCAAGGGCGGAGAAGAACCAACTTATCGCTGCGATAAGCCATGATTTGCGCCAGCCGCTCACAACGCTCGGCTTGAAGTTGAACTATATCGAGCGGACCATTGGATCAACCAGACTGGCCGAAGACGTCTCGATTGCGCAACGGCAAGTGGATGCGATGGAAGGGATGATTAACGGCACACTGGATATCTGCCGCCTGGAGTCCGGCACCTGGAGTGTAGAAATTCAGGAGGTGGGGCTGCCTTCCCTTTTACACGGCATAGTTGTGGATATGCAGCCGCTGGCCCGGGCGAAGGGGCTGAAGTTAAAACTCCATAGCCGGCCCTATCTGACCCATACGGATCGACAAGCGTTGGACCGGATCGTCCGAAATATGGTGACCAATGCCGTCCGTTACACACCTTCCGAACAGGGAGGAAAGAAGGGGCATATTCTGGTGAGTTGCCAAAGGCGGGGCAACCTCGTAAAGATAAGCGTCTGGGACAACGGGATCGGTATCCCTGAAGATAGACAGGCGGATATCTTCAAAAGCTATGTACAGGTCGATAATCCCGAGAGGGATCGTGAAAAGGGATTTGGTCTGGGTCTGTCCATAGTTCAGGGTCTCGCGAACCTTCTTGGTCACAAACTGGACATGGACTCGACGCCAGGGCGGGGATCGCGTTTTTCGGTTACGGTCCCCTTCGCAGGACGCATACCGCCAGAGTTGCTGGAGGTTCAGACGGTTGAAAGCGGCGACCTGGACCTGACCAGTATGGTCGTGGTGGTCATCGAGGACAATAGCGACTTGAGAATCGAAATATCGATGCGCCTGATCGAGCATGGATGCTACGTCGTGGCGGGAGAATCATCATCCGACGTGATCGAGCAGTTGCGCATCGAAGCTTTGGCCAGTGGTCCGCACTTCATCCTTTCTGATTACCGGCTGAAAAACGAGGACGGCATTGCCGCAATTGTGGCAGTCCGCGCTGCTATCGACGCTTCGATCCCTGCGATCCTGTGGTCGGGGGACACCTCGTCAGCTGTGCTCAAAAAAGTAGCCGCCAGTGGCATGAGGCTTCTGTCGAAACCGGTTTCTGAACAGACCTTATTGACCTTGCTGGCAAAACATAAGCCAAAAACATCGACCGAAAGCGGGTGAAAGTGATGGCGGTGTAACGTAAGGCGTGGTGTAGGAGAGATCTTCACGACAGTCCCTTAGCAGGCCCACTTCCGCCGCCCATCTCGGCATTGACTTTTAGTGCAGCTTCAACGCGGTTTCTGACTTGAAGCTTGTCGTAAATGACACAGGAAACCTGTCTGACATGTCCCTCGGTGACGTTAAGCTCTCTTGCGATCTGTTTTCCTGACAGGCCACCTGCAATGCAACGCGCCACGTCCCACTCTCGTGGAGAGAGTCCAAGATGATGCTGATTCCGGATAGCTGAAGGCGCTTGCGTCGGGCAGGCAAAGCGCATCAAGACTTCTTCCGGAATCCAGAGTTCACCTCCTAAAATCCTGCTTAGTCCAATGAACATTTTTTTGTGTGCGCCTCCCTTCAAAATGATTCCTCGAGCAGCGTAGTCACGCATGCACATTCGCAAGATTTCAACTTCATCATCGTTTCCCGGAGCGAGTCCCGTGCAGACGACCACGGGAACATTGGATGGATTGCCGGCCTGGAAATGTTCCAGCGTCGTCGCGCCACGGTTCTCACCGTCCAGATTGAGATCCAGGAATACAAGGTCTGGGGGAGGTGCCTTGCTCATTTCTTCAAGCGCGCTAGCAAGCGTGAATACGGGTGTGACTTCGATTGGGACTACGCTCAACTCCGATGCGTGTGTTTGGACATATTCGGAAAGAGCAACGCAGAGAATTTCGTGGTCATCGACCCATAGGATTTTCATGGCCGCTTCCCTCCTCAATACCTCAGAGAAAAACAATCGATTACGCGCTACGTTTGTGCGCGGCACCGCTTGATAGCTAACTTGAACACAGGCATTCTCCGAGCGTCGAAATTCGTGCCTCAAGCGCCGCAGTATGCGCGTGCCCCTGACTTCGGGTCGACGGGATCGAGGCAGTTTTGGCCGTTTGGCGCTGCATTCGCACGGAGGCTGGACACGCGGAATCCATTGAAGTATCTGTACTTTCATGGCACACGCGATGAGGCTCGGATAAACGTCGCCCCGCAGATTGGCGTGCCGTAGCCGCCTTAGCATCCTTGCCGTGCACGCCCAGGCATGGAACGCCGAGGGGTAAGTTAATGTGGCGCGCTCTCGGGCGGCGCCGCAGCAGCGTCGACAGCATCGCGCGATCGCGCAAACCTTTCAGAGTCGTCATCGCCTGCTTCGCCTCGTTGAGGGTCTGATTCTTGCTTTACGCGACCGGGCCGGTGGCGCGACATATCGAAGAGCATACATCGCGTTCTGGAAGGGAGGAACATCACAATGAGATCCCAACACCCTGTCAACGGAACTCACGTTTGGTCGGCGTTTGCGGGAACGCATCATTGTCTCGTCCCGGAGATCGCCTTTGCGGGCACGCCGATGGAAACCGTCAACGGCGTGACGCCGACGCCGGAAGGCAGCGGGTTGCTCGCGCAGTGCAACCTCCAGGTGACCACCTCGGACAATCGAGGTCCCGCTTCCGCGCACGGGGTTCCACAAACTGTCGCGGTCAAGCCAAGCGCGCAGCCTCCGCTGCGCGTCGCGACTCGCATACGACTCCAAATGGTCCTTATTAACTGCCCCGTAAGCTGGCGCTGTGGTCGCTTGGGGTCGAACGACTGCAACTAGTTGAGAGTACGCATCCGCTGGAAGTGAACGTGACATTCGCGGTTATAGGGATCCGAAATTCGCGGGCAACGTCACACCTGCTAAAGTCTGCTGCAATGCGCACTTGCCGATGCAGGGAATACGCACTGTATCCCTGATCACTCAGCGCTCTTGCAAATGAGGCGAGAAGCGTCGCAAGTGGCCCTTCAGGTGGTCGTGAGAGGACCACCTGATCATGGATGACGTACTTCACGTTGAGCTCCTTCCCCGATGTTGGGGTGCAGCGGAAAGAAGCCCCAGACTATCTCTATTTGGCTTCGCCCATTTGCCTCAAAAGGAGCAGCATTCCGGGCTTACAAGACATAGTCCGGCAGGGAAGATAGTGGCGCAGGTGTGCATCGACACGCGCTTGTCGATCTGCGCGGCCT
>NZ_VZQO01000071.1:0-25786 GCF_014397665.1 Paraburkholderia sp. UCT2
TTGCCTACTTTCTTTGCAGCAGCAAAGAAAGTAGGTGCCGCCCCGCACAGGGGCAACGCTAATAGACCGACAAGACAACAAGGAGAGGCCAACCAACCCAGAACAACGAAAAAAGCCCCGCCCTGCACAGGGGCAACGTTAATAAACCGACAAGCCAGCAAGGAAAGGCCAACACCGCACGATAAGGAAAAAGCCCCAACCCCGCGGCACGCGCTCACCCTCACCCTTTAACCCGCTTCCCCTCAACATCCGGCAACAAAACAGTGAGCACCCCAATCAACGGCAAAAACGAACAAACCTTATAAACAAACGCAATACTGGTAGCGTCAGCGAGTTCCCCAAGCACGGCGGCGCCCACGCCGCCAAGCCCAAAGGCAAAACCAAAGAACAACCCAGCCACCATCCCAACCTTCCCAGGAATCAACTCCTGCGCATAAACAAGAATCGCCGAGAACGCCGAGGCGAGCACCACCCCAATAACAACCGTCAGCACACCAGTCCAGAACAGATTCGCATACGGCAACAGCAGCGTAAAAGGCGCGACGCCAAGAATCGACACCCAGATCACGTACTTGCGCCCGATCTTGTCGCCGATCGGCCCGCCGATCACCGTACCCGCCGCGACCGCCGCGAGGAACACGAACAGATGGATCTGCGCGGCCTGCACCGACAGATGGAACCTGTCGATCAGATAGAACGTGAAATAGCTATTGATGCTGGCGAGATAGAAGTACTTGGAGAACACCAGCAACACCAGCACGCTCATCGCCAGGATGATCTTGTTACGCGGCAGCGTCACATGCGCGCCCTGGCCGCGCGCCTTCCTGACCGACGGATGACGCTTGTACCAGCGGCCGATCTGCGTGAGCACGACGATCGCGACGAGCGCCGCCGCCGAGAACCACGCGATGCTGCGTTGCCCGTGCGGAATCACGATCAGCGCGGCGAGCAGCGGCCCGAGCGACGAACCCGCATTGCCGCCGACCTGGAACAACGACTGCGCGAGACCGTGACGGCCACCCGAGGCCATCCGCGCGACTCGCGACGACTCCGGATGGAACACCGACGATCCGCAGCCGACCAGCGCCGCGGCGACCAGCAGCACGCCGAAGTTCGGCGCGACCGACATCAGCAGCAGCCCGGTCAGCGTGAAGCCCATGCCGACCGGCAGCGAGTACGGCTTCGGATGTTTGTCGGTATAGCTGCCGACGAGCGGCTGCAGCAGCGACGCGGTGATCTGGTAGGTCAGCGTGATCAGACCGATCTGCCCGAACGACAACGAGAAGTTGTCCTTGAACATCGGGTAGATGGCGAGGATCAGCGACTGGATCATGTCGTTGAGCAGGTGCGAAAAGCTGATCGCACCGAGCACGGAATACACCGTGCGCTGGACCTTGGCAGCCGCCGGCGCAGCGGCGGCCGGGGACGCGCTCGCCCCCGTGGCGGATGCGCCGGCAAGGGCGCTTTTATCGAGGCTCGTTTCCATACGCTAGAAAAAAAGATCGGGAAAACGGTGGAATGAAAGATCGGCACCGAAAACCGGTGCGGGCAGCACGCCTCGTAGGCGCGTTCCGCGAAGCACTGCGGCGTTTCGTCGCGGCAACCGCCGTTTTGAATATTTAGCCGAAGTTTAATGTGGCCGGCGCGAATTGTGAGGACAAGTTTTGTCGGGAATCGGACAAGGGGGCGGATGACTTTTCATTCGGCGGTGAAAGGACGAATCGTCAGCTCTTTGCCTGAAGAAACTTTTTTTGGCGAGTTTTTGGCCACGGTATAAAGCGCTCGCGATTGCGCGGCTCACGAAGCAGCGCGTCGAACATGGAACCGGGAACGGCAAGCGGCGCACGACCCGCCCCGGCCTGCACAAGCGAAATTCAAGATCGCGGGGCGCGCTGCCGTAGACCCGGGGAGATAAGTGGTGATGCCGGAACCGACCTTCCGGCGCGTCGACATGTGGGGACGGGGATGATGAAAGCAGTGGCACACAGCGCAGCGGCAACGAAGTTCAACGGCCTGTCGGTCAAGGCGACGCTGCGGATCGCGTTTGCGATTCTGCTCGCCGGCACGCTGCTGATCGGCGTGTTTTCGCTGCTGCAGATCGGCCGGCTGAACGCGTCCGCGCAATCGATCTACGACCAGGGCCACGTCGCGAGCCGCGCCGCCGAGGAAGCGCGCGGCCACATGCTGCGCGCGAGCCGCGCGCAAAAGATGCTGCTCACCGCGACCACCGCGAAGGAGCGCGACGAACTCGGGGCCGACATCGAGCGCGGCCTCGCAGGTCTCAACGAGCAGCTGCGCACGCTCCAGCAGTACGTCGATAAGTCGGACGCGAAGGCGGTCGGCGCGCAGAAGGCGTTCGCCGCGGCGGTCGCGGCATGGAGCAGTCATCTGCGCGACTTCGTCACGCTCGTGAAAGCGCAGCCGCTCGATCTGTCGCAGATGAACTGGCAGGTCGGCACGCAGGACGTGTCGCTGCTCGTCGAAACCGGCAAGCTCGAAAAGCTCGTCGACGAACTCGTCGCGCAGCGCGGCACCGCCGCGAAGGCGACGATCGACGCGTCCGGTTTCATCTATCACTCGTCGTTCGTGATGATCGCGGTGATGACGTTCGCACTGATCGTGCTCGCGTTCGGCATCGCCGCGTGGGTCGTGCGGCGGCTCACCGCGCAGCTCGGCGGCGAGCCCGCGTACGCGAAGGAGATCGCACGCCGCATCGCCGCGGGCGATCTGTCGAACCGCATCGCGCTCGGCGGCAAGGACCGTGCGAGCATGCTGTTCGCGCTGTCCGACATGCAAAGCGGACTCGCGACGACGGTTGCCGACATCGCGTCGAGCGCCGATGCGATCGCGACCGCGTCCGGGCAGATTTCGATGGGCAATCTCGATCTGTCGCAGCGTACCGAACAGCAGGCGCTCGCGCTCGAGCGCACCGCAAGCAGCATGGAGCAGCTGACCTCGACGGTGCGTCAGAACGCCGACAACGCAAAGCAGGCGAGCACGCTCGCGAACAACGCGTCGGCGATCGCCGAGCAGGGCGGTGCGGTCGTGAGCCGCGTGGTCGCGACGATGAACGAGATCAACGACAGCGCGCGCAGCATCGGCGACATCATCGGCGTGATCGAGGGGATCGCGTTTCAGACCAACATCCTCGCGTTGAACGCGGCCGTCGAGGCGGCGCGCGCGGGCGAGGAGGGGCGCGGCTTTTCGGTCGTCGCGGCGGAAGTGCGCAATCTCGCGCAGCGCAGCGCGGCGGCCGCGAAGGAGATCAAGGGCTTGATCCAGACTTCGGTCGAGCGCGTCGGCAACGGCTCGACGCTGGCCGCGGACGCCGGTCAGACGATGGACGAAGTCGTCAAGGCCGTGAAGCGCGTGACCGACATCATGGGCGAGATTTCGGCGGCGTCGTCCGAGCAGAGCGCCGGTATCGAGGCGATCAGTCTCGCGGTCACGCAGATGGACTCGGGCACGCAGCAGAACGCCGCGCTGGTGGAGGAGGCCACCGCCGCGGCCCGCTCGCTCGACGATCAGGCGCGCGGGCTGAAGGCGATGGTGGGACAGTTCCGGCTATAAAAGGCGGCGCGGGCGTCAGCTCGCGTTGGCCAACGAGGAGCCGGAGCCCGTCCCCGGCCGCACCACCACCGTGCAGGTCGTGCCCGCCGCCAGCATCACGTCCGCGGGTACCGAGTCGATCTTCACGCGCACCGGCACGCGCTGCGCGAGGCGCACCCAGTTGAAGGTCGGATTCACGTCCGCGAGCAGCTCGTGGCTTTGCGGATTGTCGCGGTCGTAGATGCCACGCGAGATGCTCTCCACGTGGCCTTGCAGCGTGCCGCCGCTCATCAGCCGCACTTCGGCCTGATCGCCGACGCGCACGTGCGGCAGCTTGGTTTCCTCGAAGTAGCCATACACCCAGAACGAGTGACTATCGACGATCGCGAGCTTCGCCGCGCCCGCGCTCGCATAGTCGCCGCGGAACACGGACAGGTTCGTCACGTAGCCGTCGACCGGCGACACCACGCGCGTGCGCTCGAGGTTCAGCTTCGCGGCGTCGAGCGCGGCGAGTGCCTGCTGATAGGCGGCATCGGCGGCGGACGCGGTATGCGTCGCGTTTTCGCGGCTTTCCTTCGACACCACCTGCGAATCCATGTCGGCACGCCGTTGCGCGTCGTCGCGCTTCATCTGCAACTCGGCTTTGCGCGCGGCAACGGCGGCCTGCGCCTGCTCGACCGCGATCTGGTAATGCGACGGATCGATCTGCATCAGCAGGTCGCCCTTCTTCACCAACTGGTTGTCCTTGACCGGCAGATCGACGATCGCGCCCGACACGTCCGGCGCGACGTTGACGATCTCGGCGCGCACGCGGCCGTCGCGGGTCCACGGTTCGTCCATGTAATGGACCCACAGCACGCGGCCAATCACGATCGCGACGATGAAAATGACGGCTGTCGCGATGAAGCCCACAAGATTTCGGATGGTCATGTTTCGACTCTGATCAACGATAAACGGCGAGGCCGAGAAGGCCGCACACGGACACGAGCAAGCTGGCCCGGAACAGGGAGGGGTGCCACACCACGCGATAGAGGCCCGTATAGGCGATCACGCGGTCGACGAGCCAGGTCAGCGCGGCGCCCGCGATGAACAGCAGCACAATGGCCGGCACATAGGCATCGAGCACGGCGATATCACGCGGCATGAGGAACTCCTTTTTCTTCTGATGCGTCCGCGCGCGCGCCGATCGCCGAGGCAAGCGGCGACTGCGGATCGAGCAGCGCGGTACGGATGAAATGCAATTGACTGAGGATGCGCAACAGCTGATGGCGTTCTTCACGCGATGGCGTGAAGCCGGCCATCAGCTGCTGCACTTGCGCGATCGCATCGGCGGTCGCCGCGAGCGCGCGCGCGAAGTGCTGCTGCCGCGGCCGCTCGAACAGCGCCGCGAGCGCATCGCGCAGCGCGCGCAGCGCGACGCGCCACGGTGCCGCTTGGTGGTAGCGCGGCTCGTTGGGCAGCGTCGCGATTTCGCGGCGCAGGTCGATCACCGCGTTGCCGACCTCCAACACCGAAAACAGCCAGCGCAGCGTGTCGCGCTTCGTTTCGGGCTCGTTCTGCGACAGCGCGTTGATCTGGAACATCAGATCGCGTGCGCCGCTTTCGAAGCGCGAGCGCACGCGTGCCAGACCCGCGCGGCCGGCCAGCACCACCTGGCGGCGCAGGTCGACGAGCAGGCGGTTGCGCAGCCACGGCGTCGACGGCGGCAGCAGCACCGCGAACGCGATCGACGACACCAGCATCGACAGCACCAGCGCGAGCGCGTCGTTCATGAACGCGCTCGGGTCGTAGTGAATCACGTTGTCGGGGCCGGCGAGGAAGCAGAAGAAGATGCAGTAGCCGACGCCGTAGCCCGCGAGCGTCGGACGCGTGGTCATCAACACGCCGAGCAGCAGGAACGGCGTGAGCGCGACGCACAGCATCACGAAGCCGTCGATGTGCGGATACACGCCGAACACCGCGATCATGCCCATCAGCGTCGCGAGCACCGTGCCGCCGGCCATCTTGAACGCGGTGCGCTTCGGATCCGGCGACGCCGACGCGAGCGCGCACACGGTCGCTGCGACCAGCGTCAACGTCGAGCCGCTCGGCCACGCGGTGGCGATCCAGAACGCGCCGAGCACCATCATCACGATGGCCGCGCGCAGGCCCGCGACGCCGGCCGCGATCGCGTTGGTTTTCGGCTCGTAGCGCTCGATCCAGCGTTCGCGCGCGTGCTTGTCGACGGCGAGCGACGCGTAGGTCGCCGCGTACGCATGCAGGTCGTCGATGAAGCGGTACAGCAGCTCGGCGCCCGTGTCGAAATCGAGCAACGGTGCGTCGGGGTGCGTTTCGAGCTCGTCGCGCGTCGCGCGCACGCGTTTGGGCAATTCGCTTCTGTAGGTGTCGAGCTGGGCCGCGGCGTGCGCGGCGTCGGCCGCGCTCAGCACCGGCTCGCCCGACTTCGCGAGCAACGGCGCGATCTCCTTGAAGTACGGTTCGAGCGCGGCGATCGCGATCGCCGCGCCGTGCGTGCCGCTGTCGCGCAGACGGTTCATCAGCTGATGCAGCGCGTGAAAGCGCGTCGACGCGGTCATGAACTCGCTGTTCAGACGCGCGAGGCGCCCGCCGCGCATCCGCGAATCGGGGCCTTCGAACACGGCGATGCTGCGCGCGGCCTCGAAGCCGACGATGTCGGCGACGAAGCGTGCATTGGTCGCCTCGATCTGCGCGCGGTCGTTGCGCCCGGCAAGCGACGCCGACACGTACTCGACGAACGCCGAGAAGCGCGCGCGCACGGTGCCGCGCATCTGCAGGCCGGCGAACTGCGGAAACACGAGGCCGCTGACCGCGCCCGCGCAGATGATGCCGATCACCACTTCCGCGACCCGCGTGAGCGCGCTCAGGAACGCGCCGTCCGGATGCTGCGAAGCGGGGACGCCGATCAGCGCGGCCGTGTAGCCCGCCAGCACGAAGCCGTACGAACGGAAGTTGCGATTGCGCGCGGCGCCGGCGGTGCAGATGCCGACCCAGATCGCGGTCGTGACGAGGAACAGCTCCGGCTGCTGCGCGAACAGTCCGATCAGCGCGAGCATCACGACGAGACCGACCAGCGTGCCGCAGATCCGATAGAAGCTCTTCGCGAACACTGCGCCGCTTTGCGGCTGCATCACGATGAACACGGTGGTCATCGCGGTGCGCGGCTGCGGCAGATCGAGCTTCATCGCGATGCCGAGCGCGAGGAAGCACGCGGCGAGCGACTTGAACAGATAGATCCATACGAGGCCGTCGGTGCGCGCCCAGTGGGCGGCGGCTTCGTAGAGCGCGGCGAACGAGGCGGGGCGCGCGCTCGACGGGGAGGGCGTGGAGGACATGGCCTTCCTTACTCGGACGCGCGCGCGTTCGGGGCGCGCGAGGCGGTGATGGCTGCGTTGGTCTTGGCGTTGGCGTTCGCATCCGCATCCGCTGTTGCCGTGTCCCTACTCGCCGCGCCGCTCTTGCTCTCGCCGCTGCCCTTGCCATGCGCCGGCAACGTTTCGTTATCCCGCGGACCGTTGGCCGGATCGTCGAGACCGCCGCCGAGCGCCGTCATCAACGACGCATGCGCGCCGAGCCGCTCGGCCTGCACTTTGGCGACGCCTTCCTGCGCGCGCAGCAACTGGTTTTGCGCGACCAGCACGTTCAGATAGTCGGTCAAGCCGCGCCGGTAGCCTTCGCGCGACAGCTCGTAGTTCCTGCGTGCGGCGGCGACCGAGCGGTCGGCGTCGTCGGCCTGGGTGGTCAGCGAACGGATGCGGATCACCTGGTCGGAGATGTCCTTCAGCGCGCCCACGATCGACTGGTTGTAGCGCTCGATGGCCTCGTCGTAGCCCGCCGACGCCGCGCCGAGCTGCGAGCGCAGCCGGCCGCCGTCGAAGATCGGCAGCGTCAGCGCGGGACCCACGCTCCAGCTATGCGACGGACTCTTCAGGAACTGGAACAGCGGCCCCATCGCCGCATAGCCGCCGATCGACGCGAGCAGGTTGATGTCCGGATAGAACCCGGCCTTGGCGACGTCGATGCCGCGCGCCTGCGCGGCGACCGCCCAGCGTGCCGCGACCACGTCCGGCCGGTGGCCGATCAGATCCGCGGGCAGCGCGGCCGGTAGGCCGGCGGGCGCGGCGAGCGACAGCGCCGGGCGCTGGATCGCGTCGCCGGCGCCCGGACCCTTGCCCGCGAGCGCGGCCAACTGATTGCGGCCGAGCGCGATCTTCTCCTCGATCGCGTCGATCTGGCGCTCGTACTCGGGCATCGGCGTCTCGGCCTGGCTCACTTCGAGCTGCGTGCCGATGCCGCCCTTCAGGCGCCGGTTCGCGAGGTCGACGATCTGCTGCTGTTGCTGCAGCGTGGCCTTCGCGATGTCGAGCAACGCGTAGTTCAGCGACATCTCGATATAGGTGCGCACGACGTTCGCCTGCAGTTCGAGCTGCGCGGCGCGCGCGTCGGCGGCGCTCGCGTGCGCGAGGTCGAGCGCGCGCTCGGCGGCGTTCTTGTCCTTGCCCCAGAAATCGAGGTGATACGCGAGGCCGAGCGTGCCGGTGTTGTTCCACGACTGCTCGCCCGCGAGCGGCCCCGGACCGTAGAACACGTTGTCGGCCCACTGCTGGCGCTGGATCGACAGGCTGCCGTTGACTTGCGGCGCGAGCGCCGCGCGCGCGACGCCGGCCATCGACGCCGCCTCACGCACGCGCGCCTGGGCGACCGCGAGACTGGGATTGCCGGCTTGCGCGTCCCCGATCCACCGGTCCAGCTGCGGATCGTCATAGGCGCGCCACCAGTCGGCGGCGGGCCACTGCGCATCGGCGTTGGCGGCGCGGATTGCGTTGCCCGCGTCGAGCGACGCAGGATTGATCGTGTGCGTTTGCGGCGCGACGCCTCCGGTACTTGCGCATCCGGCGATTGTTAATAGGATCGTAAGAACCGCGGCTGCGGAGATCCCTTTGGGTACCGGAGACTGCACGCTTTCCTCCAAATTTGACTATAGAAGCTTGTGCGCAATTATATTTTTTGATCGATTGCGGAATAACCGGTAAAGATGCAAGGCATTTTTACCAGACATGAGACAATCGCCCTTGCTGATCGTGTAACAATCGATGCCGATTTCTGAGGATAGGTATGGACACGCTTCAAAACATGCGCGTTTTCGTCCGCGTCGTCGAAGCGGGCAGCTTCACGGGCGCCGCGCAGCATCTGAATACGACGACGGCCTACGCGTCGCGCGCGGTTTCGGATCTGGAAGCGCATCTGCGCACACGGCTTTTGAACCGGACCACGCGCCGCATCGCGCTGACCGAAGCTGGCGAGCGCTATCTGCAGCGCTGCGAGCAGATTCTCGCGTACGTGGATCAGGCGGAGGCCGAGGCGAGCGACGCGCACGCGCGCCCATCCGGCAAGCTGAAGGTTCACGCGATGACGAGCTTCGGCCAGCACTACGTGGTGCCGGCCGTGGGCCGTTACCAGCAGCGCTACCCGGACGTGCATATCGAACTGACGCTCGCGCAGCGCATGCCCGATCTGCTCGACGAAGGCTTCGACGTGTCGCTGACGCTCGCGACCGGCCTGCCGGATTCGGGGCTCGTGTCGCAGCGCCTTGGCAGCGCGTTCAGCATTGCGTGCGCGTCGCCGGCGTACCTCGAACGGCGCGGCGTGCCGCAAACGCCTGCGGACCTCGCGCAGCACGCCTGCCTGCAGATGGTGACGCCGGTGAATCCGCCGGACAAATGGACCTTCGACGGCCCGCACGGCGAGGAAGTCGTCTCGCTCGGCGCGGCGACGTTTCAGGTGAACGTGGCCGAGGCGATGGTCGTGGCCGTCGCCCAGGGCATGGGCGTAGCGCTGATTCCGATCTACTCGGCGATCAGCCGTTTGCGCAGCGGCGAACTGGTGTGGCTGATGCCCGGGTACACGTCGCAGCAGATGAATCTGTATGCGCTGTATCCGTCGCGGCAGTATCTCGATGCGAAGATCCGCACGTGGGTCGAATTCCTGCGCGACGAGTTGCCTTCGACGCTGGCGGCGGATCAGGAGGAGTTGCGGCAGTTCGCGCGGACCTGAACGGTCTGCTCGTCATGCATTGACGTTCGAGCGGCACGCGGAGTGCGGCACGCGGCGTGACAGCCTGTTACACACGCGCCGCGCCGCAACATTTCTTTACTTCTGCCGCGCAGTCGATTTGTTAACGTGTCGTTCACGCGTCGCCGCTCTGGCCGGACGCGCTGGATTCGCCGCCGTTCGGCGCCTCGCAACCACTGAAGGACGACACATTCATGGATACGCACCTGATGATCGGCTTGGCCGTCATGTTTGGACTGATCGGCGTCGCCGCCTCGCGCGATCTGCTGCGCCGCATGCGCGAACAGCAGCCGCAGCTCGTGCCGGTCGAGGTCGAGTCACAGGATGCGCCGCGGCGCGAGCGGTGAGCGGCGGCGGGTTGATCTGATGCAAGAGGTCCCCTAGCACCCGCTAGATCTCGACGACCTTGTCCCACGCAAACAGCGGATTTTCCCACTGGCGAGTGCGCCGGTCGAAATAGCCGCGCGGATTGCACACGACGCGCGTGCCGTCCACCACGTAGTCGAACGACGTATGCGTGTGGCCATGAATCCACAATGCGACGGGCGCGCGCACGAGCTCGGGCAGATGGTTGACGAAGCCCGCCGACACGCGGTCTTCGGCAAAACGCCCGGCCAGGCTCAGCCGATGCGGCGCGTGATGCGTGACCACGATCGTTTGGCCGGCGAACGGTTTGGCAAGCTCGCTTTCGAGCCACGCGCGCGCATGCCGGTGCAGCGCGAGCGAATCGGCGGGCGTGAAGTCGCGCGCGGCGTCGCGCGGGTGGTGCGGCCAGTTCATCTGGATCAGCCCGCGATAGTCGAGCATGACCCGGCGCGCGGCGACGATCGATTCCTCGATTGCATCCGGCGTCGCGCCGTACAGCGCGAAGTCGGTCCACAACGTCGTGCCGAGCACGCGCCAGCGGCCCTGGCTGTCGACCAGCGCGGCGTTGTTCAGCACATGCACGTTGTCGACCTGCGCGGCCGCGTCGAGCATCGCGCTCTCCAGCGCGCCGAATTCACCGTCGTAGTACTCGTGATTGCCCGGCACGTAGACGACCGGCACCGCGTCGTCGAACGCCTGCGCGGCCCAGCGCGGGCCGGCCGCATGATTGTGGATGTCGCCCGCCAGCACCACGAGATCCGCCTGCGCATGCGGGATCAGTTCAGGCTCGTCGTTTTCCAGATGCAGATCGGACAGCACGCGAATCTTCACGGACGCGACTCCTGCAAAACGCCTGCGCGCCGGATCGCGCAGGCTTCAGATATTAGCGTAGCACCTTGCCCGGATTCATCAGGTTCAGCGGATCGAGCGCCTGCTTGATCGCGCGCATCATCCGCACCTCGACGTCCTGCTTGTAGTGGGCGGCTTCGTCGATCTTCAACTGGCCGAGTCCGTGTTCCGCGCTGATGCTGCCGCGATGCGCATCGACGCTGTCGTAGACGATCCGGTTGATCGGGCTCTGGTACTGCCGCAGAAACGCCTTCGCATCGACGCCCTCGGGCGCCTGCACGTTGTAGTGCAGATTGCCGTCGCCGAGATGGCCGAACGTGACCATGCGCGCGCCCGGTGCGGCTTGTGCGATTGCCGCATCGGTCGTTTCGATGAAGTGGCCGATGCGTGAAATCGGCACCGCGATGTCGTGCTTGATGTTCAGGCCCTCCTCGGCCTGGGCGAGCGGAATGTGCTCGCGCAGATTCCAGAACGCGCGAGACTGCGCGAGGTTTTCCGCCACCACGGCGTCTTCCACGAGACCTTGTTCGAGCGCGGTTTCCATCAGCCCCTCGAACAGCGTGCGCGCGTGCACTTCGCTTTCGCTGTCCGACAGTTCGAGCAGTACGACCTGCGCATGCGGTTCGGCGAACGGATAACGCATCTGCTCGAAATGCCGGCCGACGAGGCGCAGGCAGAAATCCGACATCAGTTCGAAGCCGGTCAGGAGCGGCCCGGCGACGCGTTGCGTGAGCGCGAGAAAATCGAGCGCCGCATGCGGCGATGCGAGCGCGGCGAGCGCGGTGACGCGCGCGGCCGGCTGCGGATGCAGCTTGAGCACCGCCGCGGTGATCAGGCCCAGCGTGCCTTCCGCGCCGATGAACAGGTCGCGCAGATCGTAGCCGGTGTTGTCCTTGCGCAGCCCGCGCAGGCCGTCCCACAGTTCGCCTTGCGGCGTCACCACTTCGAGGCCGAGGCATAGCTCGCGCGTGTTGCCATAGCGCAGCACGCCGGTGCCGCCCGCGTTGGTCGACAGATTGCCGCCGATCGTGCAGCTGCCTTCGGCGGCGAGGCTCAGCGCAAACAGACGCCCGGCCGCTTCGGCGTGCTTCTGCACGTCGGCGAGGATCACGCCGGCTTCGACCGTGATCGTGTTGTTGTGCGGATCGATGTCGCGCACGCGATTCAGGCGGCGCAGGCTGATGACCGCCTGCGCGCCGCTCGCGTCGGGTGTCGCGCCGCCCGCGAGGCCGGTATTGCCGCCCTGCGGCACCAGCGTGACGCAATGTTCGACCGCGAGCCTGACGAGCGCGGCGGCTTCCGCGGACGTGGCCGGGCACAGCACCGCACAGGCCGCGCCGGTGTAGCGGCGGCGCCAGTCGGTCAGAAAGGGAGCGGTGTCGTGCGGATCGGTCAGTACGTAAGTCGCGCCGATGGCGTCGCGGCAAGCGGCGAGAAAAGCGGTGTGGGCCATGTGGATCGGTTGACGGTGTTGGGGCTTGGGCCTCAGGCGGGCGGGATCGGTTCGCTGGCGGATTGCTTTGCAGCCTGATTTGCAGCCTGCTTTGTAGCCTGTTTCGCGGCTCGTTTCGCCGCGCGCTTGAACGGTCCGACATACGCGAGTGCGCAGGTGAAGAAGATCATGGCTAGCGCCGCCTGAAGCCAGCCGAGCCGCGCGCTCAAGCCATGATCGCTCCAGCCACGCACGACGCCTTCGGCGAAATACAGCAGGATCAGCATCGACGCCCATTGCATCGTGTAAAGCCGACGTCGCCACACGCCCGGCAACGCGGAGAGTAGCGGCAACGCTTTCAGCACGAGCAGCGAGCCGCCAGAGCGCAACGGCGCGAGCCACCATTCCCATGCGACCGCAAGCACGATCATCGAGACCAGTGTGAAAGCGGCGACGAGCGCGGCGGCAGCTTTGGGTTGCACGGGCACGACGGTCGTAGATGCCGACGCGTTGGCCGCGAGGCTTGCGGGCGCCGCGTTCGCGTGGCCCCCGGAGTTCGTGGCCGCGAGTTCAGCGCCACCCGCGTCACGACGGGCGTCGTCGCGTTCGGTGGGTTGCGGATCCGGTTCGTTCACGGCTTTACGCTCACGGCCTTTCGGACATCGACGCCGCCGTGCGCCCAACGCGCGCACCAAGCGCAATCGCCAGCGTCCGTTCGTCGGCGGAGATGCCATGGCCGGTCGTGCCCGCGCGCGCGTAATGCGACGCACCGTACGGCGTGCCGCCGGTCTGCGTGGTGGACAGCGTGCTCTCCGTGTACGGAATGCCGACGATCAGCATGCCGTGATGGAGCAGCGGCAGCATCATCGACAGCAGCGTGGATTCCTGGCCGCCGTGCAGGCTGCCGGTCGACGTGAACACGCAGGCCGGCTTGCCCGACAGTGCACCGGATAGCCACTGCGGCGTGGTGCCGTCGAGAAAGTATTTGAGCGCGGCCGCCATGTTGCCGAAGCGGGTCGGCGAACCGAGCGCGAGGCCCGCGCATTCTTCGAGGTCGCGCAGCTCGACGTACGGCGGTCCTTCGGTGGGAATGTCCGGCTCGCTCGCCTCGCAAACCGTGGAAACCGCCGGCACGGTGCGCACGCGCGCCTGCATGCCGGGGACGCTGTCGACGCCGTGCGCGATCGCCAGCGCGAGCTCGCGGGTGGCGCCGTGACGGCTGTAATAAAGCACGAGAATGTCTTTCATAGGCCTCATCATTGAACGGGTATTATAGGGGTTCGGTCAGTTGCACAGGCCGCTCATAGCCGTTCGGCCAGGCGCTTCGGCCAAACGCCGCGCGGAGTTCCCGCAGTCCCGGTCTGACGGTTCAGCAAGCAAGGAGGCAGGTTTGTTGGTTAGGGTGCGTTTCGATCTCGACACGCTCAAACGGCTCGCGCAATTCGCGGCGCAACGCATCGGCGAGGACCGGATTCCGCAGGTCGCGGGCAGCCTGACGTTCACGACGATGCTCGCGCTCGTGCCGCTCGCCACCGTCGCGTTTGCGCTGTTCACCGCGTTTCCGATCTTCAGCTCGTTCCAGGCGTCGCTGCAGTTTTTTCTTGCCGACCACCTGATGCCCGCGCAACTGAACGATCAGATCTTCAAGTATCTGAACCAGTTCGCATCGAAGGCCAAAGGGCTGACCACGATCGGCATGATCATCCTGTTCGTCACCGCGGTGATGACGATGATGACCGTCGAGTCCGCCTTCAATGTGATCTGGCGCGTGCGCAAGGCGCGGCCCGTCGCGCAGCGCATTCTCGTGTACTGGGCGATCATCACGCTCGGTCCGATCCTGATCGGCGTGAGCCTGTCCATCTCGTCGTATGTGTTCACGCAATCGATGTCGTTTAGCGCCGCGCAGCGCATCACACCGCTGATCGAATGGGCGCTCGCGAGCGCCTCGCTGCCGTTCACGATGCTTGCGTTCACGATCCTTTACGTTTATCTGCCGAACTGCCGTGTCGAATGGCGCGACGCGGTGGTCGGCGGCGTGATCGCCGCGGTCGCGTTCGAGCTCGCCAAGCGCGGCTTCGGCTACTACGTGCGCCGTATTCCGACCTATACGGCGGTGTACGGCGCGTTCGCCGCGGTGCCGCTGTTCCTGGTGTGGATGTACCTGTGCTGGTTCATCACGCTGACCGGCGCGATGATCGCATCGGCGTTGCCGGCGATTCGCATCGGTCAGTTTCACCGCCCTGTGTTCGATGGCAGCAATCTGTTCGATTCGCTCGAATTGCTCGCGCGGCTGTGCGAAGCGCGTGAGGGCGGCAGACGCGGCTACACGATGCCCGAGCTTGCCCGGATGCTTCGCCGCGACAAGGATACGACGCTGATGCTGTTGCAGCGTCTCGAGGAGATCGAGTGGATCGCGCGGCTGGAGGAGGACCATACCGGCCCGCACTTCGTGCTCCTCGCGAACCCGGCGCAGGTGACCGTGCAGCGGCTGTACGACCTGTTCGTGATCGACCGCGCGGAGCTTACGTATCAGCTCGAACTCGACTCCACGCGCGTGGACGGCGGCATGCTGCTCGCCGCGCTCGACAACGACCAGTTGAAGGTGACGCTCGCCGCGTTGCTCGCCTCGCGCGCGGCGGCACGGGCGGCGCGACCCGGCGATGGCGAGCGCGCGGCGGCTTCGATGCCGCACCAGGCAGCGTGATAGGGCGGCCAGACTTCGAGCCGCCCCGATAAAACTACAACGAAATCTTCCCCACGCAGATGTCCTTGAACATCACCCAGTCGCCCATCAGGCTGTAAAACGGATGACGGAAGGTGGCAGGCCGGTTCTTTTCGAAGAAGAAATGGCCGACCCACGCGAAGCCGTAGCCGCACACCACGGCCGCCGGCAACCATAGCCAGTCGCCGGTGGCGAGCGCCATCGCGAGGCAACCAATGACGCCGAGCGAGCCGACGAAATGCAGCCGCCGCGACACGAGATTGCGATGCTCGCTCAGGTAGTACGGATAAAACTCCGCGAAGTTCGCGAAGTGATCGGTATGTGCTGTATGAGCCATGACGGCCTCCGGAGGCTGAGAAAGACAGCTTCAATCATTCTCCGGCGATCGCCTGCCTGGCGCAACCTGGCCATTCGGCAGATGGCGCGGCGGGTTCGGCGTGGGTATCGTGGTCGTTCGATAGTGATTCGGTGGCGATTCGCAATGGCATTCCCGACGGCCGCCCGCGGAGCACCGAGGCGCGCGGCGAGCGGCCATCGCGCGCCCCTTCAGCCCGCTTCGTGCGGCGGCCGCGAAGCGAAGCCGTACAGCGCATCGAGCGTCGCGTCGGGTTGCTCGGTCATCAACGCGTGGCCCGCATCGAGCGTGACAGTGTCGACCGGCGTGCCCGCCTGCGCGAGCGCATCGGCAAGCGCTTTCGCCGCGCGCGGCGGCGTCATCGCATCGCGCCGGCCAACGATCAGGCGCGTGGCGCAACGCACCTGCGCCGCACGAGCGTGGCCGTCCGCATAGGTATGGCAGGCGGTGAAGTCGATGTGGAACAGATGCGGCTCGCCGCTGGCGGACACGTGCTCCATCAGCCGCTGGTTCATGCCGTGCAGCCAGAAACCGGGGCCGGGGCACGAGGGCTTCGCGGCGAGCGTCGAATGCGACCACTGGTTGACCATGCCGATTGCCTCGGGCTCGCGATTGAGCGCGGCGTCGAGCAGCGCGTCGGAGACCGTCATCGGCAGCGCGGTGGCGAGCAGCGCAAGATGCGTTGCGCGCTGCGGATAGCGGCCGGCGAAGTCGAGCGCGATCAGCGAGCCCATGCTGTGACCGGCGACGAACGCACGCGTGACGCCCACGGCGTCGAGCAGCGCGGCGAGCCAGTCGGCCAGCGCGGCGATGCTGGCGAGCGCGGGGCCGGCGCTGCGTCGGTGGCCCGGCAGATCGACCGCGAGCACGCCGAAGCCGTGATGCGCGAAGTAGCGGCTTTGCAGCGCCCACACGCTGTGATCGTGCTCGGCACCGTGGATGAACACGGCGGTTGGCAGGCTCGCGTCGAAGGGTTTGCCGCCGGTGTAGGCGTAGGCCGGTTTGCCTTGAACGGTGACGATCATGCGGACTCCGGGCGGGCGGGGGTGCTCGTGGCGGCGGGCACGGCAGTGGCGGTCTGTTGTGAGGCGCTGCTCGGCGTTGCGGTACGACCGCCGCTCGCCGCTTGCGCGGTTTTTTGCGCGGCCTTCAGCGCGCGCTTGAGATCGTCGATCAGGTCATCCGGATCTTCGAGCCCGATCGACAGGCGGATCGTGCCTTCGGTGATACCGGCCGCGGCGAGCGCGGCGGCATCCATGCGGAAGTGCGTCGTCGATGCCGGGTGAATCACCAGCGAGCGCGCGTCGCCGACGTTCGCGAGGTGCGAGAAGAGCGTGAGCGCTTCGATGAAGGCGCGCCCGGCCGCGCGGTCGCCGCGCAGGTTGAAGCTGAACACGGCGCCGGCGCCGCGCGGTAGCAGCCGCCTGGCGAGCGCGTGGTCGGGATGCGTCGGCAACTCGGGATAGGCGACCGATTCGACCGCCGCATGACCGGCGAGAAACTCGACCACGCGCCGTGTGTTGACGACGTGACGCTCCATGCGCAACGGCAGTGTCTCGATGCCTTGCAGCAGCTGCCACGCGGCCTGCGGATGCAGGCACGCGCCGAAGTCGCGCAAGCCTTCCCGACGCGCGCGCAGCAGGAACGGCGCGACGGTGCTTTCCTCGGCGAATACCATGCCGTGGAAACCGTCGTACGGCTCGGTGAATTCGGGAAAGCGGCCGGAAGCCTCGAAGTCGAACGTGCCGCCGTCGACCAGCACCCCGCCGATCGTCGTGCCGTGGCCGCCGAGAAACTTGGTCGCCGAGTGGTAGACGAGGTCGGCGCCGTGCTCGAAGGGGCGCAGCAGGTAGGGCGTCGTGAAGGTCGAGTCGACCAGCAACGGCAGGCGGTGCGCGCGCGCGATCTGTGCGAGCGCGGCGATGTCGAGCACGTCGAGGCCCGGATTGCCGAGCGTTTCGCCGAATAGCAGGCGTGTGTTGGGGCGCAGCGCGGCGCGCCACGCGTCGAGGTCGCCGGGCTTGACGAAGGTCGTCTCGATACCGAAGCGTCGCAGCGTGTAATGCAGCAGATTGTGCGAGCCGCCGTACAGCGCGCTCGACGCGACGATGTGCGAACCCGCGCCCATCAGCGTCGCGATCGCCAGATGCAGCGCGGCTTGGCCGCTCGCGGTGCCGATCGCGCCGGCGCCGTTTTCGAGCGCGGCGACGCGCTCCTCGAACACGGCGACGGTCGGATTCGAGATGCGCGAGTAGACGTGGCCGGCGCGCTCCATGTTGAACAGCGCGGCGGCATGATCCGAGTCGCGGAACGAAAACGACGTGGTCTGGTAGATCGGCGTCGCGCGCGCGCCGGTGGCAGGGTCGGGGGCTGCGCCGGCGTGCAGCGCAAGCGTATCGAAACGGTTGGCGGACATCGTGGGCGGCGGGCCGCGAGCGGCCTCGCGAAAGATCGGGGTGGGCGGCCATCCTACCATTGGCGCGCGCCGCTTCAAGCGCGGTTTTCCCGCGGGTTCCTGCGGCTCGTGCCGGGAGCGGGGCATGCTCGCAATCTGGAAGTCAGACGAATTCGAGTCTCCGAAGCGCGCCGCGCCTTGGCTGGCGGGCCGCTTTCCTTTTATGGGCCTTTCCGATAGGATCGAAAAAACATTTCATGCACTGCAAGATTGGCGGTATCAGGAGATAGATCATGCGAGTCAGCGACATTCTTAAAGTCAAGGGCAATACCCTTTTTACGGTCACGCCGGATACCACGCTGCATGACGCCGTCAATACCATGGCCGAGCACGACATCGGCTCGCTCGTCGTGATGGAGTACGGCGACCTCGTCGGCATGCTGACGTTTCGCGAAATCATTCTGACCTTGAGCGAGAACGGCGGCAGCGTCGGCACGTCGACGATCCGCAAGGTGATGGACGACCATCCGCTCACCTGCACGCCCGAAACCGACGTCAACGAAGTGCGCCGCATGATGCTCGAGCATCACGTGCGTTATCTGCCCGTCATGGAAAGCCGCACGCTGATGGGCGTCATCTCGTTTTACGACGTCGCGAAGGCGGTGGTCGAGGAGCAGGGGTTCGAGAACCGCATGCTGAAGGCCTATATCCGCGACTGGCCGGAAGAGCAGGAAGGACAGGACCAGCAGCCGGCGCGTTGATGCGCGTGGCTCGAAGATCGCGCTCCGGCCGTCGCCGCGAGCGCGAATCCGCCGACAGGGCGCGCGCGCAAGCGGGCGCTTTTTTTGTGTCTGGATCTGGTGCGGACGGATTGCGGGAGCCGCGTGCGCGAGTCGCGGCGATCCGCTTGCCGGCCGTGCCGCCCGCGTCATCGCCATTTTTCCGCGCCGTTCTCCTGACTTCATGAACGATCGTCCGTTGCCCGCCGCCCGCCGCGCCGCTCGCGCGCACGAAGCGCACGAATCCCAGTTCCGCCTGCTCGGCCAGCGCCGCTTCGCGCCGTTCTTCTGGACACAGTTTCTCGGCGCGATGAACGACAACGTGTTCAAGATCGGCTTCACGTCGCTCGTCACGTATCAGGCGGCGCGGTTTTCGGGCGTCGACCCGAAAACCGCGGCGTTCCTGATCTCCGCGATTTTCATTCTGCCTTTCGTGCTGTTTTCGGCCACTTCCGGCCAGATCGCGGACAAGTACGACAAAGCGTTGCTCACGCGCCTCGTCAAGACTTTCGAGATCGCGGTGATGCTGGTCGGCGGCGCGGGGTTTTGGCTGCATGGCGCGCCGTTGCTGTACCTGTGCACGTTCCTGATGGGCGTGCATTCGACGGTTTTCGGGCCGGTCAAGTACTCGTATCTGCCGCAGCATCTGGCGCAGGCGGAGCTGGTCGGCGGCAATGGCATGGTCGAGATGGGCACCTTCGTCGCGATCCTGATCGGCACGATCGTCGGCGGCGCGGGCGCTGGGTTCGCCGAGCATGGCGCGGTGGTGCTCGCTTGCGCGTGTATCGCGATCGCGCTGATCGGGCGCGCCGTGTCGGGTTTCGTGCCGGCTACGCCCGCGCCGCAGCCCGGGTTGCGCATCAACTGGAACCCGGTCAGCGAAACGTGGCGCAATCTGAAGCTCGCGCACGAAAACCGCACGGTGTTTCTTGGTCTGCTCGGCATTTCGTGGCTGTGGTTCGTCGGCGCGACGTTCCTCGCGTCGTTCTTCAACTTCGCGAAGGACGTGCTGTCCGCCGATCCCGACGTCGTGACCGTGCTGCTCGCCACGTTTTCGATCGGCATCGGCATCGGCTCGCTGTTGTGCGAGCGGCTCTCGAAGCGGCGGATCGAAGTCGGCCTCGTGCCGCTCGGCTCGATCGGCATGAGCGTGTTCGCGATCGATCTTTTTTTCGCGAGCCACGCGCTGCCGCCGGCGGGGCATCTGCTCAGCGTTGGCGAATTTCTCGCGCGGCTAGCGCATTGGCGCGTGCTCGCCGATCTGTTCCTGCTCGCGATGTTTGGCGGCTTTTACAGCGTGCCGCTGTATGCGCTGATCCAGAGTCGTAGTCAACCGAGCCATCGCGCGCGCATCATCGCCGCGAACAACATCCTCAATTCGCTGTTCATGATCGTGTCGGCGCTGATGGCGATGGGCCTGACCGCCGCGGGCTTCAGTATTCCGGCGATCTTCCTCGTCACCGCGCTTCTGAATGTGGTCGTCGCGGGCTACATCTATTCGCTCGTGCCCGAGTTCCTGCTGCGCTTCATCGCGTGGCTGCTCGTGCATACGTTTTACCGGATCCGGCTCGTGCACGCGGAGCGGATTCCGGAGCAGGGCGCGGCGGTGCTCGTGTGTAACCACGTCAGTTTCGTCGATGCGATCGTCATCATGGCCGAAAGCCCGCGGCCGATCCGCTTCGTGATGGACCACCAGATCTTCCGCTCGCCGTTCGTCGGCTGGCTGTTCCGGCACGCGAAGGCGATTCCGATCGCGTCCGCGCATCAGGACGCGGCGCTGCTCGCGCGTGCGTACGACCTGTGCGCGCAGGCGCTCGCGGACGGCGAGCTCGTCTGTATCTTTCCCGAAGGGAAACTGACGCGTACCGGCGAGCTGAATCCGTTTCGCCACGGCGTCGCCGAGATCGTCAGGCGGACGCCGGCGCCCGTCATTCCGATGGCGCTGCGCGGGCTGTGGGGCAGCGTGTTTTCGCGCGCGGTGGACGCAACCTGGCCGCGGCCGATCAGCAAAGGTGTGATGAGCCGGCTGAGCCTCGCCGTCGGCGAGCCGATCGACCCGGCGCTCGCGACGCCGGAGACGCTGCAGCGGATCGTGACCGAGCTGCGCGGCGCCCGCAAGTAGCCGTGGGCCGGTGCGCGGACGCCGAGATGGCGGGCTCGCCCACCATCACCCGCTTTCGGCCGAGTGCGCCCTGGCCGATCGGCCATCGCCGTCGCCAGGCCCGGCTTCGAGACGAGCGGACTGGCATAATAGCGTTCTCCCCGTATTTCTTTGGACGACGCTCATGTCCGGCAACACGCTCGGTACGCTTTTCACTGTCACGACCTTCGGCGAATCGCACGGCCCCGCTATCGGCTGCGTGATCGACGGCTGCCCGCCGGGCATGGCGCTCAACGAAGCCGACATCCAGTTCGAACTCGATCGCCGCAAGCCGGGCACGTCGCGCCACGTGACGCAGCGCCAGGAAGAAGACAAGGTCGAGATCCTCTCGGGCGTGTTCGAAGGTCAAACCACCGGCGCGCCAATTGCGCTGCTGATCCGCAATACCGACCAGCGCAGCAAGGACTACGGCAACATCGCGGAAACGTTCCGCCCCGGCCACGCCGACTACACGTACTGGCAAAAGTACGGCATTCGCGATTACCGCGGTGGCGGCCGCTCGTCGGCACGGCTGACGGCGCCGGCGGTCGCGGCGGGCGCGGTCGCGAAGAAGTGGCTGCGCGAGAAGTTCGGCACCGAAATTCGCGGCTATATGGCCGCGCTCGGCGAGATCGACGTGCCGTTCGTCGATTGGGCGCAGGTGCGCGAAAACCCGTTTTTCGTGCCGAATGCGGAGATCGTTCCGCAGCTCGAGGCGTATATGGACGCGCTGCGCAAGGACGGTGATTCGATCGGCGCGCGCATCAACGTGGTTGCCTCCGGTGTGCCGGTCGGCCTCGGCGAGCCGCTGTTCGACCGCCTCGACGCCGACATCGCGCACGCGATGATGGGCATCAACGCGGTGAAGGGCGTCGAGATCGGCGCGGGCTTCGCGAGCGTCGCGCAACGCGGCTCGGTGCATGGCGACGAGCTGACGCCGGAAGGTTTCGTCGGCAATCACGCGGGCGGCGTGCTCGGCGGTATTTCGACGGGGCAGGACATCACGGTGTCGATCGCGATCAAGCCGACGTCGAGCATTCGCACGCCGCGCCGTTCGATCGACAAGGCGGGGAACCCCGCGATCGTCGAGACCTTCGGGCGGCACGACCCCTGCGTCGGCATTCGTGCGACGCCGATCGCCGAGTCGATGCTTGCGCTCGTGCTGATCGATCACGCGCTGCGCCATCGCGCGCAATGCGGCGATGTGGCCGTGAGCACGCCGAAGATCGCGGCGAGCGCGCCGTCACCCTGACGCGGTCCCGCGATTGGCGGCGAACGAGCCGCCATAAAAAAGAATAGGGAAGGGGACCAACGAAACGCGCAAGAATGCGCGCAGACGAAAGCGCGAGCGCGCTATCGGAATTTGCCTGCGCGACGCTGCCGGTTATCGCACAGCGCCGCAAAGGCAAATGGCACATCAATCACATATTCGGATAGTTCGGACCGCCACCGCCTTCCGGCGTGACCCACACGATATTCTGCGTCGGGTCCTTGATATCGCAGGTCTTGCAGTGCACGCAGTTCTGCGCATTGATGACGAGCCGCTCGCTGCCATCGTCGTTCTTCACGAACTCGTACACTGCAGCGGGGCAATAACGCGCCTCCGGTCCCGCGTAGGTCTGCCAGTTCACGTTGACCGGCACAGTCGGATCCTTCAGCGTCAGGTGCGCCGGCTGATTTTCCTCGTGATTCGTGTTCGAGATGAACACCGAGGACAGCCGGTCGAACGTCAGCTTGCCGTCCGGCTTCGGATACGTGATCGGCTTGCACTGCGAAGCCGGTTTCAGCATCTCATGATCGGAATGCTGATGATGCAGCGTCCACGGCACGTTGCCGCCGAGCAGCTTCTGCTCGAGACCGACCATCAGCGTGCCGAGGTAGAGACCCTTGCTCATCCACTGCTTGAAGTTACGCGCGCGATACAGTTCGGTGTAGAGCCACGACGTCTTGAACGCTTCCGGGTAGGCGCTCAGTTCGTCCGACTGACGGCCGGCCTGGACGGCGTCGAACGCGGCATCGGCGGCGAGCATGCCGGTCTTGATCGCGGCGTGCGAACCCTTGATGCGCGACGCGTTCAGGAAGCCCGCGTCGTCGCCGACCAGCGCACCGCCCGGGAACACCAGCTTCGGCAACGACATCAGGCCGCCCGCGGTGATCGCGCGCGCGCCGTAGGACACGCGCTTGCCGCCTTCGAGAATCGCGCGGATCGCCGGATGCGTCTTGTAGCGCTGGAATTCCTCGAACGGCGACAGATACGGATTCGAATAGCCGAGGCCGACCACGAAGCCGACCACGACCTGGTTGTTGTCCATGTGGTAGAGGAACGAGCCGCCGTACGTGTCGTTTTCGAGCGGCCAGCCGGCCGTGTGCATGACCAGACCCGGCTTGTGCTTCGCGGGATCGATCTCCCACAGCTCCTTGATACCAATGCCGTACACCTGTGGATCGACGCCGTCGCGCAGCTTGAACTTCTCGTTCAGCTGGCGGCCGAGGTGGCCGCGCGCGCCTTCGCAGAACAGCGTGTACTTCGCGTGCAGCTCCATGCCGAGCTGGAAGTTTTCGGTCGGTTCGCCGTCCTTGCCGATGCCGAGGTTGCCGGTCGCGACGCCCTTGACCGAGCCGTCGTCGTTGTACAGCACTTCGGCCGCCGGAAAGCCCGGGAATATCTCGACGCCGAGCGCCTCGGCCTGCTGACCCAGCCAGCGCGTCACGTTCGCGAGGCTGATCACGTAGTTGCCGTGGTTCTTGAAATTGTCCGGCAGCGCCCAGGTCGGCACGCTCTTCGCGCCCGTCTCCGACAGGAACAGGAAGCGGTCTTCGGTCACGTCGACCGTCAGCGGCGCGCCTTTTTCCTTCCAGTCCGGGATCAGCTCGGTCAGCGCGCGCGGGTCCATCACCGCGCCCGACAGAATATGGGCCCCGATCTCAGAGCCTTTTTCGAGTACGCACACGCCAATGTCAGCGCCTCGTTCGGCGGCGCGCTGCTTCAGGCGAATGGCCGCCGACAGGCCCGCAGGGCCGCCGCCGACGATGACGACGTCATACTCCATCGACTCGCGCGGGCCGTACTGCTCAATGAGACTTGCGGGGGTCATTGATGCTCCTCTTACCGTTAGAATGCTTTTTTCGGGTTCGTATTGTGGGCGATCGATTCCCGCGCCGCAACCCGAAAGCCACAGATTAGCACGACCGTACTATTTCATGATACGGTATAGACCCTTAGTCGGGTCCTACCGAACCCGTCAACCGCAGTTGTCACCACAACCGAACAAGGAAAGACAATGGGCCGTTCGATCAATCTGGAAGGCAAGGTCGCGCTGATTACGGGCGCCTCGAGCGGGCTGGGCAAGCGCTTCGCGCAGGTGCTGTCGCAGGCGGGCGCGAAGGTCGTGCTGGCGAGCCGACGTACCGAGCGGCTCAAGGAGCTGCGCGCGGAAATCGAGGCGTCCGGCGGCGCCGCGCACGTCGTGTCGCTCGACGTGACCGACTATCAGAGCATCAAGTCGGCGGTCGCGCATGCGGAGACCGAGGCCGGCACCATCGATATCCTCGTCAACAACTCGGGCGTGTCGACCACGCAGAAGCTGTCCGAGGTCACGCCGGCGGACTTCGAATACGTGTTCGACACGAATACGCGCGGCGCGTTTTTCGTGGCGCAGGAAGTCGCCAAGCGCATGATCATGCGCGGCAACAACGCGCAGAAGCCGTCGTACCGGATCATCAACATCGCGTCGATGGCGGGCTTGCGCGTGCTGCCGCAAATCGGCCTGTATTCGATGAGCAAGGCCGCGGTCGTCCACATGACGAAGGCGATGGCGCTCGAGTGGGGCAAGCACGGCATCAATGTGAACGCGATCTGCCCCGGGTATATCGACACCGAGATCAACCATCACCACTGGTCGACCGATCAGGGCCAGAAACTCGTGGCGATGCTGCCGCGTCATCGGGTCGGCAAGCCGGAGGATCTCGATGGGCTGCTCCTGCTGCTCGCGGCGGATGAATCGCAGTTCATCAACGGCTCGGTGATCGTCGCCGACGACGGCTTCGGACTCGCGTGAGCGGGTCGTCCAAAGTTTCAAAAGTCAGGCAGAAAAAGGAAGAACGGAAGTACAGAATGAGCGATTTTCACGCAGTTTTCGAAATGACGATGCCGATCCGCTGGGGCGACATGGACGCCTTCGGTCACGTCAACAACACGGTTTATTTCCGCTACATGGAGCAGGTGCGGATTTCCTGGTTCGAGCACATGGACTTTGTCGGCCAGCGCGCGCACGGGCAGGGGCCGGTGATCGTCAATGCGTCGATGGAGTTTCTGAAGCAGCTGCACTATCCGGGCGACGTGATCGGCCGGATGTCGGTGGCGACACCGGGGCGCAGCAGCTTCGATACGGCTTTCGAGCTCCTGCGCGCCGATGAGCCGGATACGCTCTATGCGCGAGGCGCCGCGCGATGCGTGTGGATCGACTACGCGGCGGGCAAGTCGGTACCGGTGCCTGACGTACTGCGCGCGGCCATCGAGAGCGCGGCGCTCGTCAAGGCGGCCTGAGCGCGCGGCTTGACAGCGCTGTCGCGCGCTTCAAACGCCCTCTCTCAATCCCCGAGCAGCCGCTGCAACAGCTCGGTCGCATTGCCCGTATCGTATTTGCGCATGAGCCGCGCGCGGTAGACGTCGACCGTGCGCGGGCTGATGTCGAGCACGCGGCCGATCTGCTTGCTGGTCTTGCCCGTCACCAGTTGCGCGGCGATTTCGCGCTCGCGTGGCGTCAGCTCCACCGCGACCCGCCGGGTTGCGCTCAAATCCTCGAAGGTCCAGACACCCGCCGCGTGCGGGTCGGTGCGCTGCTGCGCGCGGCCCGTCACGTGACACCAGAACAGCTCGCCGTTCGCGCGCTTCATGATCCGGTCGTCGGCGTAGCTGCCTTGCGCGGTCATGATTGGCGGAATGCGCGCGCCGATCCGCTCGAACTCATCCGCCGATGGATACAACACCTGGAACGACTGACCGATCAGCGCGTCGCGCGCGTAGCCGAATATCGACGCTAGCTCGTCGTTGCAGTCTTCGATGGTCCGCTCGCGGGACAGCACGAGTCCTGTCTCTTATACACACCT
>NZ_VZQO01000072.1:0-25299 GCF_014397665.1 Paraburkholderia sp. UCT2
CTTCTGATACTTCTGCCTGACAGCAGACTCCGGAGAATCCGCCGCCGCATTCCGCATCAAGCGCCCACACTTATCGACTGTTAGTTTTTAAAGATCGGTCCGCCAAACCCGCCGCGCCTGAACCACCCCTACCCGGCACTGCTTCGTTTGCGTCGCTGCGTCTGCAGCAGAGAGACGAGATTATGGAGAGCGGTCAACAACACGTCAATACCCTTCTGCGAATTTCTTTTGGGGACAGCATGCGAGGATACGACTCCATATACAGGAAAACGACATGGAGCCCCCTTGCGCAAGGAGCAACTCGCCCCTATGTAGGTTAGGTCGCGCGCATGGCCATGGACTATGCACCTGCGCAGCCTCACGCAATGCCTGCGACAACAGCGACGATGATTTGATGTGCACCCACGAGCGCGAACCCCCAAGCTCGTATATAATGCGAGCCGCGCAAAATTTCGCATGTCCATCGGCCCGCTTCGAGCGGGCTCATCTTTTTTGCTCCCCAGAGCACAGCCCAACAACCGCGTTGAGTCACATCAGGTGATGCTGAGCCCTGCTCGAAACGCCTGACGGTAGCGTCTTGCGTCTCATAGCGAAGCCTCTAGAGGAAATTACGTGAACCCTTTTGATCGCGAAGATTCGCAACACGACACCGCCTTCACTGCCAAAGTTCCGTCCGGCCGTTCGGCCAAAGGCAAGGGCGCTGGCAAAGCGATTCCCGTGGCAGCCGAGCTGCTGCCGCAACAAGCCGAAGAACGCCAGCGCCTGATGCGCGCACTGATCCAGCTGGGTAAAGAGCAAGGCTACCTGACCCACGCGCAGATCAACGACCACCTGCCCGACAACTTCACCGCAACCGCCGCGATCGACAGCATCGTCAGCGCGTTCAGCGACATGGGCGTGCAGGTCTACGAGCAGGCCCCGGACGCGGAAACGCTGCTGCTCAACTCGAATTCCCCCGCCGTGGTGTCGGACGACCAGGCGGACGAGGAAACCGAAGTCGCGCTGTCGACTGTCGACTCCGAGTTCGGCCGCACCACCGACCCCGTGCGTATGTACATGCGCGAAATGGGCGCGACCGAGCTGCTCACCCGCGCAGGCGAAATCGCGATTGCGAAGCGCATCGAAGACGGCCTGCACGAAATGGTGCAAGCGATCGCCGCGTGCCCGCTCGCGATCTCCGCGATCCTCGCGAGCGCGCAGCAGGTTGTCGACGGCGAGTTGCGCATCGACGAACTCGTCGACGGCCTGAATGAAGAGACGGCCGCCGCGGAAGAAGTCGCGAGCGCCGACACGGATGCCGATGAAGACAGCGACGCCGACGAAGACAGCGAAGACGAAGAAGACGACGACGTCGGTCCGGAAGATTCGTCGGCGGCCGACGAAGCTCGACTGAAGCAGCTCACGAGCGACTGCCTCGAAATCTTCGCCCAGGTCGGCATTCTGTACGACCAGATGAACGCGTCGCACGCGCGCGGCGACGTCACGTCGAAGGCCTATCTGCGCGCACGCGAAGACATTCAGCAGCACCTCGCGAAGATCCGCTTCACCGCACGCACGATCGACCGTCTGTGCGGCGACGTGCAGCGCCAGGTCGCGCAAGTGCGCGCGATCGAGCGCAACATTTTGCAGATCGTCGTCTCGAAGGCCGGCATGCCGCGCGAGAAGTTCATCGAAACGTTCGCGGGTAGCGAGGCCGACCTCGGCTGGACCGAGCGTGCCGCGCGCACCGGCGCGTCGACCTATGGTGCGGCGCTCGAGCGTCACCTGCCAGCCATCCAGTCCGAACAGCAGAAGCTGATCGACATCGAAGCGACGGTGTCGCTGCCGCTCAAGCATCTGAAAGAAATCAACCGCCAGATGGTCGCGGCCGAATCGAAGATGCGCAAGGCCAAGAGCGAGATGATCGAGGCGAACCTGCGTCTCGTGATCTCGATCGCGAAGAAGTACGTGAACCGCGGCATGCTGTTCCTCGACCTGATCCAGGAAGGCAACATCGGTCTGATGAAGGCCGTGGACAAGTTCGAATACCGTCGTGGCTGGAAGTTTTCGACGTACGCGACGTGGTGGGTCCGTCAGGCCGTCACTCGTTCGCTCGCCGATCAGGCACGCACGATCCGCGTGCCGGTGCACATGATCGAAACGATCAACAAGCTGAACCGCATTTCGCGCGAGATCCTGCAGCAGACCGGCCAGGAAGCGCATCCTGCGGTGCTCGCGGAACGCATGGAACTGTCGGAAGAGAAGGTGCGCGGCATTCTGAAGATCGCGAAGCAACCCGTATCGCTCGAAACGCCGGTCGGCGACGACGGCGATGCGACGCTGGGCGACATGATCGAAGACGCTGGCGTATCGTCGCCGGCGGATGCCGCGATGCAGGCCGACCTGCGTGCCGCGATCGACGACGCGCTCGACTCGCTGTCCCCGCGCGAAGCGAAGGTGCTGCGCATGCGCTACGGCATCAACACGAAGTCGGATCACACGCTTGAAGAAGTGGGCAAGCAGTTCGACGTGACCCGCGAGCGGATCCGCCAGATCGAGAGCAAGGCGATGCGCAAGCTCATGCATCCGAGCCGCGCGGACCGTCTGAAGTCGTTCCTCGACCGATAAGCGTTTGCCACGCTTGCCGTGCGCGCTGCACGGCAAGCCGCCCACATCGTCATACACAAGCAGCGGGATGAACCGGTCGACGGTGAGTCCCGCTGTTTGCTTTTGTGCTGTACCTTTCCACAATTCTTCAGGCGCGAATTCTCCGCTTCGCTTCCCGCCCTGTTGTCCACAGATTTTGGGAACAAGCTTGTGGACAACCTGCGCATGACTGCGCTAACTCATTGAGCGTACTGCGTTTCGCGCTCGCGCCTGAGATGAGTCGCGTGTCCCATTACTTGCCGCACATCGTGCGCCCCCCGCCCATTGCCGCGCTCTCAACGCGAGTCCAATCTCAGAAGGCGCCACCATGATCGAGCAGATTCAGCATGCCCTCGCCAGTCAGCGGCGCCGCCACGGTGCTTTGCCCCAGCATATGCGGATCGAGGTAGCCGGAAACCTGCAGCGTGTCGACGGCAAAGCGCATCAGCCGATGCAGCACGATTGGCGCCCCAAGGCCGAGCGTGAACACGATGATCGCAAGGTTGCCGCACTGCAAACTGAGCAGACGCGCCACGCTGACGTTACTGCCGAAATGCAATTGCGAGCCGAGCGACGTATTGCCCATCACGTGGCGCGTCAGCGCGGCGACATAGAAGCCGCGGATCAGCATCGTGCCGATGGAGAACAGCGCATAAAACAAAAACAGCGATCCGAGCGCGGCCCGCGACGGCGCCGTACTCGCCCCCGGCACGTGGTCGACATGCATCGATGCGAGAGCGCCCTTCAGAAACACCATGAACAGCACCGCGAACAACACGACCACGCCGACGAACGTAACGAGGAACAGACCGTAGACGACCCACGCGCGCCCCTTGAAGCGAAACGCCAGGCTACCGAAGCTGCTCGCGTTGATGCGGCACTCCGTTAGACGCATCGATGTCCACGGCGTCATCTGGCCAAGCGTGACAACGCACAACAGCGAGTACAGCAACGCGCGCACGCCGAAGCCGAGCGCCGAGCCGGTCATGCCGCCGCGAATACCGCACCACTGCGTCCGGCTCAGCCGATAGCGCTGCGTGCCGAAAAACGCACCCGCCGCGAGCACGACGATCAGCAGATACAACGCGATGACAGGCAGCGAACCGAGTGCCGCGCTTTTCGTCAGCATGCGCAAGACCACGCTTAGCGCGCCAGCCGCGAACACCGCGCTGAACACGACCACGATCGCGAACAGAAAGCCCTTGAATAGCTCGCCCCCGGTGCCCGTGTACTCGAAGCGCTCGTCCTGAAACCGCATGCGCGACCAGACATATCGGCGGTTGTTCGTGGTCGCCCAGAAGCGGTAAATACCGAGCGTCACAATTTGCAGCGCAAGGTTTCTGAAAAAGATGCCGTAGAGGTCGCCGAGCGTGCCGTCGTAGATCAGCAGCGGCCGCTTCTCGTCGAGTGAATTCATTGCGTTGCCCCCTTTTCCTCATTTAACGTTTTTGTGGCCCACTCACGCATTCTCGTGCGGCACTCATATGCGGCATGCATGGGCGAACGCGACGGGCGACGATGCTGTCCCGTGCGAAAGCCGACTCGTGTGGCGCGAACCCGTGTAAAACCTGTCTTTCAGACATTCCGGGAATCACGCAAAACGGAAGCCGGCCGGCAAGCACGATAATTACACGGTTTCTTATCTTTATAAATGGCATTTCCGCATATAAATCGACCACTTCCATTACAAGATTTGGCAACACCCGAATTTATTCGAATTGCATAATCTTGAAATTAAGGCGTGCAATAACGATTTCATTGCGGGCAATCATTTGAGGGGCCACTCGCGCGTACGCGCCGTTCGACGTGGCAATCCCGGGCGGCCTCATCTGCGGCTCGCCACGGTCAGTCTCATAGAAGGCACGCGCGGACGAAAACGATTGCGTATTCGAACTCAACGCGTTTCGCGTTTCGCGATTAATAAGGAACGCGGTGAATTCTGTTAAATCGCCACAATTTTTGGCATTTGGATAAAAAAACCCGGCTGCACATTAGATGCTCGCCGGGTAATCTGCCGCATTCCACTGATTGTGTTGATGCAATCAGGATTTTATTGCTCGTCGAAGTACTGCTCGAGCGCGCGGTTCATTCGGTGCACGCCGGTTTCAATCTCCTCCACACCCGGCGCGGCAAACGACAGGCGCAGCGCAGCTCTATCGGCCGCGTCCTTGTAAAACGCGACACCCGGCACGAACATCACGTTCTGTTCGATGCACACGCGCAGATAGTCGGACGCATCGCGTGCCGCGTTCAGACGCGCCCACACGAACATGCCGCCGGCCGGACGATGAAATGCGATGTGCCGCGCGAGATGCGTGTCGAGCGCATCGCATAGCGCGCGGCATTTGACGGAATACGCATCGACAATGCGCGGCAGATGCCGCTCCAACCCGCCGCTCGCGAGGTACTCGGC
Organism: Paraburkholderia sp. UCT2; assembly: GCF_014397665.1. NCBI lineage: Bacteria > Pseudomonadati > Pseudomonadota > Betaproteobacteria > Burkholderiales > Burkholderiaceae > Paraburkholderia > Paraburkholderia sp. UCT2. The sequence continues at coordinate 5,039 of NZ_VZQO01000072.1, forward strand.
GGCAATCGCCTGGGTCCAGGGCGCGCTGCATAGATCGACGGTCTGCTTGGCGACCACGCATCGCCGCACGATCTCCGCGTGCGCGACCATCCAGCCGACACGCAAACCCGGCGCGACGATCTTCGACAGACTCGATAAATGCACGACCCAGTCGCGTGAACCGGGCACCTGCTCGCTCAATGCGAAAAGCGAAGGCACTGCCGTGCCATCGAAACGCAGATCGCCATACGGATCGTCTTCGACGATCACGAACCGATAACGCGCCGCCAGTTTCAACAATGCGATTCGACGTTCGAGCGATAGCGTCGCGCCGGTCGGATTCGCGAACGTCGGCACCGTGTACAGCAGCTTGGGAGCGCGACGCAGCGTGCCCGTCTCGAGCACCGCGGCGAGCTTCGCCACGTCGAGGCCGTGTTGATCGACGGGCACCGTGACGACGTCGGCCTGTTGCAGCTTCAGCGCCTGCAAAGTGGCCGGATACGCGGGCTGCTCGACGAGCACGACGTCGCCGGGCGCGACCATCACGCGCAGCAACAGATCGAATCCTTGTTGCGAACCGGTCGTCACCAGCAGGTCTGTTGGCGCGCATGGCGTGCCGCGCCGTGCCATCAGCTGCGCGAGCTGTTCCTTGAGGATCGCGATGCCATCAGTCGGGCCATATTGCAGACACAGCGTCGGCTGTTGCGAGGCGCGCGCGGCCGCGGCATCGAGTCCTGCACGGTCGAGCAGATCGCTCGCCGGATAGCCGCCGGCAAACGAGATCATGCCGGGCCGCGCGAGGTATTTGAACAGCTCGCGGATCGGCGAGCCGCTCGGGGCTTCGAATGCGGAATTGAACGAGAACATGATGACGGCCGCCTGCCTTGCGTGTGATATCGATTGGGATGTCGAAGACAATCGACGTCGATTGCGGCCATCGGCGGGATCTGCGGCAAACGATATCTACCCACTACTTATTGCGTTTTTCGCATGACCCGCGCATCGAGCCATATAAGGTGCTACACCACGTTCTTTTCGATGATCGGCCGGTTTTCGAGCACGCGCGTAAAGCTTAGTGAACTGAGATCGAGCGTCGCATAGCGGCCATGCAGAATCAATTCGCTGATGCCGCGTCCGGTTGCCGGCCCTTGCTGCAAACCGTGGCCGCTAAAGCCGTTCGCGAAAATGCAGTTATCGATATCCGGGTGATGGCCAATGATCGCGTTCTGATCGAGCACGTTGTATTCGTAATAGCCGGACCAGCAGTTCTGCACGCGCAGCGCCTCGAATTGCGGCACGCGATTGGCGAGCGTCGGCCAGATCACGTCGTCGAATAGCACGTGATCGACTTCATCGAGCGGTAGATCGTCGGGATCGTTATCGGCCGACGGCGACGTGCCGCAGATATACGAATTGCCTTCAGGCCGGAAGTACACGCCGCTCGGATCGATCAGCAGCGGACAGCGTTCAAGCTTTGCCGGCGACGTGACGTTGAAGATACTGCGCCGCCGCGCATAGACGGGCAGATCGATGCCGACCATCTGTGCGACCTTGCGCGACCATGCGCCGGCCGCGTTGACGACGACGTCGCAAGCATAGGTCTCATCGTCCGCGGTTTGTACCTGCGTGACGCGATTGCCCTCGCGATGCAGCGCGGTGACGTCTGCCGCGACATAGCGCGCGCCGAGCGCCTGCGCTTTCTTGCGCAGCGCCTGTACTAAACCGTAGCCGTCGAACCAGCCCTCGCCGCTTTCGCCATAAGCGCCGGCAACGAGGTCGTCGGTATTGAGCCAAGGGAAGCGAGTTTGCAAGCCATGCGTGTCGAGCAGGCTGATATCTGCGCCGAGGCTTTTTTGCAGCGCGTGATTCTCGCGCAGCGTCGCTTCACCGGCAGGTGTCGCGAGAAACAGGTAGCCGCCTTCGTGCAGATCGATCGAGGGCCGGGTGCCGTCGACTTCGAGCCGCTCGCCGATCGAGCGAAGAAACTCGATGCCGAACAGCGACATCTGAATGGAAAGCGGCGTAGAAAACTGCTGCCGGATCGACGCCGCCGACAAGGCCGACGACGAACGCGCATAGGTCGGATCGCGCTCGATTACCGTGACGCCGACTGTCGGATCGGACAGCCGCAAGAAATACGCAATCGAACTGCCGATCACCCCACCGCCGACGATCACGACTTTCGAACTCACGTCTTACTCCACGAGTAACGTGGCCGCTCCGGAACGCCGGGCGGCGCAAACGGATTGCTATCTGGAACGCGCGGCTGTGGCGCGCCGGACGGTGACGGCGGCGCACTGGCATCAACGCGATGCGCCGCCATCGCTTACGACGTCACACTTGCGCGCTCAGTCGAGATTGAAATCGATACCCTGCGCAAGCGGCAACGCCGACGAGTAGTTCACGGTATTGGTCGCGCGACGCATATAAGCCTTCCATGCATCCGAACCCGACTCGCGCCCGCCGCCCGTTTCCTTTTCGCCGCCAAACGCACCGCCGATCTCCGCGCCGCTCGGTCCGATGTTGACGTTCGCGATGCCGCAGTCGCTGCCCGACGCGGACAGGAAGCGTTCCGCTTCGCGCAGGTCGCTCGTGAACACGCACGACGACAAGCCGTGATGCGCTGCGTTGTTCGCCTCGACCGCATCGGCGAAATCGGCATAGCGCAGCACGTACAGAATTGGCGCGAACGTTTCCTTCAGCACGACCGACGTTTGCGACGGCATCTCGACGATGGCCGGACGCACGTAGTAGCCGCCCTCATAACCCTTCACTTCGACTCGCTCGCCGCCGAACACCTTGCCGCCCTCGGCCCTCGCCTGCTGCAGCGCTTCCTGCATGCGGTCGAACGATTGACGGTCGATCAGCGGCCCCATCAGCGTGCCCTTTTCGAGCGGATTGCCGATCGGCACGCGCCTATACAACTGCTTCAGACGCTCGACGGTCTTCTCGTACACGCTGTCGTGCACGAACAGACGCCGCAGCGACGTGCAGCGCTGACCGGCCGTACCGACCGCCGAGAACAGGATGCCGCGCATCGCGAGTTCATGGTCGGCCGTCTGCGTGACGATGCCGGCGTTGTTGCCACCGAGTTCGAGCAGCGAGCGGCCGAAGCGCTTCGCTACTTCGACGCCAACCTTGCGACCCATTTCCGTGCTGCCCGTCGCGCTGACGATCGACGCGCGCGGATCGGCCACGAGCTTTTCGCCCACGTCGCGTCCGCCGTTGATCAATGCGGCCAGGCCGGCTGGCGCGTCGCCGAATTCCTTCAGCGCGTCTTCGAGAATCCTGTTCACGGCCAGCGCCGAGAGCGGCGTCTTTTCCGACGGCTTCCAGATCACCGCGTTGCCGCACACCAGCGCAAGCGCCGCATTCCATGACCAGACCGCCACCGGGAAATTGAACGCCGAGATCACGACGCAGGTGCCGAGCGGATGCCACGACTCCGCCATCCGATGACCCGGGCGCTCGGACGCGATCGTCAAACCGTACAGCTGACGCGACAGACCGACCGCGAAATCGCAGATGTCGATCATTTCCTGCACTTCGCCCATGCCTTCCTGCAGGATCTTGCCCGTCTCCAGCGAGACGAGGCTGCCGAGCGCCTGCTTCTGTTCGCGCAGCCGATTGCCGAGCAGCCGCACCAGTTCGCCGCGGCGCGGCGCCGGCACGTTACGCCACACGGCAAACGCGTCTTTGGCCCGGGCGAGCGCCGCGTCGACCTCGACCGCCGTCTGGCTGGCCACACGGCCGATGAGCTCGCCGGTGATCGGCGAATGAACGGCGATATCGCCGGCTTGCGCGGCTTGGGCAATGCCGAGATCCGCGAGGATAGTGGACGCGTCCATGTGAACCCCTTTAATTTCCGATACGAAACAAGAGTAAGTTCGGAAACTATACACGCGCGTTTTTGTGGCGGCAAGAAGATGCTTGGGGAGTGAAATACCGGTTGACAAAAGGGGGCGCTGTTTCCAGAAGGAAACTTCGTCAGACTTCGGGCGGGTGTCACGCCCGCGCGTCAAGCGTCAAGCATCTGGCCCGCCATCCTCCTCCAGCACCGCCATCAACCGGTCGACCAGCACACGCGCGAACGGCGGCAAGTCCTTCAGACTGCGCACGCAGATCTTCAGCTTGCGCAAGGCCCACGGATCGTTCAGGCCGACGATCGCGATCTGCATCGTCTTTCTGTGCCGCAGCGCGACCGACTCCGGCACGATGCCGATTCCGACACCCGCCTCGATCATCCGGCACGCGGCCTCGAAGTTGCCGACCTGGATGCGAAGTTTGAGACGCGCGCCGAGCGCATCGGCGGCACTCGTGATGAACGCGTGAATCGCGCTCGACGTCGGCAGGCTCACGAAGTTCGCGTTCAGCACCTGCGAAAAGTCGACCGACGCTTGTCTCGCGAACGGATGCTCGCACGACGTAACCAGCACGAGCCGATCGTCGCGATATGGCAGCATCTGCAGATGCTCGGCATGCACGTTGCCCGCGACGATCCCGATATCGGTCGCGCTGTCGGCGACGCCCTTGACGATCTCGCCGCTCAGCACTTCGCGCAGATCGATGTTCACGTCCGGGTGATCGCGCAGGAAACGGCTCAGCACGGCCGGCAGAAACTCGCTGATCGCGGTCGTGTTGGCCCAGATGCGCACGTGGCCCTTGATGCCCTCGCCATACTCCTGCATGTCGCCGGCCAGATGCTCGACGCGTTCGAGCACGAGCCGCGCGTGATGCACGAAGGCTTCGCCCGCGGGTGTCGGCGTCACGCCCTGGCTGGTTCGATAGAGCAGCTTGATGCCGAGCTGTTCCTCGAGATTCTTGACCCGGTTGCTGGCGGCCGGCGCCGACAGGTGCGAACGCTCCGCCGCACGCGCGAGGTTGCGCGTGTCGGCGATATGCAGGAGCAGGCGTAAATCGACGAAATCGAAGTGCATGATGAAAGCTGCTAGCGAAGCATGCGCAAAGCAAACTTTCATCTTAACCGGGTGCAGTGAAAATTTAGCCGGGGAAAGATCCGAATCGACAGATCACCTTGATGCGCGCACGGCTTAAGCCGACTCTCGCATCATCTCCGCTTGCGGTATCAGCTCGGCATCGGGCGAAATCTCTTCGAGCGTCTGCTGACTCGTTTCGATGCGCAGCGCGAGAATCGCGATACTCAGCAACAACAGCACGCCACCGACCATCGTCAGCACACCCGTCACGCCGAACTCCGTGTAGAGCAGCAGCGCGACGTAGGGTGTCGACATCGACGCCGCGCGGCCGCACGTCCCGGCCACGCCGGTGCCGCGCAAGCGATGCGCGGTCGGAAACAGCTCGGGGATATAGCCGAACAGGCCGAGCGTGCAGACCGTGTAGATCGTCGTGACGAGCGCGAAACCGACGACCGCGATCGGCACTGGCGCGCGCATCTGTACGTAGACGAAGCCGAGCACGATCGTTGCAAGCGAGAACAGCACGATGCCGTTGCGTCGCCCCAGGCGGTCCGTCACGAGATAACCGACGACAGCGCCGGCCGGCGCACCGAACGACATCAGCAGCACGAAGCCGAGCGACTGCACGATGGTCAGGCCTTCCTTGACGAAGAACGTCGGCAGCCACGCGACGAAACCGTACAGCGACATGTTGATCGCCATGCAGGTCAGCGCGGCGACCAGCGTGCGGCCGATCATGCCGCGCGCGAACAGCGCCGAGAACGGCGCGGCCGGCACCTCGTGACTGACCACGCGCGAAACCGGCGGCAGCTTGCCGACGCGCGCCTCGACCTGTCGCTCGATTGCCGAGACGGTGGCCTCCGCCTCTTCGAGCCGGCCGACCGTTTCGAGCCAGCGCGGCGACTCCGGCATCCGATGCCGCAGGAACCACACGACCATCGCGCCACCCCCCGCGATCGCGAACATGTAGCGCCAGCCGAGATGTGGAATTACCCAATAGCCGACTGCGGTCGCGCCGAGCAGACCGGAGTTGATGATCAGCGCGAGCAGCGCGGTCCAGCGGCCGCGTGTGGCGGGTGGCACGAACTCACACAGCGTGCCGGCCGCGACCACGAGTTCGGCGCCGAGGCCAATGCCCATGACGAAGCGCAGCAGGATCAGCCAGTAGATGTTCGGCGCGAAGCAGGCGGCGAGCGATGCGATGCCGAAGATCGCGAGATTGGCCTGATACGAATAGCGTCGACCGAAGCGGTCGCCGAGATAGCCTGCCAGCCCCGCGCCGATCATCATGCCCATGAAGGTCGCGGAGATGAAGAACGAGCCGAGGCGGAGATCGGTGAAGCCGGTTTTGACCATCGCCGCGAGCGCGCCGTTGGCGAGATAGATGTCGAAGGCGTCGAGGAAAGCACCCGCGCCGATCAGGCCGAGGATGTTCCAGTGGAAGCGGGTGATCGGCAGGCGGTCGAGGCGTGCGCCGGAGTTGATGGGGGCTGGCAAATTGTGTCTCCTGTCTTTTTAGGCTGCGCGCGGGCGAGAGGCGCGAGCGCGGAATAGTTCTGCGAGGCCGCCTTCGTTCGATGCGGCGGCTCGGGGCAGAGCGCTGAACGGCCGTTGTCGGATCGTGCAGGGCCGTTGGCTTCAAGAGTGCGACAGGTGACGTGGGGTGGGAATTGGGCTTTTTGGAGGTGAGTGTTCCGGTTTGATTAAGGGAATGGTAAAGAAGCGATTTGCATACCCGAAAGGCGGAACCGCGTCGAGGTCGATTAATGCAAGCCGTTTGTGTAACGGCCGCTCGCTAGTGAGCGTTCGCCAACTCGACAACGAAGTCCAGAAAGGCACGCGTCTTCGCCGGCATGCGATGCCGTGACCGATAGCACGCGTAGAGGGGATAGCGCTCGTCAGCCCAGTCGGGAAAGAGATTGATCAACCGCCCCTCTTTCCGGTCTCCGAATTACGGAATTCCAGGCATCGGTGGCTCGGGCCTTCGAGATCTTCCGGCTTTGCCGGCCGTCCCAGTCGCGCGATGTACGACGGCGCGGCGAGCGTCACCACGGCCGGGTCGAGCAGCTTGCGGCGCGATGAACTCGATTTCGAGTTCAGGATACGCATCCATGAACTGATCGAGTCGTTGCCCAAGGCCGGTGACTGAGCCGGAATTATCGCCGGCTCAAGCCCCGTCGCGCCATTTATCCCGCTGTCCGGTTCTGCACGGGCACTTCTGCGCCGGCGCTCCGCGCGACAGAGTCGCTGAGGTCCGTCCTCGTATTGATGAACCAGGCGGAAATCGAAGCCAACAAGAAGCAGCCGACGAAGAGGTCGAATACGACATTGAAGTCGTCATTCGTCCTGGTCAGGATGTAACCGACGATCAGCGGGGAAAGAAATCCTGCCAGCTGACCCGCCGCATTGACAAAGCCGATTGCCGACCCGACGACCTTGTTCGGCAGCGCGACGTTCGGGATGGTGTACAGCGAACAGCCGGCCATGGTTGAGAAGAAGTAGCCGATCGTCTGAAAGAACACCGCCGTTTCCGCGGTCTCCGCATGGGCCGTCAGATAGGCAAAGATGGCGGCCACGACGCAGCCGAGGACGACAAGCAATTCGCGACGATTGCGGAAGAACTTGTCGGAAAGAAAGCCCGTAATGCAATAGGCAATCGTGCCGACGAGAAATGGCACCGACGCCATAATGCCCATTCTGGCCGTCGAAAGGCCGCGCGCTTTCAGCAGATACGTCGGGAACCAGCTCATGATGCCCCACGAGGCGATGCTGAAAACGAACAAGGTGACGAAGCACCACCAGACCAGCGGCGTTTTCACCAAACCAGCAAAATCCGCTTTGCCGGCAGAGGCAGACAAAGACTTTTCGCTGGTACCGATTTCCTCCAATTCGATCTTCGAAACGTGCTTGCTGTCTTTCGGGCTGTTTCTGATATAGATCCAGCCGAATACGGCCATCGCGACACCGGGTATGAACAGACTCGTGAAAATCGCGCGCCATCCCCACGCGGCCATCACGGCCGCCACGAACAGCGGCGCCAATGCGGGTCCCAGCGCATTAGTGGTCATCATCAGCCCGGTTGCCCGTCCCACTTCGCGCTTTGGGAACCAAGCCGACAGTGTCTTGAACGCGGCGGGAGGAAAGAGCGCTTCGCCGATGCCGAACGCGACCCGCACCACCAGCATCAAGCCGAGCGAATTGCACAGCCCGGTAAGCGCGGTGAAAATCGTCCACCAGGTGATGCCGATCGTCGTCATCAGCCGCGGACCGAATCTGTCTGCAAGCAGGCCAGCCGGGATCTGACATAGCGCGTAGCTAAAGAAGAACGCGCTCAGGATTCCACCCATTTCCATCGCGGACAGATGAAACTCGGACGCAATGAATGGAATAGCCGCTGCCATGATCATTCTGTCCATGTAACAGAGCAGATAGATTGCGAACAAAATAAGCAGCACGAGGTAGCGATGTCTCCAACGAAAGCGCATGAGATCTTCCTTATTATTAAATGACAGCGATGACACGAAATCCGAGCTTTAGCCGATCAATTGGCGGTACGAGAACGACTTGAAATCGGCAGGCTCGCGAAAGCCCAGCATGTCGTTGACGGTGATACCTGCGAATGCCCCCGTGAAGCCGATGGGGGTTGCATATTCATCGCTGAGTTTCGTGAAATCCTTTTCCAGTTCAAGGTCCTTCCAGTCACCGTGCGTCAAGCGATAGAAAAAGCGCAGTTTCGCGTCCACGACGCGAATCCGCAGGTCGATCCCGGTGGCCTCGGGCAGCGTCGCCAGTCGATTGCTGTAGGCGAAGCTGCCGGCATCCATTTCCATGTAGGACAGGATTTTTGTGCCGTCGTCGTCGCGCGTGACGAACAGATAGTAGAAGGTGTTCTCGTCGTAACGCGCCATGAGCCCAGCCATGTGCAGATATGACTTGGGTGAAAATTCCAGCGCGGTTTCGACTTCGAACTGCCAGTCACGGATGCGACAGGCCAACAAGCTTTGATGGAACCGCGAAGTCGGTGACTCTTGCCCCCTTATCCGCAGATAGCCCGGACGTTCGTGAAGATTGCACCAGTCGTCGCCGATGGGGATACGCAGACTCTGCAGTTCCAGGGGCAGCGCGGCACGTTGTCCAAAATCGATCGTCCAACTACTGTCGAGCCTTTGCTCGATATCCGAGCCGATCGCAAAAGATTCGGCGGGAACCACTCCGCCACTGGCGAGGCGGGGCCAGTCGGCATGCCATTCGATAGGTGCGACACAGGTTTCACGGCCTAGCGGCGAGCGCTTCGTGTGCGCATCGATTGGTCTCGATCCGAGGTACGTCATGTACCACTGGCCGTTGGGACCCTCGACCAGATTGCCGTGACCGGTCCGCTGAATCCGTCCATTCGCGTCGCGCGACGTGAGCATCGGCGTATCAGGATGAAGCTCGTATGGACCGAAAATGTCGCGGGACCTGGATACACACGTTGCATGTGTATAGCCTGTGCCTCCCTCCGCTGTGATCAGGTAGTACCAGTCTCCCTTCTTCAGCAAATGCGGAGCCTCGTAGATCTGACATTTCATGAAGTAATCGGTCTTCAGGTTGGCGCCTTTATAGATGACGTGCTCTTCGCCGATCAGCTTTTCCTCCTGCACCGAGTATTCCCGCAGAACGATTCCGACGAACAGGTCTTCGTAGATACCTCTGAAATCGCGCCGGATATAGGCGAGCCACTTTTTGCCAGATTCGTCGTGGAACAGGGATGGATCGTATCCACCGGACACGAGATGCACGGGCTCCGACCAGGGTCCTGTGATGTCCGGGGCGGTTACGAGGTAGTTGTGCATGTCACGAAGCGGGGAGATCTTCTGCTCGCCTTTCCATGCCTTGGTGTCGGTATAGACGAGCCAATAAAGACCGTCGTGATAGGAGAGGGCTGGCGCCCATATGCCTGCGGACGGCTGCTCTCCGATCAGGTTCAATTGCGATAGCCTGTCGAGAGGCGTGGCCTTGAGTTCCCAGTTGACGAAATCTTTTGATTCGTAAATGAGAACGCCCGGATACCATTCAAACGTTGAAACCGCGATATACCACGCATCCTTGCCACGGCACACGCAAGGATCCGGGTTGAAGCCGCGCAGAACTGGATTTTGAATAGTACTCATCGGGAGGGTATTTTTTGACGTGCTGAGAGGAACAGATCTTCTTTACCGACAACGTTGCGACACCGAAACATTTCCGTCGAAATGTGTTACCGATAACAATTTAATCTAGCATGTGACCTGCTAACTATTCAAGTGCGACGATGGGGGGTAGGGGCGACGGAAAACCGCATTGTCACAAGCTTTCGGAGTCGCCCACAACCCTCCGCGCCCGCAGAATCACCGGCATATCGACCATCCTCCCATCCACGGCAACCGCGGCGCCATGGCTCGCCTCGACAGCCGCAAGCACCCGTTGCGCCCACTCCACCTCGGCGTCACTCCATGCATACGCGCGATGCACCGGCTCGATCTGCTTCGGATGAATGCAAAGCTTGCCGCCGAAACCGAACCGCCGGCCGCGCCGCGCATCAGCTTGCACCGCATCAGCATCGGTAATGGTCGTCGACACGCCATCCACCGGCGCACCAATGCCAGCCAGCCTCGACGCAAGCACGATCTGCGAGCGAAACAGATGCAACTCCTCGCCATCCCCATCGATGCCGAGATCGATCTGAAAATCCAGCGTACCGAAGACGATACGCAGCACGCGCGGCGCGCTGCATAGCTCCGCAAGATTCGCGAACCCGCGCGCAGTCTCGACAATCGGCAGCACGCTCAACGCCGGATGCGCGTTGGCCAGCACCGCGTTGATCTGTTCGCGCGTCTCAGCCTTCGGCAGCACGATTCCGGCCACGCCGGTCTGCCCAACGAGCACCGCAACGTCATCTGGAAACCATGGCGTGTCCGAGCCATTGATACGCACCCAGGCGGCCCGCGATGCGTTAGCCGACACCGCGGCCACAACCGCCGCACGCGCCGGCACCTTCTGATCCGGCTGCACCGCGTCTTCCAGATCGAGAATCACCGCATCCGCGCCGGCCGCATAGGCCTTGTCAAACCGCTCAGGCCGATTCCCAGGCACGAACAGATACGACCGGGACAACGCGCTCATGCCGTCACCATCGTGCGCGAAGTTGCATCGAATACCGAGCCAATCTGCTTCTCTTCGGCAATACGCCATGCGCGGCGAAGCAGTTGCGCCGCCTCCTGTTCGCTAGCCGCACCCGAAAACGCCGCCAGCCGATGCAGCTTCGTCGCAATCTCGTCGCGCGACAAGGTATTGCCTGGATCGCCCTTCGGCTCATCGACACGCCCATCGAACACGCGGCCGTCGGTCGTCGTCACCGTGACCTTGCCGATCCAGCGTGCGGGATAGGCGGCGTCGACTTCAGCGTCGAGCGCCATTGCGACCTTGTCGCGAAACGCGGCGATCTCGCTCGCGTCGAAACCCTGCTCGAATTCGGTCACGCCGGCATAGCCGTGATGCGCGACCAGCCCGAGCACTGTGCCCATGTTGAACTTCGCCTGATGCACCGTGCGCGGCGCGACCACGGGACCGAGCACATCGATCGCGCCTTGATGCACGTGCGCGACGACCTTCGCGATGTCGCGCGGCGCGAAACGATGCGTCTGCACGACGGCGAGCAGCGCATCGGCGGCCGGATGCGTATGGCGGCACGCCGCGTGATACTTGAACGACGTCTCCGCGGTCGCCCAGCGGCTGCCAAGCCGATCGACGAGGCGCGCCGGATCGGCGTCGCTCGACATGCCCGCGGCCATGCCCTGGGCGCCTTCGAGAATGTGCGTCGCGCCCTTGAAGCCGTCGGCGGCGAGTTGCGCGGCCATCAGGCCGTTCGCGGCGGCCATCGCGGTGTGCAGTTGCTTCGAGTCGGCGGCGTCGCGCAGAAATTCCCATAGGCCGCTCGCCTGCGTGCCCGCCGAGCCGAACGCATCGAGCATTTGGGACGGCAACAAACCCAGCAAGCGTCCTGCCGTTGCTGCGGCCGCGACCGTGCCGACCGTGCCCGTAGTGTGAAATACCTTGTAGTGCGAGCGCCCGAGAAATTCGCCGATGCGAATGCCGACCTCGTATCCCGCCACCGCCGCCGCGATGAAGTCGCGCCCCGACGCTCGCTTTGCCTGTGCCAACGCGAGCGCAACCGGAAACACCACGGTCGCCGGATGAAACACCGAGCCATTGTGCACGTCGTCCTGTTCGGCGAAATGCGATGCCGCGCCGTTGATCATCGCGGCGAAATACGGCGTGGTGAGACCGCGGTCGATCAGCACCTCGCAGAGGCCCTCGTTCGTCGCCCCGGCTGCCGCGCGTGCGAACCGCGCGATCGTCTCGACCGGGCGCGCACCCTTGCCGGCCAGCGCGGAGCCGAGCCAATCGACGTACAGGTTGACGGTACGCTCGACGACCTCGTGCGGGATGCGGTCGAAGTCGAGTTGCGCGGCGAAAGTGGCAAGCGTGAGACTGGGATGGTCGTTCATGGGTCGTTACCGAATCAGATCGTGCCCGCCGCGCGCAGCGCGTCGATACGCCCATTGTCGTAGCCAAGCTCACGCAGAATTGCTTCCGTATGTTGACCAAGCGTGGGCACAGGGTCCATTCGCGGCTCGAGGTCGGAAGGCAGACCGGGCGGCCGCAATGCGGGTATCGTCCCCGTTGCCGTGCCGACTTCCTGCCAGCGCTCGCGCGCCTTCAGTTGCGGATGCGCCCACACGTCGGCGAGCGTATTCATCTGCGCGTTTGCGATGCCTGCCTCATCGAGTCGATCGATCACGTGCGCCGCGCTCTGCTTCGCGAACGCCGCGACGATCACCTCGCGCAAGGCGTCGCGCGCCGCAGTGCGTTTCGAGTTCGATGCGAAGCGTTCGTCGGTTGCCAGTTCAGGCTGTTCGAGCACGCGCTCGCAAAACAGCTTCCATTCGCGTTCGTTCTGCAGGCCAAGCATGACCGTCTTGCCGTCGCCAGCGGGAAACGGGCCATAAGGATAGATCGTTGCATGCGCTGCGCCCGCAAGCGCGGGCTGCGACTGACCGTCGATCGCGTAGTAGAGCGGATAACCCATCCACTCGACCATGCTCTCGAGCATCGATACATCGATGCGGCAACCGCGCCCTGTGCGTCCACGCTGCAACAGCGCGCTCAGGATGTTCGAATACGCGTACATGCCCGCCGCGATATCGGCGATCGAACAGCCCGCTTTCGCTGGCGAGCCGGGCGAACCGGTGATCGACAGGAAGCCGGACTCGCTTTGAATCAGCAGGTCGTACGCCTTCTTGTCGCGATACGGACCGTCCGCGCCGTAGCCGGAAATATCGCAGACGATCAACTTCGGATACTTGTGGCTCAATGTGTCATAACCGAGGCCAAGCCGTTCGGCCGCGCCTGGCGCGAGGTTCTGCACGAGCACGTCGGCATCGGCAACCAATGCGTCGAGAATCTCGGCCGCCGCGGGCTGCTTCAGGTCGAGCGAAAGACTCTCCTTCGAGCGATTGGTCCACACGAAGTGCGACGACAGCCCATGCACACGTTCGTCATAGCCGCGCGCGAAATCGCCGACGCCGGGCCGTTCGATCTTGATCACGCGCGCCCCGAGATCGGCCAGTTGACGCGTGCAGAACGGCGCGGCAATCGCGTGTTCGAGCGTAATGACCTTGATACCGTCGAGTGGTCTCATGATGTCCGCCAGCGGGTCAGAACGAACGCGGCAGCCCGAGGATATGCTCGGCCACGTACGAGAGAATCAGATTGGTCGATATCGGCGCGACTTGATACAGACGCGTTTCACGAAACTTGCGCTCGACGTCGTACTCGCACGCGAAGCCGAAGCCGCCGTGAAATTGCAGGCACGCATTGGCCGCTTCCCACGACGCATCCGCCGCGAGCAGCTTCGCCATATTCGCCTGCGCACCGCACGGTTGATGTGCGTCGAAACGACGTGCCGCTTCGAAGCGCATCAGGCTCGCTGCCTCGACGTTGATGAACGAGCGCGCGATCGGAAACTGCACGCCCTGGTTCTGTCCGATCGGCCGGCCGAACACGACGCGCTCCTTCGCGTATTCGGTGACTTTATCGACAAACCAGTAACCGTCACCGATGCATTCCGCGGCGATCAGCGTGCGCTCCGCGTTCAGGCCATCGAGAATGTATTTGAAGCCTTGCCCTTCCTCGCCGATCAGATTCTCGGCCGGAATTTCGAGGTTGTCGAAAAAGAGCTCGTTGGTCTCGTGATTGACCATATTCAGAATCGGCTGCACGGTCAGGCCATGACCGATCGCCTCGCGCAGATCGACGATGAAGATCGACATGCCCTCTGATTTCCTCTTCACGTCCGCGAGCGAAGTGGTGCGTGCGAGCAGAATCATCAGGTCCGAGTGTTGCACGCGCGAGATCCACACCTTCTGACCGTTGATCACGTAACGGTCACCGCGCCGCTCTGCGGTCGTCTTGATCTTCGTCGTATCGGTGCCGGTGGTCGGCTCGGTCACGCCCATCGATTGCAAACGCAGGCCGCCGTTCGCGATCTTCGGCAGATACTTGCGCTTCTGTTCTTCCGAACCGTGCCGCAGCAGCGTGCCCATGTTGTACATCTGCCCGTGGCACGCGCCCGAGTTGCCGCCCGCGCGATTGATCTCCTCCATGATCACCGACGCTTCCGTGAGCCCGAGCCCCGAGCCGCCGAAGTCCTGCGGAATCAGCGCGGCGAGCCAGCCGGCCTTCGTCAGCGCGTCGACGAACTCTTCCGGATAGCCGCGCGCCTCGTCGATCTTGCGAAAGTACTCGCCGGAAAACTGCTGACACAGATCGCGCACGGCCTCGCGAATGTCCTGGAACGAATCGTGTTGCGTGGTTTGCATAGTCGAGTCTCGCGGAATTCAGGCAAGCGCGGCGGTCGCGCGCATGGTCAGATAACCTTCGTGATCTTTCGCCCACAGGTCGATGGTCTTGCCGTCGGCGGCGGGCTTGCCGCATACCGTGAACGGCTGGTCCGCGAACATGGGGCGAAGCGCGCGAAACGCGAAGCTTTGCAGCGTCGCTTGCGGCAGTTCTCGGCGCACGAGATCGACCAGCAGCGTCGCGATCAGCGGGCCATGCACGACGAGGCCCGGATAGCCTTCGACCTGCGTGACATAAGGATGGTCGTAGTGAATGCGATGGCCGTTGAAAGTCAGCGCCGAGTAGCGCAACAGCATCACGGCATCGGCGTCGATCGTGCGGCGCCATGTTTCGTCTTCGGGCGCGGGCGCCGGCTGTTGCGGCCGCGCGCCCTCCTGCGGCGCGTCGCGATAGACGATGTCGTGCTCCTCTTCGAGCTTCAACTCGCCATCGACTTCGATCGTATGTTGCACGGTGACGAACACGAGGCGGCCCGAGCGGCCGGTCTTGTCCTCGATATTGGCGATCGTCGACGTGCGCCGCGCATGCTCGCCGATCTTCAGCGGCGCATGAAACGTGAGCCGGCCGCCAGCCCACATGCGGCGCGGCAGTGGCACGGGCGGCAGAAAATCGCCACGCTTCGGATGTCCGTCGGGGCCGACTTCGGAGAGCGGCGCAACCGGCAGAAAGTACAGCCAGTGCCACAACGGCGGTACGGTGTTACCGCTTTCCTCGCGATCGAGCGTGGCGGCAAGCGCCTTCAATGGAAACGCGGTGATGTCGTCTTCGGCCACCGCCTGCTTGTTGAGCCAATCGTCGAGTTTCTCTGGGGCAGCGGACATGACGGAGTCTCCAGATTCAGTGTGATGGTCCTCGTTAGGGCCCACTATGACCGACGCGCTGCGTTCCGCGAAGTTCGATTTTCCGAAGCGGGCCTTTGTTTTTCGTTAAGACGTTGAGCCCAGCGAGCGGCGCTGACGATCTGTTGTCAGCGCGATCGGCGATTCGATGTGGCTTGACCTTAGTGCCGGGCCGCGACGGCACCCCTGCGCCTGTTCGCTCATTTGAGCCCGAGCCGTTTAGCCAGCCGATTCAGATTCGCCCGGTCCAGCCCCAGCTCGCGCGCGACCGCCGCCCAGTTCTGCCTGTTGCGGATCAGCGCTTCGAGAACGAGATTGCGTTCGAACTCGGTGACCGCGCTGCGAAAGTCTTTCGCCTCGCTTTCCTCGCTCTGCGTGGCGATTTGATTGGCTTCATGATCTTGTGCGTCCGACAACGCGAAGTCCGCGGCCGTCAACGTCAGAATACGACGGCGCTCACGATTGGCCGCCAACGCCTTCAGCGCACTGCGTCCGATCAGATGCTCCAGTTCGCGCACATTGCCGGGCCATGAGTAGCGCAGCAATGCGGCCTGCGCGTCAGCCGCAAGACGCAGGCTCAGCAAACCGAGCCTGGAGCGATTGTCTTCGAGGAAGAAGCCCGCCAGCAGTAGCACGTCGCGGCCACGCTCGCGCAACGGCGGCACGCGCAGCGGATACACGCTGAGGCGATGATAGAGGTCGGCGCGAAAGCGGCCCGCGCGCACTTCTTGTGCGAGGTCGCGATTGGTTGCGGCGATGAGCCGCACGTCGACTCTGTGTTCGTGGTCCGAGCCGATGCGCTGCAACTGGCCGTTCTGCAGCACGCGCAACAGCTTTGCCTGCACCGCGAGGGGCAACTCACCGACTTCGTCGAGGAAAATGGTGCCGCCGTCCGCGAGTTCGAACTTGCCGCGTCGATCCGCCGAGGCTCCCGAAAACGCGCCGCGCACGTGCCCGAACAGTTCGCTCTCGACGAGCGTATCGGGCAACGCCGCGCAGTTCAGGCTGATCAGCGGCTTGTTCGCGCGCGGCGACAGCGCGTGGATCGCATTGGCGACAAGTTCCTTGCCGACGCCGGTCTCGCCGGTGACGAGCACGGTCAGATCGCTGGCGGCCACCACCTCGATCTCCTTGATCATGCGGCGATGCGCGTCGCTGCTGCCGATCAGCTCGCGCCGGCTCTCGCTGCTCGCCAGCCGATACGCTTCCGCGCGGCGCTGCGCCTCCTCGCCATTGCGCGCCAACGCGTCGATGCGTTCGACGACGCTCACGGTCGCGGCCGCGAGGCCGAGAAACGCCTGCAGCGAGGCCATGTCGAGTGTGTCGAAGCGCGCCGGGTCGAGTGCGTCGAGCGTGAGCAAGCCCCAAGGCTCGCCGCGGATGAACAGCGGGCACCCCAGACAGTCGTGCACTTCGAGGTGCCCGGGCGCCATGCCTTGCACGAGGCCATCGTAGGGATCGGGCAGATCGGAGTCGGCGGCGAAGCGCGTCGGCCCTGGCTGGGCCAGCAGCTCCTGAAAGCGCGGATGCTCGGCGACGCGAAAACGCCGCCCGAGCGTATCGCCGCTCAAGCCGTCGATGGCGAGCGGCACCAGCGTATCGCCTTCGAGGCGTAGCAGAGCGGCCGCGTCGCCCGGAAATAGCGAGCGCAGCGCGCTGAGCAGCCGCCGATAACGCTCGCGCTCGGACAGCTCGCGCGACAGGTCGAGAATCAGCGGGGTAAGAACATCGAGGACCGCCCCTGTAGTCAGATCGACTGCGGATTGAGTCTTTTCGACTAGGGTCGAATGAACCATCTTAATTGCCAGATCGTTGATCTAAATGCATTTTAAACCTGGCACGAATCGTGGATAGCAGAGGCAGTCTGCCGAAACCGGCTGTGACATTCGCTGATAGACAGACGCTCACTCAGACTCTCATCAGGACTTAAAAACATGCTATCCGCCGAACACCGCGCCATCATCAAAGCAACCGTGCCGCTCCTGGAAAGCGGCGGCGAGGCGCTCACCACGCACTTCTACAATCTGTTGCTCAGCGAGCATCCGGAAGTGCGCCCGATGTTCAATCAAGCCAATCAGGCAAGCGGCGCGCAACCGCGCGCGTTGGCCAACGGCGTGCTGATGTATGCGCGCCATATCGATCAGCTCGAGCAGCTGGGCGGCCTCGTCGCGCAGATCATCAACAAGCACGTGTCGCTGAACGTGCAGCCTGAGCACTATCCGATCGTCGGCAAGTGTCTGCTGCGCGCGATTCGCGAGGTACTCGGCGCGGACGTCGCAACCGACGCCGTGATCGAAGCGTGGGCCGCCGCGTATCAACAACTCGCCGATCTGCTGATCGGCCTCGAAGAGAAGATCTACGCCGAAAGCGCAGCAGCGCCCGGCGGCTGGCGCGGCACGCGGTTGTTCCGCGTCGCGCGCAAAGTGCGTGAAAGCGACGAGATCACGTCGTTCTATCTGCGTCCCGATGACGGCAGCGAATTGCTCGCGTTTCAGCCGGGTCAGTACATTGGCGTGCGTCTGGTGATCGACGGCGAAGAAGTGCGTCGCAACTATTCGCTGTCCGCAATGAGCGATGGCCGCGAATATCGCATCAGCGTGAAGCGTGAACCGAATGGCACCGTGTCGAAGTATCTGCACGAGCAGATCAAGGAAAGCGACCCGCTCGAGCTGTTCGCGCCGTCCGGCGAATTTACGCTGCAACCTGGCGACAAGCCGTTGGTGCTGATCAGCGGCGGTGTTGGCATTACGCCGACGATGGCGATGCTGGAGGCCGCGCTGAAGACCAATCGTACGGTGCATTTCATTCACGCGGCCCGACATGGTGGCGTGCATGCATTCCGCGGCGCAATCGATGCATTGGCCGCACGCCATCCGCAACTGAAGCGCTTCTATTGCTACGAGGAGCGCCGTGATGGCGATGCCGAAGCGCACGCGCTCGGTTACGTCGACGAAGCGAATCTGAAGAAGTGGTTGCCGGAAACGCGCGATGTCGAGGTGTATTTCCTCGGGCCCGTCACGTTCATGAAGGCGATCAAGAAAGGGCTGAAGGCGATCGGCGTGCCGGAATCGCAGAGCCGTTATGAGTTCTTTGGGCCGGCTGCCGCGCTCGAATAACGCACTCGAGTAATCGACGAGTACTTGCCCTCTTTGAACCGCTGCGAAGCGTATTCGAAGACGGGCATGTTCGGGCTTCGATCACGCCGGCGGGTTTGGCCTCGTAAAAAGCGGGCCAAATCTGCCGCGCCTTCTAGCGCTCCCTCCTGCGGCGAAACGCCCACCAGCCCGTCAGCCCGGTAAAGCCGGCGACCAGCACCACCATCAGCCAGAAGCCATGCTTGTTCTCGGCGAGCGGAATGCCACCGACGTTCATGCCGAAGAAACCGGCGACGATATTGATCGGCATCACCAGCACCGTGACTAGCGTCAGCGTAAATAGCGTCCGGTTGTTCTGCTCCTCGAGGCGCGAGGTGATTTCTTCCTGCAGCAATCTGACCCGCTCGATCAATCCCGCTACGTCCGAAAGCACGACCGAGAATTCCTCCGTCGATTCACGCAGATCTTGCACGTCTTCCGCATGAAGCCAGCGAGGCGGCCTCGCCAGCAAGCGGAAAATCGCGCCCGGTTCGGGTGCCAGCATGCGTTGCAGGCGTGTCAGCGTGCGACGCATCGCGCCGAGGTCCAGGCGGTTTTGCGTCGGCCGTTGCGACAGAAAGCGATCCTCGATTCGATCGACGTCGGCACTGGTTCGGCGGACGATCTGCACGAGCAGGTCGGCCTGGTCGCGCATCAGATGAACTAGCAGCTCGGCAGGTGACCTGAATATTTCCCCTTCGCGCACCGACGCGCGCAAACGGTCGACCGAGCGCAGCGGCTTCAGCCGCGCCGTCACGATGAGCCGCTTATGTGCGTAGATCCACAGCGTCGCGATTTCTGACGGGATGAATTCGAGGTTGAACATGACGTCGTTGACGACCGCGCGCAGTGCGCCGTCCGCATGCTCGATCCGCGTCGAATGCGAGCCTTCGCGCAAGGCGTCGAAAAAGGTTTCGGGCAGATCGAGTTGTGACCGCATCCAGCGCTCGCTCGCGCTATGCGCGAGATTGAAGTGAAGCCATAGAAACTCGCCAGCGTCCGTCGCGTTAGTGCCGGCATCGTCCTCGCGCTCGCGGTACCAGTCGATGACTTCGTCCGCGTCGATCGGCCGCCCGGCGAGCGTCGGCGAAAACCGGAAACCGCAGACCATACCCGACGAATCCGCGCCGTAGGTTTGCATTGCCAGATCTGATTTCATAGGTCGTTCGATGCCAGCGCTTCCGAAAGGAATACGTGAGCATAGCGCGAACAATTGAAAGAGAGTTGACGCGCGCACTTTCCGGCGTCGTATTGTCGAATTGTGGCGACTGGATTGTCTCCGAAACGTCATCTCTGCCGATGACGGCCGCGTAAACGCAAAAACCCCACCGCGGCGGGTGGGGTTTCTGACTGGGGGGGAGCCTGACGATTACCTACTTTCACACGGGCAATCCGCACTATCATCGGCGTGGAGTCGTTTCACGGTCCTG
>NZ_VZQO01000073.1:0-25157 GCF_014397665.1 Paraburkholderia sp. UCT2
CGCCAGCGTTCCCACATCAATGCCTTCTGGCTTTCGCTGTAATAGATCCGGCGCCTCTGTTTCATTTGCAACACTCCCGCCGCTCATGCGACGTTCATTGTGTTGCATCGACCGGTTGAATCCGCCGTCGCGTGCCGCCAATCGCTGCCGGGCTGCAGCCGGGGAACGAGCGACACTCGCGGACCTGCAACAAACGACCGCGGTTCTCATGAAGCGGACCTTGCATCTAAACGCGGTAGCTTTCACGATGTGATCGACTCCTCATCACGCTGGCCGCGCCGGGGCAGTACACTACCGGTCTCGGCAAAAGCCAGGTAATCCCATCCACGTCAGACAGTCCATGGACTACTTCGCCGCAGTACGGGCCTTCGTTTGCGCAGCGGAACTGCAGAGCTTCAGCAAGACGGCCAATGCACTGTCAGTCAAGACCTCGACTGTCTCCCGCTACGTAAGCGAACTCGAAAGAGATCTGGGCATCGCCCTATTCAACCGGTCGACGCGTGGCCTCGTCCTGACAGAAGGCGGCCGGCTGTTTCGTGAACACGCCTTGTTAGCGTTGCAAGCACTCGATGACGCGCGCGAAGTGACGTCGTCGTTAAATCGCACGCCACAAGGCGTGCTGCGCGTGACAATGCCACCGGCATTCGGCCGCCTGCACATCGTGCCGCATCTGCCGGCCTTCATGGCGCGCTATCCTGATATCGACCTCGACATCGTCTCTACGGACGAAACGCTCAACATGATCGATGCGGGCATTGATGTGGCGATCCGTACCGGCGTGCTGCCCGATTCGTCATTGATGGCGAGGCGCCTGGCACCGCATCGTCGTATCGTCTGTGGCAGCCCGGCGTATTTCGCGCGTAGCGGCACACCGCGTGTGCCTGGCGATCTGGCCGCGCGCGATGCGCTTCGCGTGTCCCTGGTCCCGGACGACAAATGGTATTTCACGCTGGTCACCGCGGACGCGCGGGCGTCGCAAGAACAGGAACAGGTGCTGGTGGAGTTGCAGGGGCGCTTGCGCGCTGACGACTCCGAAGCCGTGCTCGCGCTCGCCGTGGCCGGTTGTGGCGTGGCGCTCCTGCCGACATGGCTCGCCTCTACGGCCCTGCGCGGAGGACGCTTGCAGCACGTGCTACCGGAATGGGAAGCACGCACCGGACGAGCCGAACCCGCGGTTTGGGCGGTCTACCCACCGAAGAAGATCGTCTCGTCGAAGGTGCGCGCCTTCGTGGATTTCTATGCCGAGGCGTTCGGCGAGCCGCCGTACTGGGACGACGGACTCGCACTGGAGCGTCAGCCTTGATGGGCGAAGCGAATGTCTAGCGTGCGCAGGTAAGTCTGCAAGCCTGCATCCTGGATCGGAATCACATAGGCGTTTTCGTTCGTTTCGTTGAAATGCGCATGCCAGTGTCCCGGCGGCGTGACGAATGCCATTCCCGTTTTCCAATCGACGCGGGTCGGGTTCACGATATTGCCATCCCTGTCCAGTTCCGTTCCGACCAGCGTATAGACACCCGGCTTGCCGCCGGCGATGAAGTCGAGTGCAATCGACTGGTGCCGGTGCGGCTTCTGCACCGAGTTGGGCGGCACAATGCCGAACATTGCCCACAACACATGCGTGACCGTGCGCGTCTGCGGAAAGTTGGTGTTGCCCATTAGTACGCTGATGCGGTTGCGACGACCCGCGTTCGCTTGTTCCGCGACCGCGCGCAGTGCTGCCTGCGCCTCGGCGGCCGGATAGCGTGTCGGCGCAAAGCGCGCATGTACCCCGGTGGTACCAAGATAGGTGAGCAGTGGTGCGTCATTGACGTAATAGAGCGTGGCCGTCGCAGCAGCGGACAGCACCGTGGCATGGCCGCCTGGGAGCGTGAAGAAATCGCCCATCGAAAAGGGGAAGCTCGTTTCGGACTGCTGCACGCTACCCGCTCCGCTAATGACGTAGCAGACCTGCGAGGTCGCATTGGGATCGAGTGTCAACGCGTCGCCCGCATTGATGCGCAGGAAGTTGGCGCTCAAGCCCGGACCGGTCGCGGGACCCGGGCAGCCCAACTCCGCAGACAGGTCAAGCGGCACGACTCGGGTTGCGCCGTCTGCATAAAGCGAAGGCGAGAAGCTGCAGAACGGCACACGCGAGATGAGCTTCGCACCAATCGGATTGGCGGACGAAGTGTATTCGAAGTATTGCGCGTCTTCCGTGGCGACATTCGGTTTGGTGAGAAGCGCGGGGGATGTCCTGGTCAGCATGGTTTTGCTCCTTTTGAGTTTTGAGGGGGCTTCGCGCGGTTCCATTTGTGAGGATCCGCATCCGAAGGCTGACCTGACTTTAGGCGCGGGGCGTTGGCGCCGGAAGTGCCGGACATCGAAATCACCTTTGCGCAAAAGGAACACCGTGCCACGACGGTTTCGAGGCGCGGCGGGTTGTTCGTGCCGGGCCGCTAGGCAGTTCATCGTCGGCCAAGGTTTGGCCAGGAGGCAATGTTCAACGAGGTTGTGTTGACGGGCCGAAATCGTACCGAGGCGGTCCGTCAAGCTTTTAGAAGGGGAAGCATGAGGTTTGCAAGAAGGGACGAGCCTCGCTTCCTCAATGCGTTTAGATAGACGCTTTCGTCGTATCGTGTCCCAGTCTGCCAGCAGCGGTAGAGGATGCGTATCCATTTCAACACCAGCCATTTCTCTTGAGGCCGGTCTGGCGGCGTAAGCACTCATGCTGGCAGGCCGTCCTGTTCATGGATTTAGGGATTTCCCAGGCAGCCACAGGCCTGGGTAAACCAGAGATCCGGGCCCGACGACATTGGTTCGACATGTTGTTAAGTGCCGCGCTAACAGGACCTTTCAAGCCGCCTCTGGTTCCATCGCGAGAATATGCCCGGCACGATCAATTCGATGCTGACGTGACATGGCTTAGCTCCCTAAGCATTGGAAACGTTTCGGGTCTTAACGTTTCCTTCAGATCGGTCTAGTACGATCTTGTGCAACATGGGTTTCACCGTATTCGAGCACATGCTGCGCATCCCGTCGCGTTGGTACGCTGACGGCAGCTCCTCCTGCGGGCGGTTACGCATCGAGGCGCCAATTGAAGCATCGGAAGGTTTGAATAGATCCGGGGCGGACTGAAGTGGCCTTCAATCGTCGCCACCATGATCCATGGCGATCATCGTGCGGGCCGCGATCGTCGTTCACGTTGCGTCTTAAGGTAACTGCAGAAAGCTAGTTACGCGAACCTTTCGCCACACTGCTGCGCGAGGGCGAAAATGAGATCGATGACTGCTGGAATCAGGGTGACAGGGAGACGGTGCGGAGCCGCCGCAATCACGGCGTTCACTTTTTCGGGCGCATATGCCGGCGGGATCGATCATGAAGTCGCGCTGGATCAGAGCGGCATATGGAACCGCAATGTTCAGCTAGCACTTGAATACGCCGTGATAGCCACGACGGCGGGTGGGGCTCTGTGGCTTGGGAACGACAACGAACTGGGCCATACATTCTGGCAAACGGCCGACGCTACGGCGATATCGGCGGTCGCTGCCCAAGGCATGAAGTATGCGTTCGGTCGCCAGCGGCCCAGCGCTGGCCAGGGACCGAACCAATGGTTCAGCGGCGGAAAGAGTTTTCCCAGTGGTGAAGTCACCCTTCAGGCGAGTTTCGTAACGCCGTTCATCGTCAACTATGGTCGGCGTGATCCGTGGGTTTGGGCACTCGAGGTGTTGCCGCTCTATGATTCGATCGCACGCGTGAAAAGCCAGGCGCATTGGCAGACCGACGTCCTCGCCGGTTGGGCGCTGGGCACGGCGGTAGGATACTTGAGCACGACGTGGCAGACACCCCTGTTCGTGCAGATTCTCCCGCACGGTTTTACGGTCGGCTTCGCGAAGCGGTTCTAGATCTGGTTGCGAAACGGACGTGACTGGTGTGCAGGTGGCGGCGCGGCGACGTCCTGACCTCGTTTGAACAACGCTCCGTAAGTTCGACGCGGAGAGTTGCTCGCAACCACCCGTATCCAGCATCGCGAACCGTCATCGCGATGGAATGGCCGTTTGAATCCGCCCTCCAAAACCTGACGATTTCACAACGTTGCGTCGAAGGACCGAAAGGGGTCGACAGTACGCATTCGCTCGCAGCGAGTGCGACATTCGCCAACTCCGATATGCAAATGTCGGAAATGCGACTTGGAGCGGCCTCACAAACCCCGACAGCCGAACGTCGGGTATGGCCGATGAGAAGCGACCGCCATCCCTCAGATTTAATGGCTGCTTCCTGGGTGCAGTGGAAGCCTGAGTGTCCGAGCTGGTTACGGAAGATTGATTGTTGGCCGATCACCACAGGTGCGGCTGCTCGTGTACGGCTATAGCTTTCGGTTGGGAGCTCACGCGCGAGGCACTAACCCGAGTCATTGCTCCAAATGCCAACGCGCCCAACACTGGGGGGACGCTTTTGAAGTAAGTCGAGCGAAGCTCGCCCGCCAATTTGACACCGACTGATTTTGCGTCTGCTTCACTAAGGTCATATCAACCCGACCTCGTCGGTGGCATTCCGCGAAGGCGGGCAATCACTCTTTCTGCAACATTCAGCAGCGACTCCACTCACTTATTAACCATCCTCGCCGGCACACTAATAGCAAGCAAACCGCCCAGCACCATGAACGCCGCCAACATATACATCCCCGAATCGTTCGCCGCGGTAACCTCCTTCAACCAGCCCACAGCATAAGGACTAAGGAAACCGGCAAGGTTGCCAATCGAATTAATCATCGCAATCCCGGCAGCGGCGCCGGTGCCTGCCAGAATCGCCGTAGGCAAACTCCAAAACAACGGCAGTGTAGTGAGGATGCCCATGGTAGCCAGCGTCAACCCAGCCATGGCAAGCAGGGTGTTATGCGCCCAAACGACGGAAAGCACGAGCCCCACAGCACCAAGAAACGCCGGCAACGCAATATGCCATCTCCGTTCCCTCGACCGATCCGCACTCCGCGCCACAAACACCATCGCCACAACAGCCGCCGCAAACGGCACCGCCGATAGCAGCCCAATCAAAAACGCATCGGTAACGCCGGTCGATTTGATAATCGTCGGCAACCAGAAGCTCACCCCATAAAGCCCCATCACAAACGAGAAGTAGGTGAGGCTCAACATCAACACCCGCCCGCTAGTGAGTACCTGCCGAATCGGCATATCGTGCTTGGTCGCTTCCTCAGCCGACACCTGACTCTCAAGCAACTGCTGCTCTTCCCGGGTCAGCCACTTAGCCTTCGAAATCCGATCATCGAGCATCACGAACACGATGATCCCAACCAGCACCGACGGAACCCCCTCGAGCAGAAACAGCCACTGCCACCCGTGCCACCCGTTCACGCCGTTGAAGTTCTTCAGGATGTACCCAGACACCGGCCCACCAATCACCCCCGACAACGCAATCGCCGTCATAAACCAGGTCGTCATCCGTCCACGCCGATGCGCCGGATACCAGTAGGTGAGATACAAAATAATCCCAGGAAAGAACCCCGCCTCAGCAAGTCCAAGCAAAAAGCGCATCACATAAAACATCGTCGGCGTGGTGACTAACATCGTCAGCATGGATATCACGCCCCACGAAATCATGATCCGCGCGATCCAGACACGCGCGCCGACCTTATGCAGGATCACGTTGCTCGGCACTTCGAAGATGAAATAGCCGATGAAGAAAATCCCCGCGCCGAAGCCATACACCGCATCGCTCAAGCCAAGATCGGTGCTCATCCCCAGCTTCGCGAAGCCGACGTTCACGCGGTCCAGATAGGCAACGATGTAGCAGAGCATCAATAGCGGCGCGAGCCGCCAGGTAACCTTGCGATAAGTCGCCTCTTCGAACGTCGAAGGCGGCGCGCCAGCGCCGGGATGGTGGAGCGGATCTGCAGGACTAGCCATGACTATGTCTCCTCTTTTTTATGGAATTGAAGTGCCGCCGCCGAACGATTCTATCCGCGCCAGGTCTTTTGCAGGACGAATCGATATTGGGGGAAAACACTGACTGCGCACGCAGTGCGTGCGCAGCGCTTCACCTACCGCTACACGCAGCGCCCCCCATCCACTTCGAGGCACACGCCGGTAATAAACTCCGCCTCATCCGAAGCCAGATACAGCGCCGCATTCGCAATATCCTGCGGCGTCGAAAACCGCCCGAGAGGAATCCCTGCCAGGAACTTCTGCCGGTTCTGCGGCGTATCCTCGACCCCCATGAACTCGGACAACAGCGCGGTCTCACCGATCACCGGATTCACGCAGTTCACGCGAATCCGCTCCGGCCCCAGCTCAACGGCGAGCGACTTGCTAGCGACGATCACCGCGCCCTTGCTGCCGTTGTACCAGACGAGCCCGGGCCGCGGCCGCACGCCCGCCGTCGACGCGATATTGATGAAGCTGCCGCCGCCTTGCTCGCGAAAATACGGCACGAACTCCTGCACGCTCCAGTAGATGCTCTTCACGTTCACCGCATAGACGCGGTCGAACTCGGCCTCGGTCACTTCGAGTACCGGCTTGTTGCGATGCGTGGTGCCCGCGTTGTTGACGACGATCTGCACGCTGCCGAAGTCTTCCAGCGCGGCCTCGCGCAGCGTGCGCCAGTCGTCGCGTTGCGCGACGTTGCCGGGTACGGCGATCGCCTTGCCGCCCGCAATCGCGATCTCACTCGCGACGCGTTCGGCGGCCGGCCCGTTGAGGTCGTTGACCACGACGTTCGCGCCTTCGCGCGCAAAGGTCTTTGCGATGCCTTCGCCGAAACCCGAACCGCCGCCCGTGACGATGGCCGTTTTACCTGTCAACCGCATGATGTCTCCGTTGTTTGTGATGGATAGAGCGATGCGTCGTTGCGTGTAACGTGCTGCTCGCGCCGATCGCGAGCGAGCCCTACGGCACCCGCTAGCCGTGCCGGATCGCGATCGTCTTCAGCACCGTAAAGCCATACAGCGCCTCGAAGCCTTTCTCGCGGCCATGTCCCGAATGCTTGACGCCGCCGAACGGCAATTCGACGCCGCCGCCCGCGCCATAGTTGTTGATGAACACCTGGCCCGAGCGCACGCGTCGGGCGAGGCGCATCTGGCGCGCGCCATCGCGTGTCCAGATGCCGGCGACGAGCCCGAACTGCGTGCCGTTCGCGAGCGCGAGCGCTTCGGCTTCGTCGCGGAACGACATCGCGGCGAGCACCGGACCGAACACTTCGTCGCGCGCGAGGCGGTGGCTCGCGGGCACGTCGCGCAGCAAGGTCGGGGCCTGATAGAAGCCGCTTTCAGGCGCTTCGGGAATCACCTCGCCGTGCGCGGCCATCGCGATGCCGTCGTGTTGCGCGTCCGACAGAAAGTCCCATACGCGTTGCTGCTGTTTCGCGCTGATCAGCGGTCCGCAGTCGAGGTCGGCATTCGACGGCCCGACGCGCAACGCCTGAAAGGCGCTGCTGAGTCTGTCGAGCAGCGGCTCGTAAATCGCCTGCTCGATCAGCACGCGACTGCCCGCCGAGCAGGTTTGCCCGGCGTTCTGCACGATCGCGGAGATCAGCACCGGCAGCGCGGCGTCGAGATCGGCGTCGGCGAACACGATTTGCGGCGACTTGCCGCCGAGTTCGAGCGTGACCGGCACGTGGTTTTCCGCGGCCATCTGCGTGACGAGCTTGCCGGTTTCGGGCGAGCCCGTGAAGGAGATGTGATCGATGCCCGGATGACGCGCGAGCGCGGCGCCCGCTTCGTGCCCATAGCCGGTCACGATGTTCAGCGCACCGGCCGGCAAGCCGGCCTCGGCGGCGAGCTCTGCGACCCTCAGCACGGAAAGGCACGCGTCCTCGGCCGGTTTGACGACGCAGGCATTGCCGGTCGCGAGCGCCGCGCCGACGCTGCGCCCGAAGATCTGCATCGGGTAATTCCACGGCACGATGTGGCCGGTCACGCCGTGCGGCTCGCGGATCGTCAGCACCGTGTAGCCGGATTGGTAGGGCAGGGTTTCGCCGTGCAGCTTGTCGGCCGCGCCGGCGTAGAACTCGAAGTAGCGGGTCAGGGCGGCGGCGTCGGCGCGCGCCTGCTTGAGCGGTTTGCCGGTGTCGCGCGCTTCGAGCCGTGCAAGGTCTTCCTGGCGCGCTGCCACCAGCAGCGACAGCCGGTACAGCACGCGGCCGCGCTCGGCGGCGCTCAGCGCGCCCCATGTGCCGTCGAACGCTGCGCGCGCGGCGTGCACGGCGGTGTCGATGTCGGCCTCGGTGCCGCGCGCGATGCGCGTGAACGGCTGGCCGTCCGAGGGATCGAGTACGGCGATCGATTCGCCGCCGGAAGCGGCGCACCACTCGCCGCCGATGAAATGTCGTGCTTCTTCCATGCATGCTCCTTGATGACGTGCGGCCGGCGTGCGGCGGCGCGGGTTCGAAGGGGAGACACAAAACGGTAGAGACGCGAAGCGAGACTCGCCAGACGATTATCGCGCCGATCCGAGCGCGGATGCCACCTGCCGATTGGCTATAATGGCGCATTCCGTACGGTCCGGTGCGCGGCCCCGTCGTTCGGGGCGAGAGGGTTTCAGTGCCCGACGTTCGCGGTTCGCACACAGTTCGCACCGCATCCGCAGCTCGCGCGCCGTTCGCCGCCTTCCGATTTCCATCCCCTTCAGAGAGCGCTCATGAGCTTCAATCACGTTCCCGCAGGCAAAGACCTTCCGCACGATTTCAATGTCATCATCGAAATCCCGGCGCAAAGCGACCCGGTGAAGTACGAAGCCGACAAGGACCTGGGCCTGCTCGTCGTCGACCGTTTCATCGGCACCGGCATGCGCTATCCGGCCAACTACGGCTTCATTCCGCAGACGCTGTCGGGCGACGGCGACCCGGTCGACGTGCTGGTGATCACGCCGTTCCCGCTGCTGGCAGGCTCGGTCGTGCGTGCCCGCGCGCTCGGCATGCTGCAGATGACCGATGAGTCCGGTGTCGACGCGAAGCTGATCGCCGTGCCGCACGACAAGATCTGCCCGATGACGGCGAACCTGAAGTCGGTCGACGACGTGCCGGCTTACCTGAAGGACCAGATCAAGCACTTCTTCGAGCAATACAAGGCGCTCGAAAAAGGCAAGTGGGTCAAGGTCGAAGGCTGGGCCGACGTCGATGCTGCCCACAAGGAAATCAGCGAAGGCGTGGCGAACTACAAGAAGTAAGCGCGCCGCGGTTCATCCGCTTGCTGCATGCAGTACGAAAACCGCGCGAGTCCGCAAGGACCGCGCGGTTTTTTCATCTGATTTGCGCGGCATTCGACTACCGTGCAAAGATGCCGCGATCTTCGTCTCGCACGCTTCGTCTCGCGCGCATAACCTGAACGCATCGCTCCGATGAACGGAACGCATTTTTATATTTAGGTGTAAACCCTTATCATTCGCCGCACGACCTCGCGCGCGAATTCCAGGCATCTACGCGCGTTTCCATCACTTCAAGAATCACGGTCCGGATGATGAACCGCAGCAAGTCCCACTCGACATCGCCGCGCTGGTCGACCCGGCTGCATTCGGTCGTCACCGCGATCTATCGCAAGCGGCCGGTCTGGATGGTGTCGTTCGCGGCGAGCGAGGCGAATCTGTCGGAGGGCTTGAGGGCGGCGTGCGCGTCGACGGCGATGCTCGCGCTCGGCAACCTGCTGCACGATCCGGTGTTCGCGTGGGCCGCGATCGGCGCGTTCTGGACCTGCCTCGCCGATGCCGCCGGCTCGAACCGCGCGCGCTTCATGTCGATGATGAGCTTCGCGCTGCTGTCGACGCTGTGCGGCGGCATGACCGCGTTCGCGTCCGCCTCGGGTGCCGCGTGGGCCGCGCTCGCGGTGCTCGCGTTCACGACGCTCGGCGCGTTCGGCCGCATCTGGGGCGCGGCCACGTCGCAGGTGACGATCCTCGCGGCGACCACCTGCGTCGTGATGGTCGATCGGCCGATGCACGACGCGCGCGCGGGTGTCGCGTTTCTCGGCGTCTATCTGGTCGGCTGCCTGTTCGCGATCGTGCTGAGCTTGACGGTGTGGCGCATTCATCCATTCGGCGCGAGCCGCGCGTCGTTGCGCGCGGTGTATCTGCGCCTCGCCGATGTCGCGTTCGATAGCGCGCGGCTTGTCGGCGGACGTGCCGCGCCGCGCGAATGGGCCACGCATGCCGCGCGCTTTCGCGCCGATGCGCGCGCGTCGCTCGAACGTTCGCGCGATGCGCTCGCGAACGTGCCCGCCTCGAAAGCGGGCGGCGCGGCCGTCTACGACACGTTGCTCGGCTTGCTGACCGATGGCGAAGCGTTGTTCGCGTATCTGATCGCGGTGTCGGGCGCGGGCGCGAAAGTGCCCGACGATCCGCGCCGCACGCAACGCGCGGTGCGCTCGCTCAATGCGATCGGCGAAGTGCTCAGCGACATCGGCAGCGCGACCGGCGACGCGCGCTGGGAACGTCTCGCGGACCCGCAGGCGCGTCTGCGGCGTCTCGCGCATCGGCTCGAAAGCGCGTTGCTCGAACCGGTGAAGCTGCAATCCGGTTTCGAGCTCGTCGATTTCGCGCCGCGTGAGGTGCACGTCGAGCCGTGGAGCGCGTGCATCGCGCGTTATACGGAGCGCGCGTGGTCGACGCTGAAGGCCAATCTGTCGTGGCAGTCGGTCGGCTTGCGTCATGCGGCGCGTGTCGGCGTGACGACGACGGCGGGCTTCGTCGTGATTCGCGCGCTCGGTCTGCCGTTCGGCTATTGGGCCACGATGGCCACGCTGCTGATCCTGCAGCCGTCGATCGCCGCGACCTGGCCGCGCAGCATCGAACGCGCGACGGGCAGTATCGTCGGCGGCGTGCTCGCGGCGGCGATCGGCTATGCGATTCATTCGCCGCTCGGCATCTCGCTCGCGGTGTTCCCGCTGGTGATGGCGACGATGGCGCTGCGCCCCGTCAGTTACAGCCTGTTCGTGCTGTTCCTGACGCCGACCTTCGTGCTGGTCGCCGACTTCGCGACGCCGGGCGCCAACGAGCTGGCGTTCGCGCTGACGCGGCTCGGCAACAACGTGCTCGGCTGCGTGCTCGCGCTGCTCGCGACGTTCCTTCTATGGCCGACGCGCGAGAAGCTCGATGTGCGCGTCTATCTCGGCGACGCGGTGCGCGCGAATCTCGCGTATCTGCGCGCGTCGCTCGACGCGCCTCGGCATGGCGGCAAGGAGATCGAGCAATTGCGCCGCGCCGCGGGCCTCACCAGCAACAACGCGGAAGAAGCGATTGGCCGCGTGCGGCTCGAAAAGCTCGAGGACTCGATGGCCGATACGGTCACGCTGACGGTGCTGAGCCTGCTGCGACGGATGGCCGGCACCGCGACGCAGTTGCGCCTCACCGCGAACCGTCGCGACATGCATAGCGAACTCGACGAATGGGTCGAGGCGATTAGCGCGGCGATCGAGGCCGCGCTGAATCGCACGTTACGGCCGGTGCGGCTCGAGTTACCCGCTCGCGAGCAGTTGACGTCGCTGGAAGCAGATGTGGTGGGCGAGCTGGCGCGGGTGCATCGGCTGTTGACGGAGAGGATGCGGGAGGCGAGGGGGTAGCACGACTCAGCCGTCGGAACGCTCGCCGTCTTCCGCGACGTCATTCACCGCTGCCACCGGCAACACCGACTGCAGCGTGAACACCCCGGCCGCCAGCGCCCGTTTATCGGCCGCCGTGAGCCGCTTGACCCAATACTCGGCGCTCGACGCGCTCGACCGGTCCGCCAGCTCGAACGACGCCAGCACCCGCACCGGCTTGCGCGAGCGCGTATAACGCGCGCCCGTGCCGCTCAGATGTTTGTCGAAGCGAGCAGCGACATCGGTCGCGATGCCGGTATAGACGCTGCCGTCCGAGCATTCGAGCAGATAGAGAAACCACGCCATAACCGCGCTTCTAGCCTTTGAACGGATTGTGTTCGCGCAGCTCGTCCACGTAAGCGTGGATGCTGTTTTTTTCGTTATCGAGAAAATGGCCGACCGCATCGGCGAACGCCGGATGCGCGAGCCAATGCGTCGAGCGCGTGACCGTGGGCAGAAAGCCGCGCGCCATCTTGTGCTCGCCCTGCGCGCCGCCTTCGAATGCGCCGAGCTTTTCTTCGATGCAGAATTCGAGCGGCTGATAGTACGCGGTTTCGAAGTGCAGGCACGGCACGTGTTCGAGCGCGCCCCAGTAGCGGCCATACAAGGTGCCGCCGGTTTTCTCGTCGCGCTGATAGACGACGAGCGAGCTCGCGATCGGCTTGCCTTCATATTCGGCGATCACGAGCAGCAGATTCTCCGGCATCGACGCGCCGATCATCCGGAAGAAATCGAGGTTCAGATAAGGACTCGAAAAATGCTCGCGATAGGTTTGCCGATAGCACTTGCTGAAGAAGCGCCAATCGGCATCCGCGATGTCTGCGCCGCGGATCCTTCGCATCGTGATGCCGGCCTCGTGCACCTTGCGCCGTTCGGCGCGGATGTTCTTGCGCTTCTTCTGTTCGAGCGTCGACAGAAAGTCTTCGAAGTCGCGATAGCCATCGTTGAGCCAGTGAAACTGCACGCCTTCGCGCTGCATCATGCCGATATCGGTGAGCGCGTCCGCTTCGCTCTGCGTCGGAAACAGCACATGCAGCGACGACACCTCGGCCTGCTCGGCGAACGCCATCAAGGTGGCCGCGAGATGGCGCAACGCATGCTCGTTCGCCGACAGCAGCCGGTTGCCCTGTACCGGCGTGAAGGGCACCGCGCACAGCAGCTTCGGGTAATAGGGCAGGCCGTTGCGCTTGTACGCGTCGGCCCAGGCCCAGTCGAACACGTACTCGCCGTACGAGTGTCCCTTCAGATAGACGGGCGCCGCCGCCGCGAGCATGCCCGTGCGCGCGTCGGTCAGCGTGACGAATTGCGGCGCCCAACCGGTGTGGGGAACCGCGCATTGCGTCGCGTTGAGCGCGCTCAGAAACTCGTGCCGCAAAAACGGCGTGGGCTGCGGCTGCGCGGCGAGGAGGGCGTTCCACTCGGCGGCGTCCACCTCGGAGGGCGATGCCAGAATGCCCGTGCGATAATCGATACGTTGCTGGTTCAATCTGAGTGACTGTATGCAATGACCGGCGCGGCGCTCTGAAACTGAAGCTGCCACGTCGTTCGTTGAGTTCGTTTATCCGGTTTGTTCAATCCCGTCGAGCCATCGAGCCGCGGTACCGCGAGCCGTGAAGGCTTGCCTGTCGATCCTGCCATGAAGACCCGAATCGCTCTTGCTCAAATCAATGTCACCGTCGGCGACTTCGCCGGCAACGTCGCGAAGATCGTCGCCGCCGCGCGCGCCGCGCACAGCGATGGTGCGAAGCTGCTGGTCGCGCCTGAACTCGCGCTGTCGGGTTATCCACCCGAAGACCTGCTGCTGCGCCCCGCGTTCTACACCGCGAGCGCGGCCGCGTTGGCCGATCTCGCCGCACAGTTGAAGCCGTTCACCGGTCTGCATGTGATCGTCGGCCATCCGCTGCGCGACGGGTCGGACAACCTCGCGCACCGCCCGGCGAACGGCCATGGTAATGCAAACGCGCCGATCGAGCGCGGCGTGCCGCCAGTCGATACGTTTAATGCGGCGTCGCTGATCGTCGACGGCGAAGTGAAGGGCACCTATCGCAAGCAGGATCTGCCGAACACCGAAGTGTTCGACGAAAAACGCTACTTCGCCTCCGACCCGCAGCCGTTCGTGTTCGAACTCGCAGGCGTCAAGTACGGTGTCGTGATCTGCGAGGACGCGTGGCATGCGTCGGCCGCGCAGATGGCAAAGGCCGCGGGAGCGCAGGTGCTGCTGATTCCGAACGGCTCGCCGTACCACCTGAACAAGGAAGCGGTGCGCTTCGACATCCTGCGCGCGCGCATTCGCGAAACCGGTATTCCGATGGTCTACGTGAACATGGTCGGCGGCCAGGACGAGCTCGTGTTCGATGGCGGTTCGTTCGTGCTCGACGCGCGGGGCGAACTCGTCGCGAAGCTCGCGCAGTTCGAGGAAGCCACGGCTGTCGTGGAGTTCGACGCTGGCACGCCGCTGCCGGCCGCGATCGCGCCGGAGCAGTCGATCGAAGCGCAGGTCTACGCGGCGCTCGTGATGGGCGTGCGCGACTACATCGGCAAGAACGGTTTTCCTGGTGCTTTGATCGGCCTGTCGGGCGGTGTCGATTCGGCGCTCGTGCTGGCCGTTGCATGCGATGCGCTCGGCGCCGACAAGGTGCGCGCGGTGATGATGCCGTCGCGCTACACGGCCGATATCTCGACCAGCGACGCCGCCGAGATGGCGCGCCGCGTCGGCGTGCGCTACGACGAGATCGCAATCGCGCCGATGTTCGACGCGTTCCGCGGCTCGCTTGCCGAGGAGTTCGCGGGCCGCGCCGAAGATGCGACCGAAGAGAACATTCAGGCGCGCATTCGCGGCACGCTGCTGATGGCGCTGTCGAACAAGTTCGGCTCGATCGTGCTGACCACCGGCAACAAGAGCGAGATGGCGGTCGGCTATTGCACGCTGTACGGCGACATGGCCGGCGGCTTCGCGGTGATCAAGGACATCGCGAAGACGCTCGTGTACCGGCTGTGCCGCTATCGCAACGCGGCCACCACGTTTGCGACGCGCGACGTGATTCCCGAGCGGATTCTGACGCGCGCGCCGTCCGCTGAGCTGCGCGAGAACCAGACCGACCAGGACAGCCTGCCCGAATACGAAGTACTCGACGCGATCATGCGCATGTATATGGAGGAGGACCGTTCGCTCGCGGAGATCATCGCGGCGGGTTATCAGGTCGACGACGTGAAGCGCGTCACGCGCCTGATCAAGATCAACGAGTACAAGCGCCGTCAGGCGCCGATCGGCATTCGCGTCACGCATCGCGCGTTCGGCCGCGACTGGCGTTATCCGATCACGTCGCGCTACACCGAACCGGTGGAGTGAAAGACGACACCCGTGCGCGGATGCCGCAATGCATCCGGCGCGGCGTAGAATAAAAATCATCCTTTTCCTTTCCACTCTTCCCATCAAGAGACGAGGTTCGCCATGAAGCGCATCACCGCAGTCATCAAACCGTTCAAACTCGACGAAGTGCGCGAGGCCCTCGCGGAAGTCGGCCTCACCGGCCTGACCGTTACCGAAGTCAAGGGGTTCGGCCGCCAGAAAGGGCATACCGAGCTCTATCGTGGTGCGGAATACGTGGTCGACTTTCTGCCGAAAGTGAAGATCGAAGTCGTGGTCGCGGACAGCCAGTGCGATCAGGTCATCGACGCGATCATCGGCGCGGCGCGTACCGGCAAGATCGGCGACGGCAAGATCTTCGTCGCGGACGTCGAGCGCGTCATCCGTATCCGTACCGGCGAAGAGAACGAAGCAGCGGTATAAGCCGACGCAATCACGCACCGGCCCGGTGCGCGCAACGGCAAAAACCGTGCGCCGAATAAAAAACGGTGCAATACCCTTGCGGATATTGCACCGATACGCGCCTCTCGCAGCAGCGTGAAAAAGATTCTCTCGAAGAAATTCGTGTTACACCCCGAGGGATGACCCTCGGGGCGCACCGTTCGATTAGAACGAGTGCTGGATACCTGCGTACACGCCGCTTTGCTGGCGGCCTTGCAGCGGGTTGTCCGTTGCAGCGGCGAAGCCCGCATTGTTCGCGTTCAGACCGAAGTTAGCATTGCGGCTGTTGCGCACCGTCGCTGCCTGCAGGTCGAGCAGCGTGCGCTTCGACAGGTTGTACGAACCGCCGATCGTGTAGATCGTCGCATTGCCCGCGCCGTTGTTGCCGTTCACGTGGTAGACCGCCGCGATCAGCGCTGCAGCCGGCGTTGCCTGCCACGTCACACCGCCCCATTCGTGATCGAGCGTGGTCGGCTGACCGGGCAGAACCCCCGTTGCGCCTGCCGAACGGACTGCCTGGTAAGCAGCCTGAATCTTGAACTGGCCGAGGAACACGTTCAGCAGAGCGGAGTACTCGCGCGATGCAGCGAATACGCCGTTGCTCGTGTTATTTGTATTGATGCCGTTGTTGGCAACCGGGCCACCCCACAATCCACCGGTCGTCGGGTTGCGGATTTCGTCGTACAGACCGCGGATCTGGAACAGCGAGCTGGTGTAGGTGATCTGCGCGCCAGCTTCGCGACCTTGCGGCGTCGAGCCGTTACCGTTCCAGCTCGTCGCGTTCGACAGCGCGTACTGACCGTAGAAGTCAAAGCCTGCGATCTTCGGCGACTGGTACGCGAAGTTGTTGCTCGACTGCGGCCAGTTGCGGCCACGCACCAGCGATGCCGACGACCAGTTCGACTGACCGAACGGGTCGAAGTCCCACACGCCGTTCGAGATGAAGAGCATGCGGCCCATCGTGAACGTACCGTACTGGTTGTTCGAAATACCGACCGTTGCCCAGCGATTGAAGAGACCGCCGCCGCCGGGACCTGCGCCCGTCATCGTGTTGAACGAGCCTTCCAACTGGAACAGGATCTTGTTGCCGGCGCCGATGTCCTCGACACCCTTCATGCCCCACAGGCTGGTGCCCCAGTCGCCGCTTTCCGCCTTGAAGCGGTTCGAGCTGGTGTTGGCCGCGCCGTTGGCGTTAGCGCCGGTCGGGACGCCCGACATGTACTCGAGACCTGCATCCAAACGGCCATACAGCGTGACGCTACTCTGAGCGTGTGCAACAACGCCGGCCGACATCAGCGCAGCGACGAGCAAAGCTTTCTTCATGTTCTCCTCCATACCCTGTCAAAAAAGAAACCCAGTACTGCGAGTGGTGTTCGGACGCGATAAGCACCGAACAGAAAGCGGTACCAGGGAGAGTGGCGGGTGGATAGGGATTCTCCTGTCATGACATGTAGCGTCGAGCTATCTTTGCATCATGCCGATCCCACGCCGACCGGTTCTCCTCTGTGTTTTGAAGTGAAACTACTTTTAATCAACTTTGTTTTGCTACTTTGGTTACCAATTTATCAAAAATAACTTTAACTGGAAGAAGAAATTCGTACCGTCCACAAGGGGTGTCGCCAAATTGCAATACGAATGTGGGCTGGGACCCGAAGGAGTTCCTCGGGAAAAGGCGCAAAGCCTTGTCCGGCAAGGGAATCGCGGCTTGGAAGGGGTCGTATTAAGGATTGCCACTATTGACGAGTCAAAAGTGGCAGGTTAGGGCGAAAACTCGGCCTGAATGGCCCGTTTTTTGGGATTTTCGGCGCTTTTTCGTCGTTCGAATGGCCGGGCGGAAGGACATGGTAGAAACGAAAAAGGCGCTCGTAAGCGCCTTGTAAAACTACATTGACTACATTTTCGATGCCATTCGCATCATAAGTCGCGAGTAATTTTATTACTTGAGACTGCCCGACAGGAATTGCTTCAGACGTTCGCTCTTCGTGTTCCTGAACACTTCGTCGGGATGGCCTTCTTCCTCGACGCGGCCCTGGTGCAGAAACATCACGTGGTTCGACACGTTGCGCGCGAAGCCCATTTCGTGCGTGACGACGATCATCGTGCGGCCCTCCTCGGCGAGCTTCTGCATTACCTTCAGCACTTCGCCGACGAGCTCCGGGTCGAGTGCGGAGGTCGGCTCGTCGAACAGCATCACGTCGGGGTGCATTGCCAGCGCCCGCGCGATCGCGACACGCTGCTGCTGGCCGCCCGACAGATGCGACGGATACTGTTTCTCGAGACGCGGCGCGAGCCCGACCTTCTCCAGATATTCGCGCGCGCGGTCCTCGGCTTCCTTGCGCTTCAGACCGAGCACATGCACCGGCGCCTCGATGATGTTCTCGAGCACGTTCATGTGCGACCACAGGTTGAAGTGCTGGAACACCATCGAAAGCCTGGTGCGCACACGCTGCAACTGCTTCGGGTCCGACACGCGCAACCCGCCGTCCTTGGCGGTCTGCGTGCGCACTTCCTCACCGTCGACGAAAATGCGCCCCGCGTTCGGCTGTTCGAGAAAATTGATGCAGCGGAGCATCGTGCTCTTGCCCGAACCGGACGAACCGATCACGCTGATCACGTCGCCGGCATTGGCTTTCAGCGACACGCCCTTGAGGACTTCGTTGTCGCCGTACTTTTTGTGAAGCTCGTCGACGAAGAGCTTCTGCTTCTTGGAGTTCATCAGGATCCTTAACGAGCTTGCTTGTCCAGGGACGCGCAGTTACTTGCCTTGCGGCCGCAGGTAAGCGAGCCAGCGACGCTCGGCGCGGCGGAACAGCCACACGAGCGCGAAAGAAATACACAGATACAGCAGCGCGGCGATGCCGAACGCATTGAACGACTGGTACGTCGCGGAGTTCACGTCGCGCGCGATCTTCAGGATGTCCGGCACCGTGGCCGTGAACGCGACGGTGGTCGCGTGCAGCATCAGGATCACTTCGTTGCTGTAGTAAGGCAGTGCGCGGCGCAGCGCCGACGGCAGAATTACGCGCCGGTACAGCGTGAACGACGACATGCCGTACGCGCGAGCCGCTTCGATCTCGCCGTAGGGCGTCGCCTTGATCGCGCCCGCGAAGATTTCGGTCGTGTACGCGCAGGTATTCAGCGTGAACGCGAGCAGCGTGCAGTGCATGCCGTCGCGGAAGAACGCGTTGGTCAGCTCGTTGTTGCGGATGATCTCGAGGCTGTAGAGACCCGTGTAGCACAGCAGCAGCTGCACGTAGAGCGGCGTGCCGCGGAAGATATACGTATAGAGCCACACGAGGCCCGCGAGCCATTTCTTCTTCGACACGCGCGCGACCGCGAGCGGCACCGACAGGCAGAAGCCGAGGCCGATCGACACGACCAGCAGCCACAACGTGATTGCGACGCCGGTGAAGCGATAGCCGTCGGTGAACAGATAGTTGCGCCAGTATTGCTGAATGATCTCGATCATAGATCCGCCTTTCGCACGCCGGTCGAGTAACGCTTTTCGAGGTACATCAGCACGAAGTTCGACACGGTGGTGATGACGAGATAGATCGCCCCCGCGAGCAGGGTAAAGAAGAAGAACCGCAAGGTACCCTTGCCGGCGTCCTGCGAGGCCTTGACGACGTCGGCAAGACCGATGATCGACACGAGCGCGGTCGCCTTGACCATCACCTGCCAGTTATTGCCGATGCCCGGAAGCGCGAAGCGCATCATTTGCGGGAACATCACGCGCGAGAACACCTGCCAGCTCGTCATGCCGTAGGCGGCGCCCGCTTCGAGCTGGCCGCGCGGCACCGCGATAAACGCGCCGCGGAACGTCTCGGTGAAGTACGCGCCGTAGATGAAGCCGAGCACCGCGACGCCGGCCACGAACGGGTCGATGTCGATCTGCTCCCAGCCGAGCGCGTCGGTCAGGTTGTTCAGCCAGATCTGGATGCTATAGAACAGCAGCAGCATCAGCACGAGATCGGGCACGCCGCGCACGAGCGTCGTATACACCGTGCCGATGCCGTTCGACAGACGGTTCTTCGACAATTTCGCCGCCGCGCCGAGCAGGCCGAGCACGAACGCGAGCGCGAGCGAGAACACCGCCAGCTTGACGGTTTGCCAGGTGCCGCTGAGAAGCAGCGGGCCGTAGCCTTGAAGGAACATAGGTAGTCCACGACGATGCGCTACGCGCACCGCGAAAGACGCGGTCCGCGTAGCGCCGCGTCGGGGACGAGCGCCTGGCTCGCCGTGATCCGCGGCGCACAGCGTGCCGCTGTGCAAATCATGCTGCAGAAACGTTGGTGCTCCTGCAGCGCGCTTGTGGGACTTTCGTCTCGGATTGTTTTGAATCTACTGCCTGGTGTCGCCACCTTCGTTGCCGCTTTCACTGCCACCGGCACGAGCCGGCTTACCACGCAGTATCCTGCCTGTTTCGCTCAACGGCCAGGATAAATGTCGAAATCGAAGTACTGCTTTTCGAGCCTCTTGAACGTGCCGTCCTGATGAACCTCGGCGAGCGCCTGATTGAACTTCGCCTTCAGTTCGGCATCGCCCTTGCGCAGACCGATCGCGGTGCCTTCGCCGATCGTCTGCGGATCCTTCACTTCCGGACCGGCCCAGGAGAACCCTTTGCCGCGCGGCGTCTTCAGAAAGCCGGCGTCGGCCTGCACTTCGTCCTGCAGCGCGGCGTCGAGGCGCCCCGACGCGAGATCCGCGTACACCTGGTCCTGATTCTGGTACGACACGACGAGCACGCCCTTCGGCTCCCACCAGGCCTTCGCGTACTGTTCCTGCGTCGAACCCTGCTCGACGCCGACGTGCTTGCCTTTCAGCGATTCAGGGGTGGGCAGAAGCGGCGAACCGGTTTTCGCAATCATGCGGGCCGGCGCGTCGAACATCCTGTCGGAGAAGTCGATCTGCTCGCGGCGCTTGTCGGTGACGCTCAGCGAGGAAATGATCGCGTCGAACTTGCGAGCTTTCAGCGCCGGGATTATTCCATCGAGATCCTGCGCGACCCACACGCACTTCACGTTCATCTTCGCGCACAGCGCGCGGGTCAGATCGGCATCGAAACCGACGATGTCGCCATCAGGCGCCTTCGATTCGAATGGCGGATAACTGGCGTCGACCCCGATGCGCACCGTTTTCCATTCTTTCGCCATCGCGCCGGTGGCCATGACTGCCAGAGCCACGCACAGTGCGAACTTCTTCATGTTTCTCCTGAATCAAACTGATCGTCGTAATGACACGACTCGACGAGCACCGGCCGAGGGCCGACGGTCGCTATTCTAGGCGGTCAAAATTGCCGTGCCGCAGGGATTGCCGCCGCGCTCTGGTCGTCCTTGCGCGGGCGGTTCGTCCGACGTGGCGCGCCGGTCCGGCGCGTTCGGTGCTTATCCGGCGTGGCTCGCACGGTTTGGTGCCGAGTCGAAGCCCGTCGCGCACCGGTTGCGGCCCGGCCGCCGAGGCTTGCCGGCGCGGCCTGCACGTCCCGCGGGACGTCCACGCGGCTTGAAAAGCGCGGTATTTTACCCGAAGAGCGGCAAGCTGCCAGCGCAGCGCGGCATCGAGCGGCAAGACGCCGTGCAACGCGTTGTGCGTGCGCGACGCCGGTGCGGTTTTGCGGGCGCCGGGCTGCCGGGCGCCGGGCATCCGGGCGCCGGGCTTTCCGCGCGATGGGCTCGCCGGTCGCGCGATTGCATGCAGCGATGGAACGCTGCGGTGCGGTTGCGCACGATTGTTATGGGGGGGCGCAACCCCTACATTCCCAACATCGCTCCGATTGACTACTTACCGGGAGACTTTCCATGATCGAGATTCGCCGCTCCGCAGAACGCGGTCACGCCAACCACGGCTGGCTCGACTCGTATCACAGCTTCTCGTTTGCCGATTACCGCGACCCCGAGCACGTGCACTTCGGGCCGCTACGCGTGATCAACGAAGACCGCATCGCCGGCGGTCAGGGTTTCGGCGCGCACGGGCATCGCGACATGGAGATCGTCACGTATGTGCTCGAAGGCGCGCTCGCGCATCGCGACAGCATGGGCAATGGCTCGACGATCCGTCCCGGCGACGTGCAGCGCATGAGCGCGGGCACCGGCGTGCAGCATAGCGAGTTCAACGCGTCGCGCGACGAACTCGCGCACTTGCTGCAGATCTGGATCATCCCGCGCCGCGCGGGCGACCAGCCCGGCTACGAGGAAAAGCGCTTCGACGCCGACAGCAAGCGCGGCCGCCTGCGCGTGATCGCGTCGCCCGACGGCCGTGACGGCTCGGTGACGATCCATGCGGACGCGTCGATCTACGCGGGACTGTTCGACGGCGCCGAACACGCGACGTTCGCGCTGCCGGCGGGGCGCCTCGGCTATCTGCACGTCGCGCGCGGCACGCTGAGCGTGAACGGCGCGGTGCTCGAGGCGGGCGATGCCGCGAAGCTCAGCGACGTCGACACGGTGACGCTGGAAAAGGGCGACGACGCGGAAGTGCTGCTGTTCGATCTGGGTCAGTTGAACGGCTGATTCAAGCGGTTGATTCGCGCGGGCCGCCGATCGAGCAGCGAGCAGCGCCAAACAGCAACGCCACGGAAAACCTCTTCCGTGGCGTTTTTCTATTAGCGAGGCGCCCTCCCTGGTCCGCCTCGCGAATGCGCCGCTTATTGATTGGCGGCCGGCGCCGACGCGGCGCCCTTGTGATGCTCCCAGCGCTCGCGCATCTTCTCGTGACGTTGCTCCATCCGCGCGAAGCGCTGCTTCAGCGCCGTGCTGACGGTGGTCTTCTGCTGGTCGTTCAGGCCGTTATAGAACTTCAGCCACGCGTCGGTGGTTTGCTGACGCAGTTGCGCGTCCTTCTGCTCGATCTGCTGATGCGTCGCGGCCATCGCGTTCAGATCGAGGATCGGCTGTTGCTGTGCGGCCTTGAACTGGTCTTGAACCTGCTTGTGGTTGGCGCGCATCGCTTCGCGGTTCTGCTTCATCGTATCGAGCGCGTTTTGCCACAGCTTTTCCTGATCCGCGTTCAGCTTCAGCTGGTCGTGGAGTCGGGTCAGTTCCTTCATGAAGTGGCCATGCCAGCCGCCGGGCCCGCCGTGCGCCTGCTCGGCGGGTTGGGCGGCGTAAGCGGCGCCCGCGCCGATGGCGAGAGCGGTGGCAGCAACGGCGAGAACGCGCGACATCTTTTTGGTGGACATATGAGGCTCCTTGTAATGGAATAGCCGACGAAGCAACCGGTCTTTGGACTGCCTGCACT
The DNA here is from genome assembly GCF_014397665.1 of Paraburkholderia sp. UCT2. Taxonomy (NCBI): domain Bacteria; kingdom Pseudomonadati; phylum Pseudomonadota; class Betaproteobacteria; order Burkholderiales; family Burkholderiaceae; genus Paraburkholderia; species Paraburkholderia sp. UCT2. The sequence continues at coordinate 22,602 of NZ_VZQO01000073.1, forward strand.
CGGTAAGGCACAGCGTAGAGAACCGGGTGCGCCGCTGTGTTACGCGCCCGGACGCCGCTATTACCAGCAATTACGTGTGGCTTTCACCGTAACACCCGGTAACCCTTCAGACCGTTTGGAAAACGAAATCCCTTTTAGCTGCGCGTTAAACTTCATTCCATGGCTACTCAAATCCTGGTCGTCGACGACGACGTCGAACTGCGCGATCTGTTGCGCGACTATCTCGCCCGTCAGGGCATCGAAGTTTCGGTGCTGCACGACGCGGGCTCGCTCGAACGGCGCCTCGAGCGCGAGCGCCCCGACCTCATCGTGCTGGACCTGATGATGCCCGGCGTGGACGGCCTCACCGCGCTGCGCAAGCTGCGTGCGTCGGGCGACGATATCCCCGTCATCATGCTGACCGCGCGTGCGGACGACGTCGATCGTATCGTCGGGCTCGAACTCGGCGCGGACGATTACCTCGGCAAACCGTTCAATCCGCGCGAACTGCTCGCGCGCGTGCAGGCGGTGCTGCGGCGTCGCCGCACGCTGCCGTCGGCGGCCGCGCCCGAGCAGCGCGAGCCGTTCAGCTTCGGTCGCTTCACGCTGGATTTCCAGTCGCGCACGCTGCATCTCGAAGACAAGCCGCTCGCGCTGTCGGGCAGCGAGTTCGCGCTGCTGAAGATTTTCGTCAATCACCCCATGCGCACGCTCACGCGCGAGCGCCTGCTGGAACTGCTGCACGGTCCCGAGTACGACGGCACCGACCGCGGCATCGACGTGCAGGTGTGGCGCCTGCGTCGCATTCTCGAAACCGATCCATCCACGCCGCGCTTCATCCAGACCGTGCGCGGCCGCGGTTACGTGTTCGTGCCGGACGGCGAGCAGCATGCGTCGGCCCATTGATTCGCTGTTCGGGCGGCTCGCGCTGCTCGTCGTCGCGGTGCTGTTGCTGTCGCATTTCGCGTGGTATGCGCTGATGCGACTCGAACGTTCGCAACTGCAAACGCGCTACGCGGTCGAGGAAGCGACCTTCCTCGTCGACGCGGTGCGTCAGCACGTCGCCCGCACACCGGATCAACCGCTGCCGTCGCGTGTGAAGCTGGTCGACCCGGCGAGCCCGGACGTGCCGGCGGCCAGCGTGAACATGCCGCCGCCGCTCGCGCGTTTCGTCGAGGACGTGCGTGACCGCATGCCGGCCGACACCCAGGTGCGCGTCGGTCCGCCCGGCGCTCCGCCCATGCTATGGGTGCGCGCCGTGACCGATCAGAACTGGATCGTCGTGCCGGTGCAGCCGCTGCGCATGCCGCGCTCGCTCGACCGCACGGTCTTGTGGCTCGTCATCATTTTCTCGTTTGCGGTGATGGCGGCGCTGTTCGCCGCGTGGGCGCTACAGCGGCCGCTGCGCTTGCTCGCGCAGGCGGTGGCGCGCTTCGGTCGCGGGCTGCCGGTGCCGCCGGTGCCCGAGCGCGGGCCGCGCGAGTTGCGGCAACTCACCCATGGCTTCAATCAGATGGTGCAGGAAGTCGCGCGCACCGAGAACGATCGCGCGGTGATGCTTGCCGGTGTCGCGCATGACCTGAAGACGCCGCTCGCGCGTCTGCGGCTGCGCGCTGAAATGATGGACGACGCGAAGACGCGCGACGGCGTCGTGCGCGACGTCGATTCGATGACGCATATCGTCGAGCAGTTCCTGCTGTTCGCGCACGACGGCGCGGACCGCAGCGAACCCGTGGAAGTGGATGCGCAGTGCGAGCGTGTCGTGCGCAGCTATCGGGCGGTGGCCACCAGCGCGCCGACCGTGCACACGGAACTGAACGCCGGGCCGTCATTTCTGCTGCCGGCGGCCACGCTCGACCGGATTCTGTCGAATCTGATCGACAACGCGCATGCGTATGGCGCGCCGCCGGTGGTCATCGCGACCGCGCGCACGCCGCAGAGCTTTACGCTATCAATCAGCGACAACGGCACGGGCATCGCCGCCCAGGACCTGATCAACGCGAGCCGGCCGTTCGTGCGGCTCGATCCGGCCCGAGGCGGCAACGGCCATAGCGGGCTGGGCCTTGCGATCGTCGAGCGGCTCGTGCGGCGCGCGGGCGGTGAATGGGAAATCGGCAATCATGGCGGCCGCGGTTTGCGGGTGTTGATGAGTTTTCCGTTCGACGTGCTGCCGCGGGTCGCAACCGCATCGGAAAACGCTTGGTAGAAGCAGGGGTGTTGGAGTCGCGATGCGCGCGCGAGGCGTCGGCATCGCGAGCGGCGAGAGCTCAGTCCGAAAACAGCGTATTCAACGCGTTCGCCGTTTCGCTATCGACGGTATTCCACGTCACCGATTCCGCCTCGAAAATATAGTGCGTCGTATATTTGCCGAGGCGCGCGAGTATTTCCTCCTGAATCAGTTCCGGCGCGACCTCCAGTTTCAGATACCGTAAATGTGCTGCAGCACATTTACGGTATTACCGGCCGAAAGTTGTTATGTGCAGTGTTGAATCCCGCTCGCGATAGCAAAGGTTTCCCGTCGTCGGAACTCTACATAAAAGTTTGGGCAGGATGTGGAGGCCCGCATTCCAAAAAACG
>NZ_VZQO01000074.1:0-24618 GCF_014397665.1 Paraburkholderia sp. UCT2
CTGCAGGACCTTCGAGAGCGCCTGCTCCTTGAACTCGACAGAATAAGTTTGTTTCGCCTTCAACTTGCACCTCTGACTCTTCTTGATAAAAAAATTCAGAGGCGACAACTACTATGACGCCGGGGGGCAGCGACGCTGAGTTGCTGGGGCGTATTTGCGCCATTCATGCGAGCTCGTGCGGCAGCTACGGCATGCCTCGCATTCATTTCGAACTCACCGGGCAAGGTGTGCGCGTTGGGCGCAAGCGGGTTGCTCGCCTCATGCGCCTGGCGGGTCTATGCGGCGTGAGCCGGCGGCGCTGGATCAGCACCACACGGCGACAGCCTGACGCACGACCCGCGCCGGATCTCATGCAACGGCACTTTGTGGCCGACGCGGGGTGCCGTCAATAAAGGGATTTTTTCGTACGCGTGCGACGTGAAGTCGCACCAGTTATTCAACTGGTTGCGGGTTTTCGACGGCCGTGGAATTTGTCTGCAAGCCGCGCCAGGAGTGGATTTCAGGTCAGAGTAGCCAGATCGGCTAAAGTCCAGATTTCTGGACGCAGCGAATGACCCGAAGCCCATACTGGCAAGAGATTCCAACAAGATTGCGCCTGGAGCAGTTCGAGCAATTTGTCTGGCCGCATCTGAGCCTGGGCCGTCGCGGACCTCCCCCCACGCTGGCCTTGCACAAGATCTTCAACTACATCCTGCAGGCACTGTACATGGGTTGCCAATGGAAGATGCTGCCGATCGAAAAGAATGCCAACGGCCAACCCGAAATCCACTACACGCGCATCTACCGCACGTTTCGTCGCTGGCAGGCCGATGGTTGCATCGATGCCATCTTTTCGGGCTCGGTGCAGCAACTTCATCAGGACCAGCTGCTTGACCTTTCGGTCATCCACGGCGACGGCACCACGACGGCGGCGAAGAAAGGCGGCGACAATCTCGGGTATAGCGGGCACGAGCATCTGAAGGGCGACAAGGTGGTGGCCTTGTGCGATCGCAACTGCAACGTCATTGCTCCATTCATCGGCGTTCCCGGCAACCGCAACGAATCACCGCTGTTGCGCGACGCGCTGCCCAGCCTTACCGCCATGGCCCGCGCCATTGGCGCGGACCTGCACGGTTCAATCGTCAGCCTGGATGGCATCTACGACTGCAGCGCCAACCGCAAGGCGATCTTCAATCGCGGCATGACCCCGAACATCCCCGAGAATCCGCGCGGACGCAAAACACCGAAGCGGGGCCGCAAGCAGCGCTATGATCCGGCCATCTTCGAGGAGCGCTTCAGGACCATTGAACGGGTCTTCGCCTGGGAGGACAAGTTCCGCCGTCTGCTGCTGCGCTTTGAACGCATCAGTGACGTTCACTACGCGTTCAGGACGCTTGCCTATACGATGATTAACCTGCGCCACTACTGCTGAACCAGCGCGGCGCTCGCACTTCACTGACTGCGGCACGCGCCGTGATTGCTCACGCCTGTTGCATTCGCATTCCTGATCATAATGCAAACTCCGATATCGAGATACCAGTCGCTTTTCACAACGATGTTCCTGGCTTCGCACGATTACCAACGGTCATCGTAGTTCTTCCGTTCGCAATGGACGGAAACGCGCAACCAGTTGTCCGCTTCAGTCAGTTCAACGGCACATTTCACGGGCAGGCTGGCAATCAGGATGAGATGTCCTGTCAGACTCGCCATTCTGAAATTCGTTTACTCGACAGACTTAACCGAATTTTTCTTTATTGAACAACGCCATCAGCACCCCAGTGAAAGATTCAGGGTGTGCTTTTCACGGCGCGGCATCCGGTAGTCGTTTCCCGAAAGTCGAGGCCAGCTGCAAGTTTTTTGGGCCCTCGCCCATGTACAGACATCCTGTCGAACGGTATTTATTGTGATCGCTGTCGATCCGGGCAGCGATTTCAAATTTTCCGTCGACACACCCAAGTCCTTGTCCGTATTTGAGATGCACTCCGTGGAGCTGCGCTGACACCGGATGGGCAGCCGGTATTCATGGAGGAGGATTGATGCAGACAGGCTTGATGAAACGATGGGCGCAGGACGCGAGGAATAGATGCGTGCGCTGCGATGACAGTGTCCGGTCCGGTTCATTGGGAGGACGGCGCTCATGCTGACCCTTGTGACCCCCCGCACCTTTACGGTCAGCGGTGCCGCGTTGCCCACGCTGCTCAATGGCGAGCCGGCCCTGCAGTTACGCACGATCTCAGGCGAGGAAGCGCTGTCGAAGATCTACCAGTACGAACTGGAACTGGTCACGACGCTGGATCCGCTGCTGTCCGACCATACCGCGGCCAATTTGGACCTGAAGGCAATGGTCGGAAAGGAGATGACTGTGACGGTCCAGCTCGACGGGATGGGTGCATTTGTACCGGGCATGCCAGGTATGACAGGAGCCGCCAATATCGGCGCCGGCGTGCGGGAGATTAGTGGCATCGTCACCGCAGCAAGCCTGGTCCGGCAGTTGGAGCGCCAGTTCCTGTACCGGCTGGTGCTCAGGCCATGGATCGTGCTGGCCGAACGGCGTACGGACTACCGGATCTTCCAGAACATCACGGTGGTCGAGATCATCGACGCGGTGCTACGCGGCAACTATCCATACACCTGCGAAAAACGCCTGGGTAACGTGTATCCGAATCTGGTCTACCAGGTGCAGTACGGCGAATCGGATTTTTCCTTTATTCAGCGCTTGATGGAGGAAAACGGCATCTACTGGTTCTTCGAGCATTCCAATGGCATCCACCGGATGGTGCTGGTCGATAACCAGGGGGCGCACAGACCCGTGGAGAGCGCGGCTTACCGCACCTTGTGGTATTACCCGCCCGACTACAAGATCGACCGGGAATACATCAGTGCGTTCGACACCACCGAAAGCATCCAGTCCGGGATCTGGACGACCAACGATTTCGACTTCACCAGGCCGAAGGCCGATCTGGCGGTGCAGAACGCGCTACCGCAGGACACAGCGCACAACCGGCTGACGGTTTACGAGTGGCCGGGCGACTACACCGACCCGGCGCAGGGCGAGCAGTTCGCGCGTGTGCGCATGGAGGAAATCCGCGCGAAGGGCGAGCGTGCTGAAGGCCGCGGCAACCTGCGCGATGTGGTGTGCGGCACGACGTTCACGCTGGCGGGTTACCCGCAGGATGCCGCGAACCGGGAATACCTGGTGATCCGCGCGAGACTCGACGTCGAAGAGATTGCCGAGGCGACCGGTGCGGCGCAGTACCGCGTCAGCACGACGTTCGACGTGCAGCCGACGACCACGATATTCAGGCCGGAGCGCACCGTGGACAAGCCGCGCACGACCGGCCCGCAGACCGCGATCGTGACGGGACCCCGTGAGCAGGAAATCTGGACCGATCAGTACGGACGCGTGAAGCTCAAGTTCCACTGGGACCACTCGGATGTCAACGACCAGAATTCGTCGTGCTGGGTTCGGGTGTCGTACCCGTGGACGGGAAGCAACTTCGGTGGGGTGAACATTCCGCGCATCGGCAGCGAAGTGATCGTCGATTTCGAGAACGGCGATCCGGACCGTCCGATTGTGACCGGCAGGGTGTTCAACGCGATGACGATGCCGCCGTGGGAGTTGCCAGGTAGTGCGACGCAAAGCGGGATCATCAGTCGATCCATGAAAGGCGGGCAATCCAACTTCAGCGGCATCCGCTTCGAGGACAAAGAGGGTTCGGAAGAGTTCATGCTGCAGGCCGAGAAGGACATGAACTCGACCATCAAGCATGACGAGTCGCACACGGTCGGCAACGATCGCGTGAAGACAGTCGTGAGGGATGAAACGGGCAAGGTCGGTCGCGACCGCACCGTCGCGATCACCCGTAACGAAAGCATCGGCGTCGGCAGTGGCTTCGCGATGCTGGTCGGCGCGCTGCCCGCCGCTGACGCCCCGGCTCCCGCTGCCGGTACCTACACCCTGAAGGTCACCGAAAGCCTCGTCCTCGAATGCGGCGCTTCGAAGATCACCCTGCTGAAGAACGGCCACATCGCACTCGAAGGCGTCCAGATCGTGGAAACCGCGAAAGGGGCTTTCCAGATGACTGGCAAGCGAATCGATCTCAACAATTCCTAACGCTTAGCTACCCATTCCATGACCTCGCGCTATCGCATCGACGAGGGCAGTATCGATCTGCCCGAAGGATTTGAAGACCGCAGTACGAACATTTTTGTTTTTGGCGACCCGGACCGCTCACCGCTGAACTTAAACATTGCGCGTGACACGCTGGATGTGGGAGAAACACTGCCGGCCTACGTCGACCGCCAGATCAGGAAACTCGAAAAGATCCTGCGCGGCTACCGTCTCCAGCATCGCCAGGCCGCCCGGCTGGGCAGTGGCGATCACGTATCCGAGGGCGAGCAGATCGATGCTACCCGCAAGGAGGGCCAGCAGACCATCCATCAGCGACAGGCAGCGTTCCTGTGCGCGCCCCGGCGCGCGCTGATTTTTTCGGGCACGAGCATCAGGGCGTTCACCGGCGAGCAGAATGCCCTGTGGTCAACGTGGCTGGCGAGTTATCAGTCTTCATCGGCTGACTGAGCGGGGGCACGCCATGTACGAAGCCGCCCGTCTGCACGATCCCATTGCCCATTCCAGCGCACTCGCCGGTTTTCTGGTGGGTGCGTTGATCGGTATCGCGATCATCGCGGCCGTCGCCTTCGCTACCTCTACCTGTGGCTTTGGCGCGGCCTTGGTGGCGGGCCTGGTGGCGGGCTTTGCCGCACAGGGTGTATTGGCACTTGGGGAGGCGATAGGCCGCAGCATCAAATCGACGGCCGGGAAAATCAGCAGCGGCTCACCCAGCGTCTTCATCAACGGAGAGGCCGCTGCACGTGTCGAGTTCAGCGCGGTCGCATGCGAGAAACACGCGCCGATCAAACGCATCGCCGAAGGTTCCAGCAATGTGTTCATCAACGGCAAGGCGGCGGCACGCAAGGACGATCGCACCGAATGCGATGCGACCATCGGCGACGGGTCGGGGAATGTCTTCATTGGCGGAGGACGGGTTGCGTATCTGAAGATCGATCCCGAAATCCCCGACTGGCTGCGCACCACCGTCCAAGTGGCGTTCATTGTCGCTGGGCTCGCGGGCGGGCTCGCCGGCGGGCTCAAGGCGGCAGCAGAGGAAGCCGGAGAAGCGGGTGAGTCTTTCGGTGGGCGGTGCGCAACCAAATACGCTGCGGGTTTTCTTGAGGACGCCGCCATATCCGAGGCCATCGGCGGATTGATCGGCAGTCCGGTCGAGGTCACCTCAGGGCGCAAGGTGTTGCTGCCCGAGGCCGACTTCGTGCTGCCCGCGCGTATGCCGGTGTCCTGCTCACGCTTCTATTCGAGTACGCTGCACGAACCGGGGCTGCTTGGGCCGGGTTGGCGCCTGGATTGGGAAATCACCCTGCGTCGCACCGATGACGCGCTGATCTACATCGGTCCGCAAGGGCGTCCGATCCATTTCCCGTTGCTCAAACCAGGTCACGAACTGTATGACGCCGCGGAGCTGATCTGGCTGTCGCGCCTCGATGACGGGCGCTACCTGGTGCGAACACCGGAGCGGTATTACTTCCTGTTCGGCGACTTCGATGACAGCGGACTGGCCCGTCTGGTGATGATCGAAGGCCCCGACGCGCAGCAGATGACGCTGACATGGGATACCGCTGGCCGGCCGGTGGAGGTCCAGGCGGATGGCGGTTACCGGCTACGTCTGCAGTATCAGGAAGCGCCCGCGCGTCTGAGCCGCATCGAACTGCTCGAAGGCGGCACCCTTGGCACGCTGGTCAGCTACGGCTACGACAGTGCGGGCTATCTGGCGTCGGTGACCGACCGCGCGGGCGTGGTGACCCGTCGTTTCGGCTACAGCGACGGGCTGATGACCCATCATGCCAATGCCGAGGGGTTCCTCTGCCGCTATCGCTGGGAGATCCTTGCTGGCCAGCCGCGCGTGATCGAACACGACAACAGCAGCGGCGAGCGATACGGTTTCCACTACGACTTTGCCGCCGGCCACGCCGAAGTGACCGACACGTTCGGCAATGTCGCGCGGTGGGACTTCGACGCGAAGGAGCAGATCACTGCCCACACCGGCTTCGATGGCGCGCAGTACGGTGCTGAATACAACGCCTCGGGATGGCCGATCGTACTGCATCTGCCGGGTGGGCGCACCCGGCGCATCGACTATGACGAACTGGGCCGGCCGGTGGCTCACACCGATCCGCTGGGCCAGATCACCCGCACGGACTATCACGCGAGTACGTCGCTACCTCGTCAGACGACACTGCACGATGGCCGCCGTTGGATGACGGTTTACAACGGGCAGCATCAGGCGATCGAAACCGTTGATCCGCTGGGGCGGCGCACCGTCATGCACTACGGCGAGGACGGCCAGTTGCAGCGGGTCACCGATGCGAAGGGAGGCATCGTCACGCTGGAACACGACGCACGCGGGCTGCTGAACGCGCGCACCGACTGCTCGGGCAAAACCACCCACTACACGTACGACCGCGACGGCCTCCTCGACACGGTGACCGACGCGCTGGGCCAGACCACGCGCATCCGCTACGGTGCGCAGGGCCTACCCGAAGCCGTGACACGACCTGACCGGCAGACCGAGCGCTATCAGTGGAATGCCCTGGGTTACCTGGTCAGGCATACCAACGCGGCACATCACACCCAGCAATGGGAGCGCGATGGGGTGGGTCGGGTGCTGCGCCATACCGATGCTGAAGGGCGCACAGTCCACTTCGAGCGCGACGCGCATGGGCGACCGGTGAAGCTCACCAATGGGAACGGTGCGAGCTACCAGTTCGGCTGGGATGCGGCGGACCGCCTGCTTCGTGAGCAGCGCGTCGACGGCAGCGTGCACGAGTTCCGCTACGATGCGGCCGGATTTCTGCAATACATCGCCAGCCAGGCGGGCTCGTCGCGCCGCATGGAAGTCCATGAGCGCGACGCGCTGGGCCGGCTGGTGCGCCGCAGTGGCGATCATAGCGACACGGCGTACCGGTACAACGTGCTGGGCCAGTTGACCGAAGCCCGCCGCACGCCCACCGTTGCCGGCAAAGACCTGGGCATCGTGGCGGACACAGTGCGGATGGAGTACGACGCGGCCGGCCAGTTGCTGGCGGAATGGAGTGCTCACGGTCGCGTGGCCTACGAGCGTGACGAACTGGGTAATCCGCTGGCACTGACCCTGCCGCAGGGACAGCGGATCGAGACGCTTTACTACGGCTCCGGGCACGTGCACCAGATGCGCTTCGAGGGCGCCATCATCGCCGACTTCGAGCGCGACGACCTGCACCGCGAAATCCTGCGCACGCAAGGGCGGCTGAGCACGCACACCGGCTATACCTCACTGGGCCAGATCGCGTGGCAACGTGCCCATGCGCCGAAAGCGGAGGCGTCCGACGTACCGGACGAGACGCACAGTGTGCTATGGCGGCGTTACCGGTATGACCGTAGCGGCGAGCTGACGGAAAGCTACGACAGCTTCCAGGGCCATACGCTCTACGATTACGATCGCACCGGCCAGTTGCTGAGGCGCAGCGCCGAGAGCTTCGACGTCGAGCGCTTTACGTGGGACGCGGCGGGCAATCTGCTGGACGATGCCGGGCGCGAGCCTAACGTCAAGCTATCCCCGCTGCTGGATAACCTGCTGAGGCGCTACCGGGGGGTGTCGTACACCTACGACGACTGGGAGCAACTGGTGAGCCGCAACGGCATGGGCCTGCGCTGGGATGCCGAAGGTCATCTGCTGTCGGTGGACGATGGCGTGCAGCACACCGCTTACCGGTACGATGCACTGGGCCGGCGTATTGGCAAGTCGACCCGCGCCACACGGCACCCGGGTATGCCGCGCGACACCAAACCGCCGGAAGAAATCCGCTTCGTCTGGCAGGGCTTGCGGCTGTTGCAGGAACAGGACGGCAAGGGACAAAGCCGGACGTACCTGTATGACCCGGTGCGTGGGTATGCGCCGGTGGCGCGGATCGATCATGCCGGCAGAAGCGATCACAGCGAGGTCTATCACTACCACACCGACCCGACTGGCACGCCGCGTGAAGTCACCGACGCCGACGGCAGGCCCGTGTGGAGCGGCAATTACAGTGCATGGGGCCAGGTACGGGCGAACATGCAGACGGCGGTGTTCAATCAACCGCTGCGCATGCCGGGGCAGTACCATGACGAGGAAAGCGGGCTCTCGTACAACACGTTCCGGTATTATGATCCGCATTGCGGACGGTTTATCTCGCCTGATCCGATTGGGTTGGCGGGCGGGCTGAATCTTTATCAGTATGCGGCAAACCCCATATCGTGGATTGATCCCTGGGGGCTGAGTGATTTACCGCTTGGTAGCGAAGAGAATCCGTTCTCTACTTCTAATGCCGCTCGTCTAGATGCAATGCGACAAGCTGGCATACCAACAAGTCAACAGCCTGTCAGTCAATCCATGAATAGTTCGGGTATGGAGTATCGTTACTTGGTTCCTCAAGAGGGCGGCGGGACCGTTGAAGCAACTGTGCAGCAACAGACAATGGACTCCAGTCACGTTGATTCTCCCCATTGGGAGGCGGGGAAAGTTAAGGTTGATCCAATAACAGGCGAAACGAGAATAAACGATTACGGCAGACCAAAAATAGCCAACCCCAAAGGAAAGGCCTATTACACATCGGAGGGTTGCTGATATGAATGAAATTGAGCGGAGAAGAGATGTTTTATTCAGAAGGGCTCGAGGGAAAATAATTTTCGGAGAGTACTTTGAAAAAATTGGCGATCTTCTTGATTTTGACCGGGGTTCGATAAAATTTATCGGATTGGAAGAAACGGATGAAGTTCTGAAATCACATTTCAGGATAAGTGGCGGGGTGCCGGATTATTCGAAAACTATAGTCAGTAGCAAGATAGGTGAAATTATTTCATCGATAAAAAAAAGAGCCGGAGATTTTTATGTTTTTATCGACGATGATTGGCGATATTGCGGAGCTATTTCTCCCATGTCGTTAAATTTAATAAAAAGTGACTTTTTATTTGGGGTTAAAATTTTAAATGATGTCTTATTTGTATCCGCCGATTATACTAAAAAAATCAGCCTTGATTATTACGAAAACAAAGGAGTTGGTTGTATTGATGTGTCCGAATATGGCTTTAATCGTTCATAAATGTTTATTAGTATGCGCCCAATCCGATAAGCTGGATTGATCCTTGGGGGCTGTCGTGCGAAACAGCTAAAACGAGTGAGTTGACTCCAACTCATTCTCCGACAAAATCCAAGAATCAAATGAGGGCCTTGCTTGCGGACATCCGGGAAAATGGGGTGCAAAAGCCAATTAAAGTGGTTGAGCATAACGGGAATAAATATATAGTTGATGGTCACCATCGATATTTTGCCGCGCAAAAATTGGGTATTGAAGATCTTCCAGTGAAAAAGGTGGAGCTTCCTTATCTGGGTTACAGGACGCCAAGCGATTTTATTGATGAGGTGATTCGGATGCGTGGATACTGGCGCCATTTATAGGAAGGGGATAACCATGGCTGTTTGGCAGTATTCATTCTGGGCTCTTCCAAAGATCAGGCTAGGTGAAATATATGGATCCGCTCCATCTGAAATCGGTGAAGATGAATTCAATTCAATTGAATGGTTTGATGGATATGACGTAGAAGAATTCATAAGATCGATAGACTATCTTGATGCCGGGCAACACTGGAACAAAGAGGTTGTCTTCTTTGGTAGCTACGAGGGAGATTCAATATCCATTGAGCGTGAAAATGGAAAATTGGATGGAATTTACTTCAGAGTCGATCTGAGGGGGAATTACAGATTAATGGCGACAAAGATGATTGAGTCCATCAGGAGCCGTCTACTGGTTCTTGTAAAGGAAGATCTTACGGTGCCGAAGGGGGCCGAAGAGTTTATCGCCTATCTTAAGTATCTGGCTGACAGGAGGCATATTGCTGGCTGAATCGGGGGCCGCAAATGTTGTCCCTTTCTTCTATTCGTAGTCGGGTGTTAGTGAGGCTGGCAGTCCGAAGGGGCGCGTGCGCCCTTCGTCATTGCCGGATTAGCGATTCAATACGTTCGCGCAGGAACTGCTTCTACGTCGGGGCGTTTAGCGAGCTGCGCGCCACACATTGCGCAGTTCTTCGTTTGCGGCCTTGCGCTCGATGGCCAACTCTTCGCGCTCGCGCGCTTTGGCGGTGTCGTCGTATTCGGGGGTAACGGTGAGGCTTTGCCGGATGTAGTCAACTGAGACATGAACGCGCTGACCGGCTTTAAAAAATCCCGCCGTGCCGAGCCAGAGGTCGATGTGTTCCCAAGGCATGAACCGCTGCTGCGGTTGCGTAACTGTTGCGGTGGATGGCGCGTCGGGCGTATTGCGCAGCGTCGCCGTCATGTGTCCAATGCGTTTCGATTTGGATAGACGTGCTTTATGGGGTCCCTTCAGGAAACGGGAAATAAAGCACGCTTAGCTCGTCAACTCCTTCTGGCCCGCACGCCCAATAAACTGAGCAGCATCACCGCAGTGGGTCCACCACTGCTCCTGCTGCCAACCAGAGAAGCCCGGCGTGCGAAATGCGACTTCCTCTACGACCTCCTCGGGTACTTCATCCCATTTTCCGCCACCGCCGACGCCGTGCTCATCGGTGAAGCTCGCATCTAATTTCACATGCGCGGAACCGTCAAAAATGCACCAAGGACAGATGCATTCCTCGTATTCCTCGACCGCGAAAACCGGGCCAGTATAAATGTAACCACGAGCTTGCCCACAGCAGACGCATTCGACATCCGATTCGATAACGCTTCCTGTCGCCAAGGGATCGGAGTGGTACTTGAAAGTCGGCAAAGTCACTTCTTTCCTTGGGGTGTGTTGCAGGTTGGCGGATTAAACGAATCGAGCCGGTGTCGAGATGTCCACGGTGCTGAAAAAATCCTACTCTTGGATCGGTCGCAATACTCGGCAAGCAATGTCAAAAAATGGTCGGTGCAGGCAGACTGTTGACGATCTACGGCGCAATGTCGAACCACCAGTCACGGTCGCGGAGTTCGCTAAAACGATCGTATTGCCGAACGATTGGCAGCGGCTACGTTCGCAGCACTCCGCCTTGCTGGGCGGGCGTTCGTGCAGTTCAAAATTCTGGTTCAAGAAAACATTGTGCAGTTTATCCATCATCAACGAGTATTCGAAACCCCGGTCGTTGTGAAGGGGTTTTGCCGTTCTTCGCCATTCTCAGCGAATGTGATCCCAGCTCGCCGTTATCGAGCCGTTCTCAATTATTGTGAGCCCGTTCTCACGTAATGTGGTCCTGGGCATGCCGATATTCTCAGTCAATGTGGTCTCGAAACGGCGCTGTTATCGAGCCCTGCGATTTATGTTATCGGGCCGCTACACCTAGTCTCTTGGGGTTCACAAGCTAAACGTGCTTTATTGTCCGTTTCCTGAAGCGACCCCTTATTCGGGAAATCAGCGGCTCGCTATGGCGATACCGCTGCGTGTTCAGCAGTAACTCCGGCCTGCGAAAAGTCGCGCCACGATGACATCCTGACCGAAAACATCCGGGCTCGATGTCCCGGCTGTTGGCCAAGAACGAGGCCGCCCGCGCTGGCTACCTGCAGCTTCACATTCACGTCATTGGCCACGCGGCACACCGGCCAGCCCGAGAATGCGCCCGTAGACCCGTTTGCAAAAGGCGTCATCCCGTTCGTCCTGCTCACCATCATCGCGCACGACGTGCTCAAGCAGAATGCCGCGACGCCGCATGATCGCGTGGGTTCCGGCTTTCTGAAGAAGATAGCCCTCCGGGGTGCCCTCAAGAAACGGATTTTTTCGTACGCTAAGACTGGAGCTTGGTCGATTTCGCAGCACGCAACGGTCTGAATCGCCCCTTGGCGACGCGTTTGTTGGCGTGCCATACATAGTCACCTGTCAGGTTGACGTGGTTCCAGCCGAGCGGAGCGACGTGCGAAATCAGGCTGTCGTCGATCTCACGCTGCCGCCGCAAGGCGGCAATTGAACGCTCCAGATACACCGTGTTCCACAGCGTGATCGCAGCCACCACGAGGTTCAGGCCACTGGCCCGGTAGCGCTGGTTTTCGTACGAACGGTCCCGTATCTCGCCCAGACGATAAAAGAACACCGCTCGCGCCAGTGAATTGCGGGCTTCGCCCTTGTTCAGCCCGGCGGACACGCGCCGACATAGAGCCGGATCCTGAAGCCACTTCAGCGTGAACAGCGTGCGCTCGATGCGGCCGAGTTCGCGCAAGCCGACAGCGAGACCATTCTGGCGCGGATACGCACTCAGCTTGCGCAGGATGAGTGAAGCCGTCACTGTGCCTTGCTGAATAGACGCGGCCAACCGAACCAGATCCTGGAATTCCCGCTCGATCAATTTCCGGCTGATCGATCCTCCGATCAGCGACGACAGCGCCGGCCAGTCGGCCGGCTTGCCGGGCACATACAGATTCTTGTCGGCAAGATCGGCGATGCGCGGCGCGAACTCGAATCCGAGGAAGTGACACAGCGCGAACAAGTGATCGGTGAAACCAGCGGTATCCGTGTAGTGTTCCTCGATGCGCAACTCCGATTCGTGATACAGCAAGCCGTCGAGCACATGTGTGGCGTCCCGCACCGGCGAATTGATGACCTTGGTATGAAACGGCGCGTATTGATCGGAGATGTGCGTATAGAACAGCACGCCGGGTTCGTTACCGTATTTTGCGTTCCGATATCCACCGGCCTGACCGTGGCCACCGGCCCGGAAGCGCTGGCCATCCGACGACGAGGTGGTTCCCTCACCCCAGTAGGCCGCGAAGGGCAAGCCATGCTGATAGTTGACCAGCTCAGCGAGTCCCTTCTGATAGGTTTCGTCGCGGATATACCAGGCGACCAGCCAGGACAGCTTCGCGGCGCTTGTGCCGGGACAGCCATCTGCCATTTTCTCGAGCCCAAGATTGAACGCGTCCGCGAGAATGGCAGTCAGTAGTAGTGTCCGGTCCGGCGGCTCAGCTTCGCTTTTCAGGTGCGTGAAGTGCCGCGTAAAGTTGGTCCACTGATCGACCTCAAGCAGCAGATCCGTGATCTTCACGCGCGGCATCAGGTCATATGCCTGCTGTGTGAGCGCGTCGGCCTCTGCCGGTGTCGCGTCATCCAGCGGCGTGATTTTGAGGCCCTTGTCGTTCAGCTCGACGTCCGGCAACTCGCCCGCTGCCGCGAGCCGGGCTGTTTCGTCGAGGGCTTCGCGTAGACGCTCGAATCGCTCGTCGAGGTAGCTCGTCGCCGACGTTTCAACAGCCAGCCCAAGTCGATTCTCACGACGGTGCGTGTCAAATGTGGCGCGCGACATCAGGTACTCATCGAAGTCCTTGAACTGACGGCTACCGATTACCGATACGTCACCTGAGCGTAGCGCGTTTTTCAATTCGCTCATGGCGGCCAGTTCGTAGAACTTCCGATCGATATCGCCATCCTTGAACACGAACCGCTCCCAACGCGGCTTGACGAAGCCTTTCGGTGCGTCGGCGGGCACCTTGCGTGCGTCAGCGCGATTCATCGTGCGCAACGTCCCGATCGCATCCATCAGATCCTGGCGGGCGGGCGCCGCCCGGAAATCGAAGGTGTCGAGGAAAGTCGGGGAATAGCGCCGCAACTGCGTGTAGTGGTCGACGAGGAGTGCCGTCGAATCGAATTCCGCGTCACGCGCGAGCTGTTCCGCTTCGCGCACGCTTGCGGTAAACGTCTCCCACGGCACAATGGCCTCGATCGCGCGGAACGGATCGTCCCCGGTTTCCTTTGCGGCGATCAGTGCGCCGCCGACTTTCGCATAGAGACGCACCTTGTCATTGACGGCTTTACCCTCGGCAGCGAAGCGTTTTTCATACTTGTGCTTGGCCTTCGTGAAGAACGATCCAATCAGGCGATCATGCAGGTTGAGAGTTTCATCGGTCAGCGACGATACCGATGATCGGCGCATGTGGCTTCTCGGCCGGCCCCAGTACTCGACCCGGAAAGCGCAGGTAGACCATCAGCACTGCGATGCCGAGCCGGTTGTGGCCGCCTCGATGCTGGCGCACGAACGCGAAGTCCTCCGCCGACAACGTGGCCAGGCGAATCAGTTCGCTTTCATCTTCCGGGAAAGCAAACAGCTGGAATCGCTGCGCAGCCGTAAGGAGTTCGCGGCGGGGCACGATTCACCTCGTCGAGCGAAGATACTGATACAGAGTTTCGCGGCTAACGCCAAATTCACGAGCGATCTGGGCTTTACGTTCGCCAGCGTCCACGCGACGGCGAAGGTCGGCAACCTGCGCGTCGGACAAGGCCGGCTTACGACCGCGATAGGCGCCGCGTTGCTGCGCGAGGGCGATGCCCTCACGCTGGCGTTCGCGAATCAGCGCACGCTCGAATTCCGCAAAGGCCCCCATTACCGACAACATCAGATTCGCCATCGGCGAGTCCTCGCCCGTGAACGTCAAGCATTCCTTGGAGAACTCGATGCGCACGCCGCGTTGGGTCAGCGCCTGCACGACATGGCGCAGGTCGTCCAGATTCCGCGCGAGCCGGTCCATGCTATGCACGACTACCGTGTCGCCGCTGCGCACGAACGTCATCATCGCGTCGAGCTGCGGCCGCTTCGTGTCTTTCCCCGACGCCCTGTCGGTAAAGGTGCGATCGAGCTCGATTCCGTCGAGCTGGCGCTCGGCGTTCTGCTCGAACGAGCTGACCCGCACGTATCCGACACGCTGACCGTTCATGGCGAATTTCCGACGAAGGTGTCAGCCTGAAATCTGTGACGTTGGCAACTCCGCGTCAAACAATTGTCAGGACGGCCCTATCCTGACAAATCTGACGGTCTTGCCTGACAGCAGGTTAGGGTATACCTCAGAATGACATTGCAAAAACAGTAAATATGCCTCACCCTACTGAGTCATTCTGTCCTGTCCCTAGACGAAGCGGCCGCCGCCGTCAATGTGCAAGACTTCGGCATTCATATAGCCGTTGCTCAGGAGCAAGATAATTGCCTCCGCGACTTCATCCGGATACCCTGCGCGACCGCCAGGCAATGTATCGGTCGCCTGATTGAATATCGCGGCGCGCCCCTCCGCGCCGAATGAATCGAACAGCGGCGTCTCAATGAGGCCGGGCGAAATGACATTGACACGGATCGGTTTGAGCTCGAGAGCGAGCGATCGTGCGAGCGCTTCCACTCCGCGGACCGCTGCCGAAATAACCGCTGCGCCGTTACCAGACGGACGGTCCGAATACTGGCCGCCCGTCAACACGATCGAACCCGTGGGTGGCATCAGCGGCAAAACTGCCTTGATGGCATAGAGCGGGCCCGCGATACGTTCGTGGATCGCCACCAGCAGTTGGTCCGGATCCGTATCGGCCAACTTTCCGAAATGCAGGCCACCTGCGGTGATCACGAGATGATCGACCCGCGTCATGCCGTCGAACACGGCTTCAACGCTTTTTCTGTCTGAGATGTCGGCGACCACTGCCCGGGCGCCACCGATCTCGCTGGCAGCGGCTTCGAGCTTCGCCAGCGTTCGTCCCACGAGGGTGACGGCCGCGCCCTTCGCTTTCACGGCCACGGCTGTCGCGAGACCAATGCCTGTGCTTCCGCCAAACACAACGACATGAGCGCCATTCAGAGATATTTGGGCTACGGTGTTCATAAGGCCTTTCCTTGAGAAAGAGGGGACCAGACGAACGTTAGGTCATTCCAGATGTCACTGGAATCCGACAGAATCGGATATAGGTTATGCCACGGGAGAATGACTTGGATTCGCTTCAATCGATGCGGCTGTTCACGCGCGTTGTCGAGTTGGGCAGTTTTTCGGCCGTAGCCCGCGAGGAAAATACCGGCCAGCCGACGATCAGCAAGGTCATTGCCGCCCTGGAGCGCAACCTGGGGGTCCGGTTGCTCGAAAGAACGACAACCAGTTTGACGCCGACCGGAGAAGGCACGCGGTTCTACGAGCGGAGCAAGCGCGTGATCGAGGAGTATGCCGATGCGGTAGCGGATGCGCGGGGTCAGACGCAACGGTTGGCCGGAACGCTGCTGGTCAATGCGCCCGTGGGGCTCGGTGAACTGCGCCTCAATGCCCTGTTCCTCGAATTCCTTGCGAAATATCCCGAGATCGAAATCGAGCTGATCCTGAACGACCGCGTGATCGATCTGGTCGAGGAAGGTGTCGACATGGCGATACGGCTTGGCGATGATCTCCCGCCTCATGCCGTTGCACGCCATATCGCGTCGTCGCCGCGGGTGCTGGTGGCGACGCCCGAATACATCAAGCGTACCCGGAAGGTCCGCAGGCCCGAAGACCTGGTGCAACACGAATACATTCGTTATGCCGGAATTGCCTCCGGGAGCAGGATGGAATTTTCCAATGCCGCAGAAAAGGTTGTCGTCGCGACCACAGGACGCTATCGCGTCAACAGTTCGCTGGCCCTGCGCCAGTGTTTTCTTGAGGGGGTCGGGTTAGGTACGGCCCCAGCATGGCTGGTCCAGGATCTGATCGACACCGGTGCGCTGGTTCGTCTGCTCCCAAAATGGCAGATGGCTTCCCAGCCGCTCCACCTGGTGTACCCGTCCCGCAGATACCAGCCGCTGAGGACGCGGGCCTTGCTGCAGTTCATGGCCGGTAGAATCCCCGAGTTGCCCGGGCTTCGTGCCCTAGGAGCGTAGTGGGCGCCATCGCGGCCTTAGCGTACGAAAAAAATCCGTTTCTTGAGGCCACCCCGACGCGCCCAATCGACTGTGGGTCGCGGACGCGACCTATGTGCCGACCGCCGAAGGGTTTCTGTATCTCGCGGTGGTGCTCGATGTCTTCAGCCGCCGGATCGTGGGCTGGGCGATGTCCGATCATCTGTACACAGAGCTAATGCTTCGGGCGCTCGACATGGCGCTCGTGCAACGTCGTCCTGACGGTGTCATTCACCATTCCGATCAGGGCTGCCAACCTCTGCCCGACGCTGATCGGCCCATCCCGACCCACAAGGGACAGTTGGATTTCTCCGTAACGGACGTTCAAGCGAGTGGAAACGTTAAACCTCGCAAATAGCCAGGCACGGGCTATAGTCGATCCGGGCTAAGCTTGACGCGCCCACGCAGTCTGATGCTGAGTCGCCCCGTTGCCTCCAATCTCGCCCATCAGATAATCGATGAACGACGCTATTCGCGAAGAAACGGCTGTATTGCGGTAATAGACAGCATGGATTGGCTGACGGACGTCCTTGGTCTGACGGGCGAGGATCTGCACGAGACGCCCTGTTTCACGGTCCCGGTCGGTCATGAAATCCGACAGGCAGACAACGCCCACGCCTTCGAGCGCCAGTTGACGAAGCGTCTCGCCGCTCGATGAACTTGCCACCGGCTCGATACGGTACGGCTCACCGTCGGCACCGAGCAACGGCCAGACATTGAGCGACTCCGGTTGTGTAAAGCCCAGCAGTACGTGCTTGCCAAGGTCAGCGACCTCGCGCGGATGTCCGTGCGCCTCAAGATAGTCGGGACTCGCAAGAACACGCATGCGGCTACTGCCAACAAGCCGGCTATGCAGCGTCGAATCCTTGAGCCGACCAATTCGAATAGCGACGTCGGTGCGGCTCTCGAGTAGATCGATGATGCCGTCGTTCGTGTTCAGCTCCAGGTGAACGTGCGGATAGCGCACGCGGTAGCCTTGCACAAGCGGTGCGATCACGTGCAGCATGAAAGGCGACGCTGCATTGATCCGCAGGAGCCCCGATGGGTTTTCCCGCCGCGCGACCATCTGTTCCTCCGCGCTTTCCACGGAATCGATGATGGCGCGCGCGTGTTGAAGGAACGCGCGCCCTTCCTCGGTCAGCTCCATCCTGCGCGTGGTCCGGCGCATCAAGGTCGTTTTCAGCTTTTCCTCGAGGCGCCCCAGCGTCCGGCTGGCCGCCGACACTGTCAGGTCGAGATGTTGGGCGGCTGCCGTCATCGAGCCGGTATCGACCACGGCCATGAAAGTCGCCAATTCGTCGAGGGTGATATTCATTCTTGATTTTCTTTCAAAAGAATTTTGTTTATAGACCAGTTTGTGAACAAAAGTAAAGCTGGCAGACTCGGTCCGTCAGAATCCTCAATTCCTTCGCGAGGGAATACAGCCGCCGGAGGGCGCAGGCGCGCTGTCGAGTCTGGTGAGACAAAACTTTCTCCAATGTCACGGAGATTTAATCAATCAAACAGGCTGTTTCTGGAGACATACGCCGCGACGTTCAGGCTTGCGCAGACCAGGCGGGCAACTAACTCTGCTTAGCCGGAATGCGACTGACATCGGCATAAAGCCGGCGCGCAACTCACCTCGATCAATGCGAGCACAAACATGACGGTTACCGAGCGACCCGCGAATTACGGCACCAGCATGATCGACCTGGGCCGGTTTCAGATCGATTTGGAGATGCGGACGCTGCACCAAAGCGGCACGCTCGTACCTGTCGGATCTCGCGCCTTCGATATTCTTGCCGTGCTCGTGTCGGCCGCTGGACGACTCGTTACGAAAGACGAATTGTTGGATAGTGTCTGGCCGAAAACCGTCGTCGAAGAAAACAATATCCAGGTCCATCTGTCCGCGTTACGCAAAATACTTGGTGAGGATCGCAACCTGATTGTCACGATCCCTGGTCGCGGGTATCAGTTGCGACAACGACCCGTTGAGAGCCGGGCTCCTGCGGTCGAGTCCCGCGCCTTCAGACGTGGCCTGCCGCTACGCGAAACCCGGCTCACAGGCCGCGACGCAGCCGTTCGGCAGATCAGCATGTTGCTCCAGACTACGCAGCTATTGACGCTCACTGGAGCCGGCGGTATAGGGAAGACGAGCCTGGCTATAGCGGTAGCACGGCAGGCATCGAACGATTCTTCCCGCGCTGTGTGTTTTGTCGAACTTGCCACGGCAACAACCGAAGATGCGGTCCTATGCGAGGTCGCCGAAGCATGCGGGCTGTCCACGCCCGATGCTGCAGTCGACATTGCGCAACTGGCTGCGGCGGTTTCCGGCAAACGTCTGCTCCTCGTGCTGGATAACGCCGAGCATGTGATCGACGCCGTCGCGCGGATCGTCGACGCACTCGTAGCGACAAGCGAAATTCTGCGTGTGATGGTAACGAGTCGTGAACCGCTTCGCCTGATGCAAGAGACGGTGTACCGGGTCGAGCCACTCGACGTGCCGCCTTCGCATTCAACCCATGCGGAGATCGTCCAGTTTCCAGCGGTAAAGTTGTTTTTGCTGCGCGTCAATTCAATCCAGCGGTATGCATACGCCGGCTGCGAGAAAATTCATCTCATCGGCGAGATCTGCCGCCGGCTGGACGGCATTCCTTTGGCGATCGAGCTGGCAGCGGCGCGCGTCGCTGGCCTCGGCGTTGAGGGTGTTCATCGCTATCTGCACGACCGTTTCAGTTTGCTGACGGGCGGCTACCGGACCGCTCTGCCACGCCATCAAACCTTCCGTGCGACGTTCGACTGGAGTTTCTCCATACTGAATCCATGCCATCAGTTACTGTTCAGGCGCCTCGCGGTATTCAGCGGCGGCTTTACGTTCGATGCGATTTGCGCGGTGGTGTGCGACGAGAAATACGCTGTGGCGGACGCGATCGGCGGCATCGGCGATCTGGTGGCGAAATCGCTCGTCAACATCGAGCTGGAGGGCCCGGTAAGCAGGTATCGCCTTTCCGATTCGGCACGTGCCTATGCGCTGGAGAAGCTGCATGCGCAAGGCGAGCAGAGGCTGATCGCGGCGCGCCATGCACGCTATGTCTCCCATTGCTTGCGACCGTGTCTGGCTGACAGTGTCGCTGAACAATTGGACCTGGAAATCGATTTCCGGCAGTCGCTGGATGATGCACGCAGCGCTTTCGATTGGGCGTTCTCGCAGCATGGCGATACGCGGATTGGAGTCGAGCTCGCGGCAGGTCTCACAGAGGCGCTGCTCGATGCGGGCCTGATTCACGAATGCTGCACGCGTGCTGAGCAGGCCATCGATGCGCTTGAAGAACTGCCCCCTGCCTCGGTGGACTCAGACACCGAAATGCGCGTGCGTGCCACTCTCGCCTCGGCATTGATCTATGCTCAGGAGCCCGTGTCAAAGTCGGCACGATCGTGGACGGACGTGCCGGCTCTTGCTGGCGATACAGGCGACGGTTCTGGTGCAAATAGTGAAGGTGAATCGGTTAAAGTGTTGCCCCCCGACCCGATCTCATCATCCGACAATGAGCAAGCTCAAGAGTATGGACGAACTGTTCTCAGGCCGCCACTTCAACCGCGACGATCATTCTGTGCGTGCGCTGGTATCTGCGCTACAAGCTCAGCCTGCGTGATCTTGTCGAGATGATGGCCGAGCGTGGCCTGTCGCTGGCCCACACGACGATCCTGCGTTGGGTGAAGCGTTACACGCCGGAGTTCGTCAAGCGCTGGAACCGTTTCGGCGCGCCAGCGGGCGCGTCATGGCGTGCCGACGAGACTTACCTGAAAATCCGCGGCAAATGGGTCTATCTTTATCGGGCGGTGGATCGGGCGGGTCAGACGGTTGACTTCCTGCTCAGGGCCAAACGTGACGTGAAGGCGGCCAAAGCCTTTTTCAGCGAGGCAACCAAACATCAGGGCAAGCCGCCAAAGACCATCACGCTCGATGGCTATGCCGCCTCACACCGTGCTGTGCGGGAGATGAAGGCCGATAAGAAATCTTTTCTATAGGAACCATCTCTTCCGGACCGTCTATTTGCACCAGAACCCTCGCCATACCGCGGCGTAGTTCCCCTGCTTTGGCGCGGTCTCCTATTCGAACTCCGCGATCCGCAGGCCAATTTCCCAATGGCTTCATATCCATTCCGTTATACAGCACATAACGAATCAAAATTTCGGCCTTGATATTGACTCACCACCATCATCGCTGACGCGACGCAGCCAGTCGTCTGGACGACTGGCGTCGTCTCCTTTCTGTTCCCCATCTTCGGAGACTCCATGAGAACAAACTTCGCTCGCGCGGTGGTGCGCTCACTGCGCCCTGCGGTTACGCTTTTAGCCGCGCTTGGCATCTATGTCGCGTTGAGCCCCACTGCCACCGCCGCGGTGCCGATGGGCGTCGCGTTCGTCTACCTCGGCAACCCCGGTGACGCTGGCTGGACCTACGCACACGAACAGGGTGTGAAGGCGATCGAAGCGAGGTTCGGTGACAAGATCAAGGTCACGCGCGTCGAGAACGTACCCGAATCCGCTGACTCGGAGCGCGTGTTTCGCGACCTCGCGAACAAGGGCAACAAGATTATCGTGGGCTCGAGCTTCGGATTCCAGGACTTCGAACTGAAGACTGCAAAGGATTATCCCGACGTCGTCTTCGAGCATGCGACCGGATACAAGAAGGCCACGAACTTTGCGACCTATGACGTGCGCACCTACCAGAGCGCCTATCTGGCTGGGCTCGTCGCCGGCTATACGACGAAGACGAATACGCTCGGCTTCGTCGCCTCGGTGCCGGTCCCGGAAGTGGTGCGCAACATTAACGCCTTCACAATGGGTGCGCGTTCGATCAATCCGAATGCGAAGGTAAAGGTCATATGGATCAATAGCTGGTTCGATCCAGGCAAGGAGAAACAGGCGGCCGAAACGCTGATCGGCCAGGGAGCCGACGTGCTGATCCAGAACACCGATTCGACGGCGACAATGCAGACTGCCGAGCAGAAGAATGTGCACGCGTTCGGTTGGGACTCGGACATGAAGAAGTTCGGCCCGAATGCCCAACTGGGCGCATGCGTGAGCTACTGGGGCGTCTACTACTCTCACCTGATCGAACAGGTGCAATCCGGCACGTGGACAAACGCGCCGACGTGGTGGGGTCTCAAGGAAAAAGCAATCGACCTCGCTGACATCAACACTGCAGCCGTATCGCCTGCCGCGCAAAAGGCGCTGGCGCAAAAGCGCGACGACATTATCGCGGGCAGATTCGATCCGTTCTCCGGACCGATCAGGGATCAGAATGGCGCGATCAAGGTGGCAGCCGGCACGTCGTTGCCCGACGCCGAGTTGCTGCGGCTCAACTGGTTCGTGCAGGGGGTCGAGGGCACGTTGCCGAAGTAACTCAGCCAACGTGGAGGAGACACACTTTGAGCCTTGTCACTTCCCCGAAACAGAACGCGTCGGCGTTCCCTGAGCAGGGGCTCGCGCCGACACGCGAGCAGATCGTCCGCCATCTGCGTCATGCAAGCGTCATCGCAGAACGTGCGATGCTGTTGGGCCGTCACCCGTTTGGCGCCATACTCGTCGGGCCCGATCAGGAGTCGGTTCTAATAGA
This sequence comes from Paraburkholderia sp. UCT2, assembly GCF_014397665.1. Classification (NCBI taxonomy): domain Bacteria; kingdom Pseudomonadati; phylum Pseudomonadota; class Betaproteobacteria; order Burkholderiales; family Burkholderiaceae; genus Paraburkholderia; species Paraburkholderia sp. UCT2. The sequence continues at coordinate 22,314 of NZ_VZQO01000074.1, forward strand.
ACAGGGCAATGTCGATTCCGTCAATCATGCGGAAGCGGTGCTCGCGCGTATCGCCGCGCTCAACTTTACGCCGCAATTCTTGTGGGGTTGCACGCTCTATACGACGGTTGAGCCATGTTGCATGTGCGCAGGCACAGCATATTGGGCCAACATTGGGCGGGTGGTTTTTGCAATGACGGAAGAGCGCCTGCTGCGAGCCACGGGCAATCATGCAGAGAATCCCACGATGAGTGTGTCGTCGCGGTATGTCTTCGACCATTGCCAGAAGCGCATTGAACTGATTGGGCCCGTGGCCGAGGTCGAGGAAGAAGTGATGCAGGTGCAGCGCAGGTTCTGGGGACGCCGATGAGCATGGCGCATCGCGGCCTTATGATCGCATCATGCCGCGCGCGGAGCCGCCACCGCCCGCGCAGCGGCCGCCGCAGCCACCGCGCCCGCAGGGCTCAGTTCGGGCCTTGCGCAGTTGCGGCCGTTCGCCAGATCAGACCACCCGAACGTACCTCCACGCTGAGGTAGGAGCACAAATGCTGAGATGGCGCGGTCAGATCCCGTGAGGTCGCATGCCGGTGCTCCGAGCACACCACCGGTCTGCGTTGGCGTAGGCGTGGCCACCGCTCGCGCCGCGGCAACTGACGACAACGGTGGACACGATCGCTGTGCAGACCGGCACGCGGTACGCTCCACCACGCCGCAAACGCGCTACCGCTGCGGTACGCCGTCGCGCCACTCGCCCCAATGCGTGACGATGTCCTGCACGAGCGGATTGCCCGTGAGGAACAGATTGTCGATCGCGATCGTGAAGCCGCCCTGCGACGAGTAGTTGAGCAGATTGTCCGCGCTCGACTGGCCCGCGTACGGCCGGTCGAAGTCCGAGCCAGCGCGCAGCACCGCGACACGGTTCAGGTCAACGCGATGCACGGTCGCCGCGCGCGTCAGCGCCTCGAAGGTGGCGTTGTCTTCCTGCTGCGTCGTGCAATAGGTGCCCTTGCCGTCGGTCAGAATCTTCGTCCATTGCCGCGCGCGCTCGCCGAGATCGGTGCCCGACCACCAGGTATCGCCCGCCAGCGTGTCGCACTGGATCACGGTCGGCGGACGGTTCGCGGGCGCATAGCTGTATTTGGCACGGGCATCCTGCGCCAGTGCGTCGTCGGTGAGCGTCACGTGGCGCGACAGCGCGAATGCCGCGTTCGAAAGCGCCGGATTGAGCTGGAACACTTCGGTGCGATAGTCGAGCGGCGGCTTCTGCGTCGGGCCCGTCGTGTTGATGCCGAGATAGCCGGTATTCCAGCCCGGCGGAATTTCGCGTCCGTCGATTTCCCATTGAATCCCGAAGTCGACGAGCCAGTTCGCCCACGCGGCGGAACCGACGGTGCCCTGAAGCGGATCAATACCAGCGATGCCCGCCACCATGAAGTACGTATGACGCAAGTCGAAACGCGGCGAGAACGTCAGCGCCATGATCGACGCGGCGGCATTCGCGTGCCCCATGCCCGTCGTCATCACGCAGACCTCCTTGCGATTGCAGTGTACGGCAGGGTAGTCAGGAGACAGGCCCGCGACGGTGATGTCCTGCCACGGGCCGAGATGATCGAGCCACACCTGGCCTTCCGGACCGAACATCGAAATGATCATCACCTTGACCGGCCGGCCATGCGACGCGCCGTCGTCCTGCGCGAAGCTGTCGTCGGCATGCGCGATGGCCGGTGCAACTGCCGCGCCTGCCACGAGCAACGATGAAATCGCTGCACCAAAAGCACGATTTAGCATAAGAGGTCCCACCTGATATGTAAGAACTGCGGTTGCGAAACGTGAGTCGCGTGCCGTGTTGTCGACTGACGTCGTGGTTTTTTGTCGGCGTGCAGCGTGGGACCTGGGCGTGAGCCGTTCAGGTGACAGTGAGTATAAGCAGAGAAAAATCTGTATTGCCAAGCGGCGGCGAATTTTGATGCGGACGAAACGGCAACGGCGGACACAATGTACAGCGACTGGTTCTGGCGCAAATAGTGAAGGTGAATCGCATTCGCAAAGGCCAATTCAACCTGGCGAAGCTCGGCCTCAAAGATACCGCCGCGTGAGCACACGTTGTGCGCTCAACTCGCGCAATGCGCGCGAAACGGTCATGCGTGCGACTCCGGACTCCTTGACCAACTCGGTTTCCGAAGGGATTGCGTCTCCAGGCTGATATGACTTCTCGTGTCAATATGATCGGTTCTGTGTTTTCGATGTTTGAATTTCCTGAGGGCGACGTAGCAGTAAATCTCGACGGTGGATCAAGCTGATATCCGCGGATTGGCTACCGCATTAC
>NZ_VZQO01000075.1:0-23472 GCF_014397665.1 Paraburkholderia sp. UCT2
TCCTGGTTGTGTGCTTCCGTGAGGTAACGCAATGAGCTCGACTGACAGGCATAGGTCCGCTATCTGAGTGGACCGGACGTTTGAGTGTCTGTCCGAATGCTCGAGCGTATGGCCGTTCATGGCCGATGACTGCCTCACGCAATGGGCACACATCGCTCGAACTTCGCAAGGCCGCGATCGGCGACACGCGACCCGTTGTTGACGATGGACGAACACGCGTGGATGTCTCCAATTGAATGGCAACCCGCCGTACATTGATTGCGGCGCAAATCCGGCTTCGCCGACCTGCCACCGAGGATTCGCCCCGGAAGTGATTCATCGGGCAGCCTTTATATGCAGTTGAGCAAGCGGACTTGCTCTACATGCACAGCGGACGCCACTCCGTCGCAATCATAGTAACCACATGAGAGGCCTGCACTATTGTCGTCGCGGATGATCAAGAAAGAAGCGCAGCATTTCGGCACTCGCATCCGGACCAGTAGCGTCCGTATAACTGCCTCGTACATTGCCGCCTGCCCAAGCGTGCCCTGCGCCATGAATGGTCCACAACTCGGCGTCGATACCGTCGCCGGAAACCAGCCGCGAGACGGTACAGGCGCGTCGGCCCGCGTCGACCCGACGCCGTTCGCTGCCGGCGTCCGGCCGTGCGTCGAACCTCTGCACGAGCCGCGTGGCATTCGCTACGTGAACGGTGGCATCCGCGTCACCATGAAAGACGATCATGGGCCGTGTCGGTGACAAGTCTGTATCGCCTTGCACGCGCCGTGCGTTTCGGGAGTGCTTCCCGCCTTTCATCGCCGCGAGCGCGGAGGGTAAATTGTGCGCGCACCGTGCCGGAAGACCGGAATGCACGCCGACCGCGGCATACAGTTCGGGATACTCGGCGATCATGATCGCCGCCATCGCGCCCCCCGCGGACATCCCCGCGACGTACACGCGCGCAGGATCGACGTTGTGGGCCGAGATGATTTCGCGCGTGATGCCTGCGATCAGCGACGGCTCGCCGCGCTCGCGATGCTGATCGTCAGGTTTGAACCAGTTCCAGCACTTCGACGGATTCGCCTGCTGCGGTTGCACCGGATAAGCTACGAGACATCGATGCCGCTCCGCAAGCGCGTTCATCTGCGTGCCTGCTGCGAAATCGTCGGCGTCCTGCGTGCAGCCGTGCAGCATCACAATCAGTGGCAGCGGCTCGCCGGCGCCCCCCGCCGGCACATACAGCCGATATTGACGGCGACCGGCGGCATTCGCATACGCAAGCGTGATGAAATGTCCTCGTTCCTCCACGTCAAGGCAGTCTTCTCGCGCCTTGTGCGCGGTCGCGTCCTCGGTCTTTGCAAACGGGAAGACAACGGGCTCGGGCGTCTTGTCCCGCGACGCAGTTTCGTTCACTGCACCGACGCCTTCCCCTCGCAGTGCGCGTTGTATCGCTTCTGTCGCTTCGGCAACGCCGCGGGTACGCAGCAAAGTCATCGCTTCGTGCATTGAGTTCAGAAAGCCTTCGTTGAGTTTCATCACATTTGTCCGATTACCGGTGTTGAGGGGGTGGGCCTCGCGCGGCTAGTGGATTCTGCCGGCAAGTGCCGTCTTGACTGCGGGCGAAGCGTGAAAGGCTCCCAGCACCACGACGCTTTCGATAGTCGCGAGCGCGAGTTCCGGGGAGACATCGGCGGCAATGCTGGCCAATCCCAGGACCTGAATATTGAGACGCTCGCGCGCGGCTCGAATCGCCTCGAGATCCTGCCTAGAGAAATGCTGCAGCCCGAGCACGAGCGAACGACGCGCAACCGTTTCCTGGACGACCCGCGCATGTAGCGCGAGCTGGTTGCGAATCGCCGTTCTGATCAGGTCGGTCCGGTTCGCATAGAAGCCTTCTTCAACCATGAGATCGATCTGCCCGAGGTCGACGGGTCCGAGGTTGATCGTGATTTTTTCCGAGTCGCCGCCTTTCGAGCGGGGGGTGTCCAATACCGCGGGTTTCTTCATCGCACCATCCTTGTACCATCCATGTGGATGGTTATAGGACGGTTTTAGATGCGCCGCAACATAAAAATTTGGGGTCGAGACGCCTTCTAGGGCTCGCCGCATCGCTGGTCGTGGGGGCGTCAAGGCGCAAAACCATCAGAATAAGGCGCGAAATGGAGAGGTTCCCCGACCAGTTTTGACAAATTCAACTGCTATCCTTCAAAACTTGAAGCCGTTCACTATCGCGGCTTTATCCAGGTAGTTGCTGCCGCAGGTCTCGCCAAACGCAGTCCATCAGCGCTCAAAATCGGAATAGTCAACATCCCGCGAACCTCTCAACCCCGATGTCACTCGGGCAGCGAAAGCCGGTACTGCGGAACGGATTGCGCAGACCTCAACATGGACCAAGGATTACCAGCATACTGGCCCGGTAGAGCCTGAAATTCGTCGTATCGTTCGCACCGCCATGAGGGAGATATGCATAAACCCATCGACACTGAAACGATTCCGAGCAATGAATTGCAGCAGGTCAAGGCGACTTATGCCAAGCTTTGCGAGGACTACATTGCACATCGTAGCGATGGTGAATACCGGGACTATGTGCAATCGGTCATTGCCAACAACGCGAGTCTCGATCGCCACGTGCGCGCGTTCGAAATTTACGCACCGTATATCAAGCGTGGCATGAAAGTGCTCGACTGGGGATGCCGGCACGCGCCAGATTCGTGCATGCTTCGCACGCTCTACCATGACATCGATATATATGGCTGCGACATCTGCAAGGATGGGCAATTCGCGGAATTCCACGAGTACGCCGGGTTATCTTTCGCATCGCTCGATCATGAATTTCTGCTGCCCTACGAAGACAATCAATTCGATGTGGTGATCGGAAGCGGTGTACTCGAGCACGTGGCCCGCGAGCAAAAGAGCCTCGATGAGCTATGGCGCGTGCTGAAAAACGACGGTTTGCTGATAATCACATTTTTACCTAACCGCTTATCGGTGACCGAAAACGCGTGCAGAGTCATGAAGAAGTACACGGGCCATAATCGGCTATACAGTCTCAGCGACGCGAAGCGCCTGTTTCTCAGGTCGGGATTCGTACTGGAAGAATGCGGCTATCACCAGGTCTTTCCCACCTTCGCAAAAGGCATAAAGGGCGGCGGAGCGCTCAACGCACTGGCCAATATCGGCATGAAGCTGAACCGGCCTTTCGAGCGGATACCGATCGTGAATGCAGTCTCGGCTAATCTGTTTTTCATCCTCCGCCGCGTGCATGAGATGTAGCAGGCGGCCGCCAAGGCGACCTACCTCGCGGGATCATTGGGCAAGGCCGCGCCCTCCTGTTGCGACGTCACAAATCCTCTCAATGCAGGGGTGAGCCGGAAAACGAGCTTCTCGATCTCCACCACGAGGAAAAACAGGACGCCACCACCGACGAGCCACCCCCACGTCGACAAGGGCAGAGCCTCGGTGTGGAAAACGGCATGGAACGGGAACGTATAGGTGAACAGAAGCTGCAAGACCACGACGCCGGCTATTCCGTACCAGAGATAGCGATTGCCTGTATGGGCGCGCACGGACAGCGACGAATCGAGCAGATACCGGATGTTGAGCAGATAGAACACCTGGCCCAGCGTAATGGCGTTGACCGCGGCCGTGCGCGCCATCTGATCCGACGCCCCTTGCGACTTCATCCAGAAGAACGTCGATAGCGTATAGATCACGAGCGCCGCCCCGACGAACAGGATGCGCCAGATGCCGAAACGCGTGACGATCGGCCGGTCGATTGCGCGTGGCGAGCGGCGCATCACGTCTGCCTCGTGCGGCTCGAACGAAATGGTCAGGCCGAGCGCGACGGAAGTAACCATGTTGACCCACAGGATCTGCGGCGCCGTGATCGGCAGCGTGAAGGCGAACAGGATCGCCACCGCGATCACCGCGCCTTGCGCGACATTGGTCGGCAGCATGAACAGCATCGCTTTCTCGATGTTGTTGTAGACCGTGCGCCCTTCCTTCACCGCCGCGGAGATCGACGCGAAATTGTCGTCGGCGAGGATCATACCCGCCGCCTCCTTCGTCACCTCGGTGCCCTTGATCCCCATCGCGACACCGATGTCGGCTTTCTTGAGCGCCGGCGCATCGTTGACGCCGTCGCCCGTCATCGCGACGATCTGCCGATTCGCCTGGATCGCCTTGACGAGCCGCAGCTTGTGCTCGGGACTCGCGCGCGCGAACACGTCGACGCCGCGCACGCATTCCTGCAGCGCCGCATCGTTCATCGCCTCGATCTCGGTGCCGGACACGGCGGTCTTGCCGTCGCCGATGCCCAGCATTCTTGCGATTGCCGCCGCCGTGATCTTGTGGTCGCCCGTGATCATCGTCACGCGAATGCCGCCGCCGTGGCATTCGCGCACGGCGTCGATCGCCTCTTTGCGCGGCGGGTCCATCAGGCCCACGAGGCCGAGCAGCACGAGGGTACGCGGCAGGTCCTGCGGCCCGAGGCCGCCCGTACGCAGGCCCGGGTCCGACAGCCACGCGAGCCCGAGCACGCGCTCGCCTTGAGCGGCGAGCCGGTCGCCCTCCCTCGCGAAGTGCTCGCGATCGAGCGGCGCCGGGCCTTGCGCCGTCTGCTGCCGGTCGCAGTGGTCGAGGATCACCTCCGGCGCGCCCTTGACCAGCAGCATCTCGCCGTCCGTCGAACGGTTCAGCGTCGCCATGAACTTGTGCTCGGACTCGAAGGGGATCGCGTCGATCCTCGGCGCGGCGGCCGTCTCGGCGGCACGGTCCATGCCCAGCTTGGAAGCGAACGGATAGAGCGCGCCCTCGGTCGGGTCACCCTCCACTTTCCATTTGCCGTCTTCCTCGAAGAGCTCGGCGTCGTTGCACAACAGCGACACGCGGCCCATCAGCTTGAGCACGTCCGGCGCGGCGCCGAGCGGCTTGCCATCCGCGCTGACCTCTCCTTCGCTGGCGTAGCCGTCGCCTGTCACGGCATAGGCCGCTTCGGCCGTTACGACGGAGGTCACCATCATCTCCATCAGGGTCAGCGTGCCCGTTTTATCCGAGCAGATGCGCGAGACGGCGCCCAGTGTTTCGACCGCCGGCAGGCGGCGAATAATGGCGTTGCGCTGGGCCATGCGCTGCACGCCGATGGCGAGCGTGATGGTGATGAGCGCCGGCAGGCCTTCCGGGATGACCGATACCGCAATCCCCACGATGGCCTGGAACAGCTCGACGAAGGTCATGTGTCCGAGCCAGTGCCCCCAGGAGAAGAGCAGCACGCTGACAACGGCGATCACTGCCGTGATGACGTAGCCGAACTTCTTGATCTGGCGCAGCAGCGGCGTCTCGAGCGCGCTGACCTCGGCGAGCATCTGGTTGATCCGGCCGAGTTCCGTCTGGCTCCCGGTCGTCACCACGACGCCGGTTGCCCGGCCCGACAAGACCATCGTGCCGCAGAACGCCATGTTCTCGCGGTCGCCGACCGTGGCCTTGGCGGGTACCGGCGCGGTGCCCTTCTCGGCCGGGAGGGATTCCCCCGTAAGAGCCGCTTCTTCCGTGCGCAGGTTCCTGGCGTCGACGAGACGCATGTCCGCCGGGATTTTGTCGCCCGATTCCAGTAGCACGATGTCGCCAGGAACGAGTTCCTCGGCGGGGATCAAGCGAACCGCTCCGCCACGCATCACGCGCGCTTCCGCGGACAGCATGTTGCGAATCGAGTCGAGCGCCTTCTCGGCGCGTCCTTCCTGCAGGAAGCCGAGCAGCGAGTTGAGGATGACGACGGCCAGAATGACCGAGCCATCGAGCCACAGGCCCAGCATGAACTTGACGAAACCGGCCGCGAGCAGCACGTAGATCAGAACGTTGTGGAGCTGCATCAGGAAGCGTACGACCGGCCCCCTCTTCTTGCCCTGCGGGAGGCGGTTCGGCCCATAGGTGGACAGCCGCCCGGTCGCTTCCGTTGCATCGAGGCCCTGCGCGGGATCGACGTTGAACTGCCGTTCGATGTCACCGACCGGCATCGCATGCCACGGCGTCGCACTCTCAACTGAGCTCATCCTCGTGTCTCCCGGTTCCAGTGATTTCGGGTCAGGGGGCCGCTCTCAATGGTCTGGATCGTCCCCGGGTTGATCGGGTCTCGTCTCGTCCACCGCTTCAGCGTCGAGTTCCTCCCTCGCGGCGGCGAGATCGTTCATCTGCTCTTGCGTGGCTTTCGGATATTCGAGGTCGAGCTTCTCGACGGCCTCGACGATCGCGGCCGCGACGATGAGGCGCGTGAAAGGTTTGTTGTCGGCGGGCACGACGAACCACGGAGCCGCTTCGGAGGCCGTCGCGCGGATCGTCTCTTCATAGGCGTGCATATAGTCGTTCCAGTAGCGACGCTCGCGAACGTCGGCTGCGGAAAACTTCCAGTGCTTGTCGGGATTGTCGAGGCGATCCATGAATCGCCTCTTCTGCTCCCCGTACGACAGGTTCAGATAGAACTTGAGAATGACCACGCCCTGGCGCGTCAGATAGTCCTCGAAGCGCGCGATGTCGGCGAGCCGCTCGTCCCATATGTTGTTGCCGACCCGTGCCGGTGGGATCTTCTGCGCATGGAGCAGATGCTGATGCACGCGCACCACCAGCACCTCTTCATAGTACGAGCGGTTGAAAATGCCGATGTGCCCGCGCTCGGGCACTTTCCTCGAATAGCGCCAAAGGAAGTCGTGGGAGAGCTCCTCATCCGACGGCTGCTTGAACGAGATGACATCGCACCCCTGCGGATTGACGCGCGACATCACGTGCTTGATCGTCCCATCCTTTCCCGCGGCGTCCATGGCCTGGAACACCAGCAGCACGGACCAGGAATCCTGCGCGTAGAGGATCTCCTGCTCCATCGCGAGCCATTTCGACCCGCGCTGGAGTAGTTGCTGCGCCTCTTCCTTATGCATTCTGAGTCCCAGCGTCTCGCCGGGATCGAAATTCTTCAGAAAGAAATCTTTGCCGCTCGTGACGCGGAACGGATCGGTGTATGCCCGCAGCGCGTCGAGTATTTCCATGCGAACCATCGCTCTTTCTCCACGGCATCTGCATTCAGTTGCACGATTCGCGGATTGCATCGCAACCGCAGTCGTACTGTTCACAACTCTTTCTGATAATAGGTCACGCAAACGGAAACGTGCTCATCGGCAACGACGCTGCGCACCCGCGTAGCGACGGGAAACACACGTCTGAACGCTGCCACGTTCCGGACCGCCATGCCGGTCGATCACCGCCTGTCGGCCCCGTCGACCCAGTCGCGACAAGGCCGTCAGACGATAGGCATTACCTGTGCTTATCCTTCACCAGACAGCGCCAACAAAAATTGCCGAGCACAAGGTCGAGCCACGAACACGAACACGGGGAACAGCGGAGTAGTGGGCGTTACTCGCTATTGTCTTTATCTATGCGCTGCGTCGCATGCCACGGCTTTTGCTGTTTGCGAGTCCTCTCAACGTGACGATGATCCTGTCGACGCCGACGCAAGGCGGTCACTATCTCGCCGATGTGTTTGCGGGTCTGCTGCCCAGTGCGCTGACGATTGCAGCGCTCAAGCGCTGCATGCACCTGCGACGCGCAAAGCCGCGAATGCGCCGAGCTCGCGGTCCATGCCGGTGCGAACGGCATGAGCTGGACGCTCGGAAGCGGCCGCGCGGACTAACGTGAACGCGGCGCGGCTTGCGCCGCGCCGCCGTGGTTCGAAGCGAGTGGAAGACCGCGCGCTAGCCCGGCGCCCGCCCCAACACCTGCGAATCCGACGACGCCGTCGTCGACGTCTCGTCACGCCCATGCCCCATCGTCGTGACCGCATTGGTGCCGCCGGGCCGACGCACCGACTTCGCGTGCCGCTCGATCAATCGCTGCAGCAAACAGAACGCGCACAGCAGCGCGCCGATCACGATCCGCGTCCACCACGAACTGAGCGTGCCGTCGAACGTAATCAGCGTCTGGATCGTGCCCAGAATGCCGACGCCGAACAGCGAGCCGACCACATAACCGACGCCGCCCGTCAGCAGCGTGCCGCCGATCACCGTGGCCGCAATCGCATCGAGTTCCATGCCCTGCCCTTGCAGCCCATAGCCCGACAGCACGTAGAACGTAAACACCGCGCCGCCGAGCGCCGAACAGAAGCCGCTCAGCGCATACACGCCGACCCGCGTGCGCGCGACCGGCAGGCCCATCAGCAGCGCCGAGCGCGGATTGCCGCCGACCGCATACACGTTGCGTCCGAAGCGCGTGAAATGGGCGACATAGATCGCGGCCGCGAGCGTCACGGCCGCGATCAGCACGTTCGCCGATACCGAACCGACGCCGACACTGAGACGAAACGCGGAGATCGCCTTGAACGTCGGATCGGTGATCGTGATCGACTGCGTCGTGATCAGAAAGCACAGGCCACGCGCGAAGAACATCCCCGCCAACGTCACGATGAACGCCTGCAGGCGGAAGTAGTGAATCAGCGCGCCCTGCACCGCGCCGAACACCGTGCCCATCAACAGCACGATCGGAATGATGAGCCACACCGACACATGCATGTGCTCGGACAGCACGGCTTCGACGATCGTCGTCAGCGCGACGATCGAGCCCACCGACAGATCGATGCCCCCCGACACGATCACGAACGTCATGCCGATCGCGACGATCAGCAGGAACGCGTTGTCGACGAGCAGATCGAGCAACACCTGCCACGAGAAGAAACCGGTGTACATCACCGAACCAAAGCCGAACAGCGCGCAGAACAGCAGGACCGTCACCGCGATCGGCAGCGTGCGCGGATCCACCACGCGGGCGAGTGCTTCGAGAACGCGCGTCATCGTGCCACCCCGCGCGATTTGACGAGCGACGCGCCGAACGACACCGCGAGCGCGCGTGCCACCGGCGACTGGATCACGCTGACCGCGAGCACGACGGCCGCCTTCACGACGAGCGTCGCTTCCGGCGGCACGCCGATCGAATACGTGGTGTACGTGAGCGTCTGGATGATCAGCGCGCCGAGAACCGTGCCCGCGAAACTGAAGCGGCCGCCGAGCAGCGACGTGCCGCCGAGCGTCACGGCGAGAATCGCGTCGAGTTCGAGCAGCAAGCCCGCGTTGTTGCCGTCCGCGCTACGCACGTTCGAGCTGATCAGGATGCCGGCCAGCGCCGCGGTCAAGCCCGAGAAACCGTACACCGCGAATACGATCGCCTTCGAGCGCAAGCCGACGAGCCGTGTCGCAACCGGGTTCACGCCGATCGCGCGAATGAACAGGCCGAGCGCCGTGCCCTCCACCAGGGCGGCGGTCGCCAGCACGGCTACGGTCGCGATCCATACCGAGCACGGCACGCCGAGCCAGTAGCCGCCACCGACGAACAGATAGCCGGGCGCGCCGATCGGGATGATCTGCCCGGCGGTCAGCAGTTGCGCGATGCCACGGCCCGCGACCATCAGAATCAGCGTCGCGATGATCGGCTGCATGCCGACGAACGCGACGAGCAGCCCGTTCCACATGCCGCTCAAGATGCCGACGACGAGCGCGGCCAGCAGCGCCTGCGCGATCAGCGCACCGCTCGGCACGGCCTGGGTCGCGAGTATCGTCGCGGCCGCGGCGCCCGCGATCGCGACCACCGCGCCGACCGAAATATCGATGCCGCGTGTCGCAATCACGAGCGTCATGCCGATCGCGACCAGCACGAGCGGCGCCGCGCGATTCAGGATGTCGATCGGCGCGCCGAACAGGTGGCCGTCGAGCGTGCGCAGCGCGAGAAAATGCGGATTGGCCAGCAGGTTCAGTCCGCCCAGCAACACGAGCGTCACGCATGGCCACAGCAGCGGACGCTCCACCCCGTCGCGCGCGAACCAGTTCGATAGCTTCATTGGCCGCTCCCTGCGATGAGTCGGTAGATGTTGTCCTCGTTCGATGCCTTACCGGCCACCTCGGCGATCTTGCGGCGATCGCGCAGCACCGCGACGCGATGGCTCACGCGCAGCACCTCGCTGATCTCCGACGAGATGAACAGGATGGACAGGCCGTTCGCGCACAGCGCGAGCAGCCGGTCCATGATGTCGAACTTCGCGGCGACGTCGATGCCGCGGGTCGGCTCGTCGAGGATCAGCAGTTTGGGATCGGTTGCCAGCCAGCGCGCGAGCAGCGCCTTCTGCTGGTTGCCGCCGGACAGCAGCGCGATCGGCTGCTCGGCGTCGGACGCCTTGATGCCGAGCCGCTCGATCCACATATCGGCGAGCTCGCGCGCGCGTTGCCGGCTGATCTTGCGCCACCAGCCGCGCCGCGCCTGCAACGCGAGCATGATGTTTTCGCGGATCGACAGTTCGGCGACGATGCCTTCCTTCTTGCGGTCTTCCGCGCAATAGCCGATGCCGTGGCGCACCGCGTCGTGCGGCGTGCGCAGCCGCACGGCGCGCCCTTCGACGAGGATCGTGCCGCTGTCCGCGCGATCCGCGCCGAACAGAAGCCGCGCGGTTTCGGTGCGGCCCGAGCCGAGCAGACCCGCGAGGCCGAGAATCTTGCCGGCCTGCATCTCGAGATCGATCGGCTGCAAGGTGCCGCGACGGCCGACGCCGCGCAGCTCGATGAACGGCTGCGTGGCCGTTGCTTCCGTGTGGTCTTGCGCGACCTCCTGATCGTCGGCGGCCTGTCCTTCGTGCGCCGCTTCGCGCAGACGCGCGCTCATGCGCTCGTGGCCGACCATCTTCGCGACCAGCTGATCCGCGGACAGATCGCGCGCGAGATATTCGCCTTCGCGCTCGCCGTTGCGCATCACCGTGATGCGATCGGAGATCGCATAAGTCTGCTCGATGAAATGCGTGACGAACAGGATCGCAATGCCCGATCGCTTAAGATGTCGAAGTATTTTGAATAGCTGCGCGACTTCGCTGTCGTCGAGGCTCGAAGTCGGTTCGTCGAGAATCAGCACGCGCGCATCGACGGACAACGCTCGCGCGATCGCGACCATCTGCTGCACGGCGATCGGATAGGCGTCGAGCGAGCGCGTGACGTCGAGCGACACGTCGAGGCGCGCGAGCGCTTCCTGCGCGCGCCGCTTGATGTCGGGCCAGTCGATCGCGCCGAAGCGGCGCGGCTGCCGGCCCGCGAAGATGTTCTCCGCCACCGACAGATTCGGGCACAGGTTCACTTCCTGGTACAGCGTGCGCACGCCGGCCGCCTCGGCTTCCTGCGGCGACGCGAACGCGACCACCTCGCCGGCGAGGCGGATCGTGCCGGCATCGGGTGCGAGCACGCCGGTGAGCACGTTGATCAACGTGGATTTGCCGGCGCCGTTCTGGCCCATCAGCGTATGGACCTCGCCGGGATACAGGCGGAAGTCGACGTGTTGCAACGCCTTGACGCCCGGAAATGTCTTGCTGACGCCGGAGGTCGCCAGAATCGGTTCGCGCGCGCTCATGTCATTCTGTTGGCCTGGCGCGCCCGGCGGCGTGCCGCGCCGCGGCTGGTCCGGCTGATTCGGTTCGGTAGCGGAATGGGTCATGGACCTCGCTCGATCGGCTATGCATGGTTCGGCAGGCCCCAGCGGCATGCTCCCGCGGGCGCATGCTCCTGAAAAGAGACCGCCCGCTGCAGAAGAAAGCAGCCCGGGCGGTCAGGCACCACTGGAGAAACCTGTTCGATGCGTCCGTACTGCGCATCTCCTTCGCGCCGTGAGCCCGTTGGCCCCGGCGCCTGAACACCGCACACGCCGCGGCGCTCGCGCGAGCGCTGCCGCGGCGACGTTGCGCGCCGCGTCAGTACTTACGAGACGGCAGAGTTTGCGCGGCCACGCTCATCGGGAAGACAGTCTCCTGAGTCAGGATGCGCTTCGGCAGCGGCTTGCCAGCCACCACGTCTTTCACCGCCGACATCAGCTGCGGTCCGAGCAGCGGGCTGCACTCGACGTCGACGTTCATCTTGCCGGCGGCCATCGCCTGGAAGCCGCCCTTGGTTGCGTCGAACGAAACCACCACGACGTCCTTGCCCGGATGCATGCCGGCTTCTTCCATCGCCTGGATCGCGCCGAGCGCCATGTCGTCGTTATGAGCATAGACGACGTTGATCTTGTTGCCGTAGGTCTTGATGAACGCTTCCATCACCTGCTTGCCGCCGGCGAGCGTGAAGTCGCCGCTTTGCGACGCGATGATCTTGAACTTCGGATCGCTCTTGATCACTTCGATCAGACCCGCGTGGCGGTCGTTGGCCGGCGCGGAGCCGACCGTGCCTTGCAGCTCGGCGATGTTGACCGGACCTTTATCGTCCTTGTAGTGATCCGCGAGCCAGTGGCCGCCGCGCCGTCCTTCTTCGAGGAAGTCCGAGCCGATCATCGTCACGTACAGCGACGTGTCCTTCACGTCGATGTTGCGGTCGGTCAGGATCACCGGAATCTTCGCGGCCTTGGCTTCGAGCAGCACCGGTTCCCAGCCCGATTCGACGACCGGCGAGAACGCGATCACGTCGACCTTCTGCGCGATATACGAGCGGATCGCCTTGATCTGGTTTTCCTGCTTCTGCTGCGCGTCGGAGAATTTGAGGTTGATGCCGGCCTCCGTCGCCGCCGACTTCACCGATTCGGTATTCGCGGTGCGCCATGCGCTTTCCGCACCGACCTGCGCAAAACCGAGCGTAATTTTCTTGTCCTCGGCATGCGCGCCGGGCGTGGCCAGCGTCAGCGCTCCGAGACTCGCGCAAAGCGCGAGCGCGCCCAGAGCGCGACACGCGGCACGTCGTGTATTCGCCATGACAGTCTCCAATCGTTGTTGTGTAGACGACCCAGCGCTCTGCCCGGCCCTCGTGGCCCTCACGGCGCATGGATCGTGATGTAGCGTACTGTGCGAGGCGTTAACCGTCCAATCATATGATTCGCGCCCTCGATATCAATTTTGATATAGCGCGCGGGTCAGAGCATTGCCGCTCGCTGCCTCAGGTCGGCGTCATTCTCGGAGTGACCCAGCGAAACGTCAGATTGATGCGCTCGCCGCTCACGCGCGGCTCCTTCGGCACCCGATGACGCCACTGCGCCTGGGTGTCGCCTTTCATCACGAGCAGGCTGCCGCCCTTCAGCGAGAACGATTGCACGACGCCGCTGCGGTTGTGCTGCAGATCGAACCTGCGCGCGACGCCGAGGCTCACCGACGCGATCACCGGTTGCTTGCCGAGTTCGGGCTCGCGGTCCGCGTGCCAGCCCATGCTGTCGGCGCCACTGCGGTAGCGATTCAGCAGCACGCTGTTAAAACGCGCGCCGCTGGTCGCCTCGACGGCCGCCTTCAGTTCGGCGACGGCGGGCGTCCATGCTTGCGGCACGTTGCGGATGCCCGAGTACACGTACACCGCGTCCGGCTCGCCCTGCCAGGCGGTCAGACGCGGCAGTGCAACACGGCCGGCGGGCGTGCCCATCATGTCCTGGCGCCATTGCACTTCGTCGATCAGTCGGGCCAGCAGGCGTTCGGCGTCGGCCGCTGCGAGCCAGTCTGGATACCAGTCGACGTCGGGCATCGGCAGGTCGTTGAATAAATCGGTGCTCATCGGAATGTCTGGATGCAAGCGGACAAGTCAAAACCCTGACTATTATGGCGACACCGGCTCACCCGCTGATTCACGCGCGTTGCTCTTTCATTCGACGCGGCTCTCCGCGTTCCCTCTGTTCTTTCGCACGGACCACTTCCATGACACTTTCGGATCAGGCGCTCGCGCAGCTCTTTCGCGACGCGCGTACGCACAATGGCTGGCAGAACAAGCCGATCGACGACGCCGTGCTGCGCGAGCTGATGGAGCTCGTACTGCTCGGCCCGACCTCGGCCAATTCGAGTCCGGGCCGCTTCGTGTTCGTCAGGACGCCGGAGGGCAAGGAGAAACTGCGCCCGGCGTTGTCGGCTGGCAATCTCGAGAAAACGATGGCCGCGCCCGTCACGGTGATCGTCGCCATGGACATGGCCTTCTATGAGTATCTGCCGAAACTGTTTCCCCATGCGGACGCGCGCAGCTGGTTCGTCGGCAACGAGCGGTTGATCGCGGACACGGCGTTTCGCAATTCGACGCTGCAAGGCGGGTATCTGATTCTCGCGGCGCGTGCGCTCGGTCTCGACACTGGGCCGATGTCGGGCTTCGATCAGGCCAAGGTCGACGAAGCGTTTTTTGCGGGCACGACGCTGAAGTCGAACTTCCTGATCAATCTTGGCCACGGCGATCCGTCAAAGCTGTTTGCGCGCAGCCCGCGTTTTTCGTTCGACGAAGCGGCGCGCATAGTGTGACGGGGCGTTGATGATGGATGGCGCTGCGGGTGCGCGCCACGCGCTGGATCGGATCGCGTCAGGTCAGCACCGCGATATAAAAGACCACCGTGCCGATCAGCGCGCCGATGAAGCAGAAGCCCTCTTCGGCTTCGTCGCCATTCGAGCGCAGCCACGCGCCGACCGCACCGAACAGGCCCGCGATGCCGAGCGCGACGCACACCATCACGACGTCGAACAGCGCGCTTTTGCCGAGTTCGGAGAAATCGATGTTGCGTACGCCGACGTAAAGCGCAATCGCCATCAGCGAGATGCCGACGAGCGGCAGCATCACGTGGCTGCCCTCGCGCCCGACATGATGCTCATGATGAACATGATGCACGTCGTGCGCGTGATGCCACAGGTGGCCCGATTTGAGCAGCTTCATGGTGTGCCTCCCCCCGCCCGATCTTTCCCGGCGACAGAACCAGTCATGGCCGAAGCGCCCTACGCTGCCCCGGCAACAAGCTGGCTTGTTTCAAGCATACTCCACGCATGAATACGATTCAAAGCCCATTTAATTCGCTTGCATAGGCATTGAATGCGTGGCGCGCGGCCCTGTAAGTATGTGCTGAGCACGGAATGCGCCTGCCCCGGCGAACACCTTTCGTGGCGCGTCCCGGCGGCTTCGGGGCCGACGTATCGTGCGGTGCGGGAGCACGAATTTTGCGGCTACGGCAAGGGACTGAACATGTCGGTAGAATGATTCGCCGCGTTCCGTCAACCGATCGCCGCCGCGCTATCGCTGCCCTTCGGCCCCTTCCCGCTCTGATCCTCTTTATGCGACGTTCATCGTTTCTTGTCCGCATCATCCTGATTGGCATCCTGCTGCATATCTATGTCGGCTTGCGCCTAATTGCCGACATGCCGATCGACGCGGCCGGCCGCGGGCTGTGCGTGCTGTGGCTCGTGCTGTCGATCTACCTGATCCCGGTCGGCATGATGGCGCGCGGCTTCAAGCGCCAGCCGCTCGGCGACCGTCTCGCGTGGGTGGGCCTGCTCGCGATGGGCTTCTTCTCGTCCCTGCTGGTACTGACGTTCGCGCGCGACCTCGTGCTGGCGTCGCTGCTGACGATCGACGCGATCTGGCCGAACACGCTCACGATCGCGCATTGGCGCACCGGCTCGGCGGCGGCGGTGCCGCTGCTCGCGCTGCTGTCGACGCTGATCGGCCTGTTCAACGCGCGCCGTCGCGCGCGCGTCGTCACGATCGACGTGCCGATCGACGATCTGCCTGCCGCGCTCGACGGCTTCACGATCGTGCAGATCAGTGACATCCACGTCGGCCCGACGATCAAGGGCCGTTATGTCGATGCGATCGTCGACGCGGTGAACCGGCTCAAGCCGGATCTGATCGCGGTGACGGGCGACGTCGTCGACGGCAGCGTGCCGCAGCTGAGCCGGCATACGCAGCCGCTGTCGCGGCTCGCCGCGCGGCACGGTGCGTTTCTCGTGACCGGCAATCACGAGTACTACTCCGGAGCGAACTCGTGGATCGCCGAATTCCGCCGGCTCGGCTTGCGGGTGCTGCTGAACGAACACGTGATCGTCGACCATGACGGCGCGCGCGCCGTCATCGCCGGCGTCACCGATTACTCGGCGGGTCATCACGACCCCGCGCATCGCAGCGACCCGGTCGCGGCGCTCGCTGGCGCGCCGGGCGACGTGCTGATCAGGGTGCTGCTCGCGCATCAGCCGCGTTCGGCCGAAGCGGCCGCGGCGGCCGGGTTTACGCTGCAGTTGTCGGGTCATACGCACGGCGGTCAGTTCTTTCCGTGGAATTTCTTTGTGCGCCTGCAACAGCCGTTCACGGCAGGCCTCGCGCGCCTGAACGGACTCTGGGTTTATACGAGTCGCGGTACGGGCTATTGGGGTCCGCCGAAACGACTCGGTGCGCCTTCGGAAATCACGCGTTTGAGACTCGTGCCGGGCGAACCGGATTGAACTCAACATTTGCAGTCCGGAGCAATTAATTACGGCCTGTCTACGATACGGCTGTAGCAAACCCACATGCGCACTCTCCGCCGATCTCGGCTTGACTGAACTTTGCGCCACCCTCTAAAATCTGCGCAATTCTTTTTAACCGGAATCACGATCTTGGACAGTAGCAGCTGTACCAGCCGAGTATCGATTCGCCCGCTCGCCTGAGCGGCAGGATTTCCGCGTCAGGTGTCCCTTTCGCCGTCCTGCCCTTGGGCTCGATGGCGCACGTCGCTCTCATTTCATTGTCATTCGCGTACTGTCGGTGAAGCGCAGCGTGGCTCGATGCCATGCCGATGCCGCACGCTTGCGGCCGCTGCTCGCGTGTGCGCGCGTATTTCGTTCCACCCTCATGCGCTTACCGTGCACGAGGTAGACGACCCGACGTTCCCACGCGTAGGCTTCACCCTGCGGCAGCACGCACGCCAACCTTTCTGAACGATGACACTCGAATTCTTCCTGCGGCTTCTGACCGCTTTTGCTTGCGGCGTCGCGATTGGCCTCGAACGACAGATGCGCCAGCGCACTGCCGGCCTGCGCACGATCACGCTCGTGGCGAGCGGCGCGTGCCTGTTCGTCACGCTCGGCGTGCTGACCGGCAACGGCGTCAGCGGCGTCACGCAGATTGCCGCCTATGTGGTGTCCGGCGTCGGCTTTCTTGGCGGCGGCGTCATCATGCGCGACAAAGGCTCGATCCAAGGGATCAACACCGCGGCGACGCTGTGGTGCTCGGCGGCCGTCGGCGTGTTGAGCGGCGCGGGACATTACGGACCGGCGCTCGCGGGCACCGCGGTCGTGCTGCTGGCCAACACCGCGCTGCGTGAAGTGAGCCGGATGATCAACTCGACGCCGGTTTCAAACGCCGACCTCGTGCGCGAGTACGTGCTGACGATCGTCTGCCGCGAAGCCGACGAGATCAACATTCGCGCCGCGATTTCCAACTCGATGTACTCGGCGCCGCTGTCGTTCCAGAGCCTCACGAGCGAGGATGTCGAGGACGAACCGGCGCGCATTCGCGTGACGGCGACGCTGACGATGCATCCGAAGGATCAATCGAAGCTCGAACAGATGGCGAGCCGCCTGAGCATGGAAAAGAGCGTGTCCAGCGTCAGTTGGACCGCGCGGGAAGCGGAGCCGACGCCCGAGTGAAGCGTGGCGCGTAAGTCTCCTTTGTTCGCGCGCATCGTCTACACTTAGCGGGCAGCAGATTCAGATAATGTTAATTCCGCGTCGTGAACGTGGACGGTCCCATAACCTTCGACTAAGCTCTGTCACCGTGATTTGTTCACACTCAACCAGGGAGTCTCGAATATGGAACACGGCATCATCGCATGGATCATCATCGGCGCGATCGCGGGCTGGCTCGCGGGTGTGCTGGTCAGGGGCGGCGGCTTCGGCCTGATCGTCGACATCATTGTCGGGATCATCGGCGCGTTCATCGGCGGGTGGCTCGCCGGCGTGCTGCATATCACGCTTGGCGGCGGCTGGATCGGCTCGATCATCACCGCGTTGATCGGCGCGGTCATTCTGCTGTTTATTATCCGGCTCGTGCGACGAGGGTCCTGAGCACGGCATCCGACGTCATCAAGCGCCAGCGGGTTCGAATCGCTGGCGCTTTTTTATGGCCTGTTGCTTCTGCTGTTATCGCTGCGGTTGTGGCCGCCGCAGAATCAGGCCGGCAGCATCGACCCTGTATCGCGCAGCCGCGTATGCCATGCAAACGCCTGATCGAGGCAATGCGGCGTCTGCCCTCCCCAAAGCGACGCATCACGGTAGTAGTCGCGCAACAGCTCGCGATACCGCGGATGTACGCAATGCTCGATGATCAGCGTCGCACGTTCGCGCGGCGCGAGGCCGCGCAGATCGGCGAGACCCTGCTCGGTGACGACGACGTCGACGTCGTGTTCGTTGTGATCGCAATGCGGCACCATCGGCACGATGCTCGAAATGCGGCCGTCCTTCGCGGTCGACTTGCTCGCGAACACCGCGCACGACGCATTGCGCGCAAAGTCGCCCGAGCCGCCGATGCCGTTCATCATATGCGTGCCGCCGACATGCGTCGAATTGACGTTGCCGTAGATATCGAATTCGAGCGCCGTATTGAGCGCGATCAGACCGAGCCGCCGAATCACCTCGGGATGGTTGCTGACTTCCTGCGGACGCAGCACGAGCCGGTCGCGATAGCGCTCGATATCGCCGAATACCTGCGCCTGCCGCGCGGCCGACAACGTGATCGACGCGCCGGACGCGAACGCGACCTTACCAGCGTCCATCAGATCGAACGTCGAATCCTGAAGGACTTCCGAATAAATTTCGAACACCTCGAAAGGCGAATCGACGAATCCTGCCAGGACCGCGTTGGCGATCGTACCGATGCCCGCCTGCAGCGGCGGCAACTGCTTCGGCATGCGGCCACGCGTGACTTCGCGCTGGAAAAATTCGATCAAATGACCGGCGATCAACGCGGTTTCCCGATCCGCGGGCAAGACCGTGGACGGGCTGTCGGCCATGTCCGTCATCACGATCGCCGCGATTTTCTCGGGCGGAATCTCGATAGCGGGTGTGCCGACGCGATCCCGCGCGCGCACGATCGGCAGCGGCTCGCGATGCGGCCGGCGCCCCGGAATCCAGATGTCGTGCAAGCCTTCGAGCCCGAGCGGCTGCGCAAGGTTGATCTCGACGATGACCTGGTCCGCGAGAATCGCGAAGCTCGCCGAATTGCCGACCGACGTCGTCGGCACGATACCGCCGCTCTCCGTGATCGCGGCGGCTTCGATGATCGCGACATCAAGCTTGCCGAGCTGGTTCGCGCGCAGCATCTCGACGGTCTCGGACAGATGCTGATCGACGAACATCACTTCGCCGCGATTGATGGCGTCGCGCAGCGTCTTGTCTACCTGAAACGGCAGACGGCGCGCGAGCACATGCGCTTCGGTCAGCTTGCGGTCAACGTCATGACCGAGCGAGGCGCCCGTCATCAACGTGATGCGCAGCGGCTCGCCCAGCCGGCGCGCACGCTCGGCCAGCGCGACCGGCACGGCCTTCGCGTCGCCCGCGCGCGTGAAGCCGCTTGCGCCAACCCGCATGCCGTCGTGAATCAGAAGCGCCGCGTCGGCGGCCGTGGTGATTTTTCCGCGCAGCGCGGCGCAGCGAATTCGGTCTTCGTACATGAAAGGGAGTCTCTCCATAGTCGCCAGCTCCGTCTACTGGTGCGCACGTCTGCGGTGTGCTTCGCTCGATAGGCGGTTGCCGCACCCGCCGCGGCGTCTCGATCGGACGGCGTCGCGAGCAGGTGTTGGGTCGCGCGATAGGGTCGGCGACAGGTGTTGCGCGTGAGGCAGCCGGACTCAGCTGCCGAAGTAGATGTTGCAGAAGCTCATCGGGCCGACACATTCATCAGCTTTCGCTTTCGGCGCTTCCACATGCTTGCGCGGGGCAACCTTATCGGTGCGCTGGACATCCGCTTGCGCAACCTGCTGCTCCGGCGCGGCCGGCGCCGTCTGTGCATAGGCGGCGGCAGCGGTGGACAAAGAACAGGCAATCAGGACCATCTTCAACACTTTCATCTCGTTCTCCAGGACTTACGACTACTGCGACGAATACTGCGAGGCAGTGACGAAACTATATGACCGCCACCTACGCGAATAAACGGGGCCGCCCGGAAGGGATCTTTCCATCTGGCAGAAAGATCCCACGCAGCATTGCTCAGCGACGATTGAAGGGCGCGTCCTTGTCGAGCAACGCGCTGCGAATGAAGTGCAGACAGCTCAAGATACGTTGCAGATCGTGATGCCGGTCGCGCTCGGCGTGCACTGCCTGCAGCATGTCTTGCGCGAGCCAGGTGGCCGAGCGCACGGCGACGAGTGCGCGTTCGAGCGAACGTGGACCTGGGCGTTCGAAGAGCCGGGCGAGATCGTCGCACGTGTGTTCGATCACGCTGCGCCAACGCGGCTGAAGGATGTCTGCATAATCGGCGCGTGCGGCTTCGTTGCGCAGATCGACGACGGCGTGACCTACTTCGATCGTCGCGAGCATCCAGCGAAGTGCGTCGCGCCGTCGTCGTGAACGGTGCGTCAACAGCACGCGCAGTTGCGAAGTCAGATCATGCGTGCCCGACTGGAAACGTTGGTTCAGACCCGGCAGCGCGTCCTTGCATGCCGACACCGTTTGCGCTCGCAGGTCGCCCATGATCCGGTCGATGAGCCAGCGCATATCGGCGGGAAAGAGCACCGCGAAAACAACCGCTGCGAGCAGCATCGACGCGCTCAGCGCGATGCCGTTGTTGATCAGCAGATCGGGCACGTAGCTGACGACGTTGTCCGGCCCGGCCAGCAGACAGAAGAACACCGAAAAGCCGATGCCAAGCCCAGCCGCGCCGCGACGCGTCGCGATGAATGCGCCGAGCGCGAGCACCGGCGCGAGTACCGCGCAAAGCAGCAGGAAACCATCGATGTTCGGATACACGTAGCACATGAACACATAGCCGGCCAGCGTCGCGAGCACCGCGCCGATCGCCATCTGGATGGCCATTCTGGTGGCGCCTGGCGCCGTGGACGTCAACGCGCAGACCAGTGTTGCGCCAATCACGGCGAGACCGCCGCTCGGCCAGTTGGTCGCGATCCAGAACGCACCGGCGATTCCGATGACGACAGCCGAGCGCACGAACGTGAACAATACGGCGAAGTGGTTTGTGCGGCTTATAGGTCTGCTTATGCGGTGGCTCTTGGTTGGGCTTGAGCTGCATCGTAGGCTGTGCTGCCGGCTTGCTGTTTTGCGCCACAAGCATGCATAGGTTTGCGAATAATTTATCCATTCGCCCACGAATCGATACAGCAATTCGGCTGCCGTGTCGAAGTCCGCAAGCGATTCCGCGGACGCGGCTTCGAGTGGCCGCCTGGTTTCGCGTACCCGGCGTGGCAAGCTCGCTCGAAAGGGGCACAGACCGGCTGCTGCGTGCGATGCTTCGAGGCCGGCTTCAGCTTTTGCTTCGAACAAGGCTCCCAGTTCGTCGAGGTACGGACCGATGGCCGCGAGTATCGACACAGCGCGGCTGGCGCGCAACCGTTTGAGCAACTGATTCAGCGCATGCAGACGCGCGCACGCATCCATGAATTCGCTGTTCAGACCCGCCAGATGCGCACTGCGCGAGCGCATCGCCGGATCTTCGAATGCGACGAACGTGCGGGTTGCTTCGAAGCCAGCGATTTCGTCGACGAAATCCGCGAAACGCCGTTCGAACTGATTGCGCTCGAGCCCGCGTGCGAGCACGTCGACAGCATACGCAGTAAAATTCGCGTACCTGATCTGAAGGTTACGTCGCAGCGCAAGGATCGAGCGCTGGGGCAGCAGCAACGCGCTGACCGCGCTCGAACACACGATGCCGACCGCCACTTCCGCGGCACGCGTGAGTGCGGCGAGGAATAGTCCCTGAGGCGTCGTCACGTTTGGAATGCCGATCAGCGCGGCGGTGTAACCCGCGAGCACAAAACCGTACCATCTGAAATGCCGATACCGGACCGCCGCAGTAATACAGGCGCTCACCCACACGATCATGCCGAGCATGTACAGTTCGGGCTGCTGAACGAACAGCCCGCCGAGCACGAGCGCGGCCACGGTCCCTACTGCCGTTCCGAGAATCCGGTAAAAGCTCTTCGCGAGCACCATGCCGCTGAACGGTTGCATCAACACAAAAACAGTGGTCATCGCAATGCGCGGCTGCGGCAGATCGAGCAGCATCGCGATGCCCAGCGCCAGCAGACCAGCGGTGACCGTCTTCAGCAGATGCAGCCAGGTCAGACCGTCGCTGCTGGCCCAGTCGCGCACGGCGCGATTGAGTTTGGCTCGGCTGAGGCGTCGCCGCATGACGCCGCGCGGACCGACGAAATCCGCCGACGGTTCGGTCGCATGATCGGGTTTCATCTGAAAACAGTGCACCCCACGTGGTCGCTGTGAGAGCCTCCGGACAGAATGGCCGACACCGGCAGGCGAGGCGCCGATTGTAGGAGTCCGCGATGTGTACATTAAGCCGATGGGTGCAGAACATCTGTTCCAGAACGGACAACAATAGTGTTCTGAGACTGACGGAAAATATGATCTTGAACATGAAACAGAAGGTTTGATGGACACGCTACAAAGTATGCGAGTGTTTGTGCGCGTGGTTGAAGCCGGTAGCTTCACCGCGGCCGCGCAATCGCTCAATTCAACGACCGGCGCGATGTCTCGCGCGGTCTCGGAGCTTGAAGCACATCTGCGCACGCGCCTGCTGAATCGCTCGACGCGTCGGCTTGCGCTGACCACCGCCGGCGAGCGCTATCTGAAACGATCGCAGCAGATCCTCGCGGATGTCGATGTTGCGGAAGAAGAAGCCAGTTGCGCACACGAGCGACCAACCGGCGCACTGCGCATGCATAGCTTTGCGAGCATCGGCCAGCACTACGTCCTGCCGGCCATTTCGCGTTACCGCGAGCTCTATCCTGATGTGACCGTCGAGTTGACGCTATCGCAGCGCATGCCCGATCTCTTCGAGGGCAGCGCCGACGTGGCCGTGATCGGCGCATCGACGCTGCCGAATTCGGACCTCGTATCGTTTCCGCTGGGGACGACGTTCAGCATCCTGTGCGCATCGCCGGCCTACGTGCGGGCGCACGGCGCGCCGCAAGAACCGGCTGACCTTGCGCATCACGAATGTTTGATCCTGCATACGCCGGCGTTCCTGCCACATGAATGGACGCTCGACGGCCCGAACGGCAGTAAGTTGATGGAAGTCGACGGCCCCGTGCATGTGAACATCGCCGAATCATTGATCGTGGCGATCCGAGAAGGCATGGGTATCGGCATGGTGCCGCTCTACGCGACCATTTCCGGGTTGCGCGATGGCACGTTGGTGCGCGTGTTGCCGGAATATACGCTGCAAAAGACGACTGTTTATGCGCTCTATCCGTCGCGCAAATTCATCGATGCAAAGACGCGCACGTGGGTCGAATTCTTGCGCTCGCATTTGCCGAAGGTGATTGCGCGCGACGAAGCATTGCTTGCTGAGGTCGGGCAACTAGGGGGCGGAGATGACCCAGTGCAGCTGGTTGGAGTTGCCCCTGTAACTCAGGACACGCGGACACCGTTAGGTTGAACCGCCCCGGATTTTGTGGAGGCTCCAACTCTTGAGAGAATGGAGCCATGAACAAGAAGGTAACCAAGTTTTCCCCGGAAGTCCGGGAGCGCGCAGTGCGCCTGGTGCGCGAGCAGCGTAGCGA
>NZ_VZQO01000076.1:0-23288 GCF_014397665.1 Paraburkholderia sp. UCT2
TCTGGAGAACGCCAACACGGTCGAGCTGCAGCAGCGCTGCCTGAAGATCTGCGAGATCGGCGCGCAGATGCGCCTGCTCTACACCACCGCCCTCTACTACGACTACGTCGAGAAGGAAATCCCGCTGCCCCAACTGGGGCTCGCCGCCTGAGCGCAGCGAAAACCTGGAACCCCGATTCCTGAGCCAATTATGTCCTGGTATAAATCGTCTGACTGGCGCTGCGGGCTTGGATTGACCTCCTCACCCGGCAATTCGCGGTCGAATGCGCTGCAGAGAATCAGGACCTCCTTGAAGGGCCGTCTCATCCGCCCATCCCAGGAAACCGTGTTCATCGCACACTTCATTATCTGAGCCGAGGTCCCCATGCATCCGCTTACCGCGCTCACGCCGGCGCATTTCTGTTATCTCGTTGGTGTCATAGCCATCGTCGCCACGATGATCTGGCGCGCGAATGTCGTCGTGCCCGCCATCATCGCAACCTTCGCCGTCGCGTTTGCCTTTTCGGGCAAGGTGCTCACCGGTCTGCAAGCCATCTTCATGGGCAGCCTGACCGCCGCCCACGAGCTGTTCAACATCTTCCTCGTCATCGCGCTGATGACCGCGCTGCTCAACGGACTGCGCGAAATCGGCGCCGACGTGCGAATGGTGCGCCCCTTCAGGAAGATCATGGTCAACGGCCACGTGGCCTTCCTGATCCTCGCGCTGATCACCTATCTGATTTCGCTGTTCTTCTGGCCGACGCCGGCCGTGCCGCTGGTCGGCGCGATCCTCATTCCAGCCGCCATCTACGCGGGCCTTTCGCCGCTCGGCGCGGCTGTCGCCATTGCTGTCGCCGGCCAGGGCATGGCCTTGTCGTCGGACTACGTGATCAAGGTCGCGCCCGGCATCAGCGCGAAGGCCGCGGGCGCCGACATGCAGGCGGTCGCCAATATGGCGCTGCTGCTGTCCGTGGTGGCCGGCGCGGTCGCGCTCGGACTGTGCTGGTACTTCACGGTGCGCATGAACGTGAAGACGCCCGGCGCGCGCAATCTGGTGGAATGGGAATCCTCGGGCGAGATCGCTCCGGTCGATCAGCCGGCACCCCATCAGGGCAGCTTCGCCAAGGCGGAACTCGCGCGCGGCACGAACGGCACGCATGCCGACGCCGAAGACGGCTTGCCCGCGATGTCCGGCGGCGGCGCGGCGGCGCTGACGCTGCCGGCCATGAGCAGCGCGGTGCCAATGCAACGGCGGGATATGTGGTCGCGGGTGTTCTCCATCGTCACGCCGCTCACCTTCCTCGCGGTGGTGGTCATCATGACGCGGCCGCAGCTCGTCGGCGCGTCCGTCATTCGCGGCGGCGACGCGGCTTCGCTGATCGGCGGCATGGCCGCGGTGCTGATGATGCTCACGACGCTCTCGTACGGCCGCAAAGGCTTTCTCGACCGCACGGCCGGGCACATCATCGACGGCTTCGTGTTCGCGTTCAAGGCGATGGGCGCGGTGCTGCCGATCGCCGGCTTCTTTTTCGTCGGCGACAGCAGTACCGCCGGTCCGATTCTCGGCATCGAGTCCGGCGCGCATGTTCCGTCGCTGCTGTTCGAACTGGTTCAGGCCTGCAGCCAGTTCATTCCGCACAGCCCGATCCTCGTGTCGCTCGGCGTGCTGGTGACGGGCATGATCACCGGCATCGACGGCTCCGGTTTTGCCGGCCTTCCGTTGACCGGCTCGCTGTCCGGCGCGCTCGCGCCGATGGTGCACATGCCGGCTGCCACGCTGGCCGCGATCGGGCAGATGGGCGCGGTGTGGACGGGCGGCGGCACGCTGGTCGCGTGGTCGTCGCTGATCGCGGTCACGGGCTTCGCGCGCGTGCCGGTTCTGGATGCGGTCCGAGCCCTGTTCGTGCCGGTGGTCTGCGGGCTCGTCGCGGCCACGCTCGTCGCAGTCGCGATCAGCTGAACGGACGGCCGAACATGACGTATTCACTGATTCCTGCGCCGCTCGCGCAGGAAGGCTGGGCCGCGTTGCAGATCGTGTTCGTCAACGTCCTGCTGGGCGGCGACAACGCGATCGCCATCGCGATGGCCTGCCGCTCGCTGCCGCCGCGGCAGCAGCGTCTCGGGATCCTGCTGGGCACCACTCTGGGCATTCTGTTGCGTATCGTGCTGATCGGCGTCATCGGCAAGCTGCTGGCGATTCCGTTCATGCACGTGATCGCGGCTGCGCTGTTGATCTGGATCGGCACTCAGCTCGTCCGGCCTGCCGCGGATGAACCTTCGGTCAATCCGTCGGCGGCATTGTGGCGGGCGGTGATGGCGATCGTCTGGGCCGATCTGGCGATGAGCCTCGACAACGCGCTGGCAACCGCCGCCGTGGCCCAGCCGCTTCCCGAAGGATCGCGGCTCGTGATCGTCTTCGCCGGCCTGGCGATAGGCGCTCCGGTCATCGCATTCGGCAGCCGGCTCATTCTGACGTTGCTCGATCGCATTCCGTCTCTGGTATACATTGGCGCGGCGCTGCTCGGCTGGATTGCGGGCGAACTGCTGATGGCGGACCCGTCGGTCAGCGCCGCACTGTATGAGTGGATGGCTCAGGTGCCGGGCGTCAGTCCTGCGGTCACCGGCGCGCTCACCTGTATCGCGGCCGCCGTGCTCGTCCCGCTGCTGGGCCGGATGGCCGCCGGCGGCGCGCGCGGCGGCTAGGCGTCACGTGCCCGGCCGGCGCGCGCTGGCCGGGTATCCATTCGTTGAGCCGGCTCTCGCACGCTTCAAGCGCTGCGGCATGTCAACGTGTGCGCCGGTGCATTGTCTACGAAATACCGCGAATACGTTAGAATCCGTCCAAGCCTGCAGGGTCGGGCCATTGGCCTGAATTGACGAGTGTGGAACCACAATGAACGTACAGTCGGATAGTCCAGCAACAGCGGCGACAGATCAGCGCGAGCCGTCCAACTCCAATCCCATCCTTCACCGCCAGCTGTCCGAACTGGTCACTGCGCGAATCCGGGACTCCATCACGTCGGGCGCCTACGCGCCGGGCGCACGCCTGATCGAAGGCCGGCTGGCGGAGGAACTCAACGTCTCCCGCGTTCCCGTTCGCGAAGCGCTGCGTGCGCTCGCTGCCGAGGGTCTTGTCGATGTACGGCCGCGGCATGGCGCCGTCGTCGCCTCTCTCGACCCGGCTTCGGCTCGCGAGATGGTCCAGATCCGAGCCACGCTCGAAGGTCTGAACGCACGGCTGGCAGCCGAGCATTGCACGCCGGAACTGGCCGACAAGGTGGCCGAAGTGCTTGCCGAAGGCAACGCGCAGCTGGCCTCCGGAGACACGGCAAAACTGCTCGACCTCAATGCCCGGTTCCACGATCTCCTCTACGCAGCCGGCGCCAATACCATGCTGGCCGACCTGATGCGGACGCTACGGGACCGCTCGCGCAGGCTTTTCATGAACGCGACGGAAGACGAAATCCGGCTGACCTGGGAAGAGCACGCTGCGATTCTGCGCGCGGTGCAGTCTGGAGATGCGGCGCTTGCCGCGCTGCTCGCCGAGCGGCACGTCATGCGTGCGGCCCGTCATTATCTGGACGCCGTCGCCAGGTAGTGTGAAGGCCATTCAGCTTTCGCTCGCCGGCCGGTTTGCTCGAAGCAACTTGACCTTTGTAGTAGCTTACAGGGTCTATCGTAGTCACCGTGATGAAACGTGTCGAAGTCGAAACGGTGAACTCTTCTCTGCCGCTGAAACTGCGCATCGGGGGCACGGACTGCGCGTCTTGTGCATTGAAGATCGAGAACGCGATGAAGCGGCTGCCAGTCGTGTCCGACATCAACGTTAGCTACGGCCAGGAAAGCCTGACCCTCACATTCGACGAGGACCGCACGTCGCTTGCCGCGATTGAGGCCAAGTCTCATGCGCTCGGCTTCACGCCGGTTGGCGGTCCCGTCAGTGAGCCGACTGGTGCCTCCGAGGCCGGCCGTTCGTCGTGGTGGCGCGCGAAGGCTCGTGCCCGGGTCCACACCTGCCCCACTCCGTAACAGGCGGCCCCAAGCATGCCAACGAAGAAACCGACTGGCCAGTTGGAGACATAGGAGAGGGCGATCGATGTCCACACCGTGACGAGCGAAATTCCAACCGACACGCATATCGCAAGAATCGGCCGGTCAGTCAGCGAGCGGGCCGCAGCCGCGGGTCCAATCATCAGGCTGAACACTAGCAGCGCGCCCACCACCGGGAGCGCCATTGCCGTCGCAAGCGCCAGGATGCTCATGAACGCAAGTTCCATCGCGCGGCTCGATACGCCTCTCGCCTTCGCCAGATCGGGCGATACCGAACTGAGCAGGAGTGGCCGGAAGAGCACAACCGCAACCGCAATCGAGAACCCGCTGATCGCGGCAACCGGCGCGAGATCGGTGTTGCTCACGCCCAGTACTTCGCCGAAGAGAAGGGCATAGACCGCTTGTGAATACCCGCTCGTCATGCTCAGGAACAGCGCCCCGAAGCCTAGCAGCGTGACGAGGCACAGGGCGGTTGCGACTTCGTGTCTTCCGCGCCGGCTCAGCCAACTGATTCCGATCACGCCGAGACCAGCGAAGACGATCAGGCCGAAGAGCGGATTGATACCGAGCAGGCTTGCCGCTGCAGCACCCGGAAAGGTGCCGAGCGGCAAGGCGTGCGCGGCGAACGAGGCGCCTCGAATCACCACGAAGAAACCGATGAATCCGGCGACCGCAGCCACGATGCTCGCCACGATCCACGTGTTGGTCATGAAGCTGGAGAACATGGTCAGGCCTCACCCGGTTCACGGGCGTTCAGAGCGATCCGCGCGCCCGTTGGGGGCTTCCGTGCAGGTCCGGCGCGACCTGTGATGACATACAGGGCGAAGATAAGCGTCACCACGAAGAAGCTCACTGGCCAGCCGTGCCCGGGGGTCCAGTAGTAGCTGTCGTACGCGAGGAGGATGCCACCCCAGGTCGTGCCCAGGCCGATTAACGCGGACAGACCCGTGGCCCAGCCTGGCCGCTTTGCCGCCCTCAAGGCGATCGCCGCCGGACCTATCAGGAGTGCGGTCGACAGGATGGCGCCGACCGCAATAGCTGATAGGGAAACGGCCAGCGCCAATACCAGCAGGTGCAGGAGTCCGACCGTCCGTACCCGCACGCCCATGACCGCAGCCAGCTCTGGGTCAACGGAGCTGAGCAGCAAGGGACGATAAAGCACGCCCGCGGCAATCAATGCCCCCGTGCCCACCGCCAGTGCGAGCGGAATGATCGATGCCGGAATGGCGAACATTGATCCGAACATGACGGTGATCGCCGCTCCAGTCGTGCTTTTCGATGTCACGTCGAGGTAAAGAAACAGCGCGGCAAGGCCAAGCCCCGCGCCCAGCACGACGCCGGTCACAAGATCGCGCTCACGGGCGCGGCGCACCCGCACCAGTTCGATGCCGCCCGCTGCCATGACCGCCATGATGAGAAATCCCAGCAACGGGTTGATGCCGAGCAGGAACGACGCAGCACCGCCCGCGCTGCTCACATCGGCCAGCGCGTGGCCGGCGAAGGACTGGCTCCTCATGACGGTGAATACGCCAATTACGCCGGACACGACTGCGGCGCCGCCGCCGACTACCATCGCGGTATGCACCGGTTCGCTGCTAAAGAAGCCCGGTTCAAAGATGAGGGTGAGCAGGGAATCCATCTTGAATCAGGGAACCTGCACAATGTGGGCGGGGTCTCGCCGAACGGCGGCAAGCATTTCGGCCTCGGTGCCGGCGGCAATCACCAGCACGCGGCCGTGCACGCGGACGACATCGATGTGATAGCCGTACAGTCTGCTCAGGACCTCGGTACGCACCACTTCGTCCGTCGCCCCGCTCGCTGCGTGGCCATTGGCGAGGTAGACGATCCGGTCCATCACCGGCAGCAAGGGATTCATGTCATGCGCCGAAAGCAGGACCGCAAGCCCGTGCTCGACGCTCAGGCGGCGCAACAGCGCGACAATTTCGGCGACGCTGCGCATGTCGAGGTTGGCCAGAGGTTCGTCCAGCAACAGCAGCCGCGGACGGCGAACCAGAGCGTGTGCGATCAGTACCCGCTGCTGCTGGCCTCCGGACAGTTCCCCGATGCGCTGGTCCGCGAAAGGCTCTGCATCCACGGCTTTGAGCATCCCGTCGACCGCCTCGCGGCGTTTTTTCGACGGTAACGGCAAGCCGAGCCTGTGGCCCTCGAGGCCGAGCGACACCAGATCCCGCGCACGCATCGGGAGGTAGGGGTCGAGCGCGATCTTCTGCGGGACGTAACCCACCGAGGTCAGGCTGCGCGCACCATTGATCCTGATGCTACCTGCACTCGCTACCTGGAAGCCGAGGATCGTACGCAGCAGCGTGGTCTTGCCCGAACCGTTCGAACCGATAAGGCCGCAGAACTCTCCCGCTTCCAGACTGAAACTCACCTCATGTAGCACGCTGTGCCCCGGGAAAGAGACGCTCACCCGGTCGACCGCAAGGACCTCGTTGCCAGGGCACATGCCGTTCACTGCACAGCCTGCAAGGTTTCAGTGGACACTTTGGAAGTCACTGCCTTTTCCAGCGCATTGACTTCCGCCAGCATCCACGACTGGTAAGTAAAGCCGGCGGTTGGCATGGTCTCGTAGACGCCGACCACCGGAATACCATTTTTCCTGGCCAGATTGAGGAACGACTGTGTGAGCGCATCCGTGACCTGCTGGTTGTAGACGAACACCTTGACCTTGTGGTCCGTGAACAGGCTGTTCTGTTTCGTCACGTCCTGCGGAGAGGGATCGGTGCCGTTCATGATCGCCGCCTGCAGGCTGAAGGGTGTGGCGATATCGGTGCCGACCGCTTCGAGCATGTAGTTGGCGACCGGCTCCGTCACCGCGACAGGCGTTTGCGCGTAGTGCGCCTTGAACGATGCAATTGCAGCCAGCCAGGGCTTGAGTGATGCGTCGAACTTCTTCACGTTGGCTTGAAAGTAGGCTGCCTGCGCAGGGTTCAATGCGGAAAGGTCCGCTGCCACTGCCTTCGCAACCGCCGGCATGGTTTTCGGGTCGTACCAGAGATGCGGGTTCGGCGTGCTGTCGGGCAGGCCGAGCAGGTGTTGGGCGTCAATGACCTTGCGTTTGTTGTTGGGCGCGGCTGCGATGATCTTGTCGGCCCAGGCGTCGTATCCCACGCCGTTCTTGACGATCAGATCGGCGGAAGCAAGCTGCGCTGCCACCTTCGGGTTGACCTCGAACGTGTGTGGATCCGTATTGGGATCCGTTTCGATCGCGCTCACCTGAACGTACTTGCCGCCGATCTGGGCGATGACGTCGGCGTACTCGTTTTCGACACCGATGGCGTTGATTACGCCAGCCGCTGCTGATGCCGCCATGGCGCTTCCCTGATGCACGGCAAGCAGTACCAATGCAGCCGAAAGGCTACCGATGGGCTTTAGTGCGGCGCGCCAAACAAACCGGTCTGGCTGTCCTGAACTCCAGGATGCGCGGTGCTGAACGGAGTTGCAAAGCCTGGCGGCGATTTTTTTCATTGGCGTTCCTGGCACGAAAAATAACAATCCGATAGGATTAGATACGTTATAACATAACATATGTGGTGTCCAGCGTTCCCGGCAGACAGACTGGCCGTCCCGGACCGTGGCATCAGCGAAGCGGGCTGTCACCGCATGGGGGCATCTCGACCGTAACCATTTGTTCAGCGCCCGGGCACCTCGACGGGCGAACATGCTTGAGCGCGTGCCGCTCACAGGAGAATGCAATGCAAGATGCAACCGGCTTCCAGCGTATCCCGACGACCATCCTGACCGGCTTCCTCGGCGCCGGAAAAACGACCTTGCTCAACCGCATCCTGACCGAGCATCACGGCGGACGCGTTGCGGTCATCGAAAACGAGTTCGGCGAAGCGGGCATCGACAACGAATTGCTGGTGCAGGACGGTAACGAGCAGATTGTCGAAATGAACAATGGCTGTATCTGTTGTACGGTGCGTGGCGACCTGGTGCGCATTCTTTCGACGCTCGCCGCGCGACGGGAGACAGGAGAACTCGCGTTCGAGCGGGTCATCATCGAGACAACGGGACTTGCCGATCCGGCGCCCGTCGCGCAAACGTTCTTTGTTGACGATGTCGTGCAGGAGAAATACCTGCTCGACGCCATCGTGACGGTGGTCGACGCACGGCATGGCGGCGAGCAGCTCGACGAACATCACGAAGCGCAGGAGCAGGTCGGATTCGCGGACCGTATCCTCGTATCCAAGGTGGACCTCGTTGGCGAAGAGCAGGCGCAGCAACTGATGCGCCGGTTGCGGCAGATGAACCCGCGCGCGACGATCAGGCCGGCACATTTTGGCGAGACGGACCTGAAGCAACTGCTCGACATCCGCAGCTTCAGTCTGGATGCCATTGTCGACATCGAGCCCGATTTCCTTGAAGACGTTTCGCACGAGCATGACGACGATGTGACGTCCTTCGTCTACCGCACTACTGCGCCTCTGGATCGGGACAAGCTCGAGGCGTTCTTCAGCGCCACGGTTGCGATCTATGGTGCCG
The DNA here is from genome assembly GCF_014397665.1 of Paraburkholderia sp. UCT2. Classification (NCBI taxonomy): domain Bacteria; kingdom Pseudomonadati; phylum Pseudomonadota; class Betaproteobacteria; order Burkholderiales; family Burkholderiaceae; genus Paraburkholderia; species Paraburkholderia sp. UCT2. Next base: position 8,536 of record NZ_VZQO01000076.1, read on the forward strand.
CGATGCTGCGCTACAAGGGTGTGCTGAACCTGGCGGGTGACGACCGTCGCGCAGTGTTCCAGGGCGTACATATGATTTTTGGCGCGGATATCGGTAAGTCCTGGGGCGCGAATGAAACGCGCGAAACCCGGATTGTTTTCATCGGCAAACAGTTGCCACATGATCTTTTCAAGGCGGGCCTCGACAACTGTATGGTTGGCGAAGTCCTGCAGAACTGACACGAAGGATCGCGCCTGCTTGCCGCGCACCCGCCTCGGCCAGCAGGCTGGCCGTGTCGATTCATGCGATCTTCTTCACCACGTTTGAGGCTCCACTTTTCCCATGCACAAGCTCCCCGTCACCGTACTGTCCGGCTTTCTCGGCGCGGGCAAGACCTCGCTCCTGAACCACGTCCTGAATAACCGCGAAGGCAAGCGGGTGGCCGTAATCGTGAACGATATGTCGGAAGTCAACATCGACGCTCAGCTGATTCGTGACGGCGGCAGCCAGCTCTCGCACATCGACGAAAAGCTCGTCGAAATGAGCAACGGTTGCATTTGCTGCACATTGCGCGAGGACCTGCTGATCGAGATCCAGCGGCTCGCGCGGGAGAACCGCTTCGACTATCTTCTGATCGAATCCACGGGCATATCCGAGCCCTTGCCGGTGGCGGAAACCTTCACGTTTCGCGACGAACAAGGTCACAGCCTCTCGGATATCTCTCGCCTGGACACGATGGTGACGGTCGTCGACGCCTATAACTTTGTGCGCGACTACGGTTCCCACGACTTCCTGGCGGATCGCGGCGAAACGATGGGCGGGGAAGACCGCCGCACCGTGGTCGATCTGCTGACCGAGCAGATCGAGTTCTGCGACGTGATCGTGCTGAACAAGACGGACCTTGTGAGCGCAAGCGAGTTGGAGTTGCTCAAAGGCGTGCTGCGGGTGCTGAACGCCCGCGCGAAGATCGTCGAAAGCCGCTTTGGCCAGGTGCCGATCGGGCAGGTTCTCGATACCGGCCTGTTCGACTTCGAAGCCGCTGCGCAAGCGCCTGGGTGGCTCAAGGAGATGCGCGGCGAACACATTCCCGAAAGCGAACAATATGGCATCACCAGCTTCGTCTACCGCGCGCGCCGTCCGTTTCATCCGCAGCGTTTCTTCGACTGGATTCAGAGCGAATGGCCGGGCGTCGTGCGCTCGAAGGGGTACTTCTGGCTGGCCTCGCGCAACCATGCGGTCGGCGAATGGTCGCAAGCCGGCGCGGTCTCGCGTCACGGACGCGCCGGGACCTGGTGGGCGGCCGTACCCAGGCACGCCTGGCCGCAGGAGCCCGAAGCACAGGCTATCATCCGAAGCCGCTGGCATGAGCGTTTCGGGGATCGTCAACAGGAGCTGGTCCTGATCGGCACCGGAATGGACGAGGCAGCCTTGCGCGCGTCCTTTGATGCCTGCCTGCTAAGCGAGGACGAACTGGCCCGTGATGAAGTCGAGTGGCACAAATTTACCGACCCGTTCCCTGAGTGGACGCAGTAAGGTGTGTCCACCCAGGCAGTAACCTGGCACCAGGCATACTCAATCGTATTGAGGTACTTCGCCTGCCTGGCGCCGGGCACTCAGGCGAGCTCAACCGGGCCGTGGTCGTCGCAATGATCGCCGTGCGGATGGTGCAGGTGGCCGTTGACCAGGTAGTCGACGTGATCGCCATGCGGTACCGCTTCGTGGCCGCATGCCGGCCCGTGGACATGTCCCGACTCATGACCGCCGCAGTTGGAAGTACATTGATCCGGATTTTTTGCGCTCACCTCCAGCCGGTGTTCGTCCACGTGATCGCCATGGGGATGGTGCAGGTGACCATCGTGCAGATAGTCAGTGTGATCGCCATGCCTGATCGCAGTGTGTCCGCAGTTCGGACCATGCTGATGGTCATGATGGGCATGATGCGGTTCGTTGCAGGTGCTCATAGCAGTGCTCCTCGACTCACGTGATAGTGAACGCATGACGTGGGCTTCGCGGCGTGCCCCCAATGGGCAAGGGTTAATCCGGGCAGATGTTAAGCGATCCTCCTTACGCACGCCGAAGTCAACGCCCTTTGTTTCCGTCTAGATGATGCCATACCCCCCGATGAAGTAAACGCGTCTGCGCTTTAATTAACCGGCGCGGTGAGTTCGATAGCCGGAAAACATCGGGGCTTGCCTTGCAGGTCAGCTGCAAAACGCGTCATTCCTCCTTCGGTGGCTCATCAAATTCGGACGGCGGATACTCACACTCGTGTTCAGCCATGTCGCTGATGACACGCTTTACGTGCTCGTCAGTTGCTACACAGAAAATCTGTTTTCCGCACCGATCGGCGCGCAGCCCCCGGGCTGCTCGCAAAAGCCGCAGGTGACGGCTGACGAGCGTTTGCGCCAGGCCATATCTTGCCGCGATGTAGGAAACGCACATCGGCGCGCGAAGGCATGCTGCAATGATTTTCAGGCGGTCGGATCGCCGATCTGCCGGAACATCTCTACCGGTTCCGCAACCTGGTCGTCGGTCAACTCGGATGCCTGCATTTTTGCATTCCAAAGAGTCACGTCGCCAATAGATGACGCACCGCCGCATGCACGGAAATCGATCGGAGCCAGGTCGAACGCCGCGACGGGTTCGCGTAGCGTCGCTCACAGCATCTGAAGCACGCGGCGCATATTCTTATCACACGATGCTGTGTCCGGCCAGAAGCAGCCGATCACGTCAGGAAAACGTATGCCTGCTTCTTCCTGGTGACCGGACGCCAACGCGGCACGAGCCAATCGCAATGATCGCGTGCCTGGCGCGTCCCGGTGGGACGGTGACGCCCTATCGCGTATCGTGGATTCGCTCGCACGTGCCGTCCTCGCGCAGACAAAGTCCATCCCTAAAGGCCGCTGCCCGAAAGGCGAAGCCGGGTCTAATGCAGTCAAATTCTTTCAATTCGCCTTCGTTCACCGGGGAGAATTAGCATACCCCTCCACCCTTTTTGGCATATACGCTCCTGCGGTATTTCGGAGGTCATTCATGAGCCACACCATTCGTGAGAAACAGAAGCTTCTCAACCGGGTCCGCCGCATCAAGGGGCAAGTGGAAGCCATCGAGCGGGCGCTTGAGGAAGAGCGTGGATGCATCGACGTCCTGCAGCAGATAACCAGTTGTCGCGGCGCGATGAATGGCCTGCTGGCGGTAGTGCTCGAGGAGCATATCCGCACGCATCTCGTCGATGCCGAAACCCACAAAGAGCCGGCCGGCAGCGCGACTGACCAGCTCATCGAAGTCGTTCACAGCTATTTCAAGTAGAGCAGCACATGAGTGATCTCAAAGACTCGGCGTTCGGCGCAGGACACGACCACATCTTTCTGGGCGCGGCTCACGAGCAGAACGAGCGCAGGACCTGGGCGGTCATTGCGCTGTGCAGCGCGATGACGCTGATTGAAATCATCGGCGGCAATATGTTTGGCTCACTGGCGCTTGTTGCAGACGGTCTGCACATGTCGACGCACGCTGGAGCAATGCTGATTGCAGCCCTCGCGTACACATACGCGCGTAAGCATGCTGCCGACCCCCGCTTCGTTTTCGGTACTGGCAAGCTTGGCGATCTCGCGGGCTTCACGAGTGCCATCGTGCTTGCCATGATCGCAGTGCTGATTGGGTACGAGGCTGTGTCGCGCTTTCTGTCGCCAGTATCGATTCATTTCGGCGAAGCGATTCCCATCGCGGTGGTAGGCCTGTTGGTCAACCTGGCGAGCGCGTGGCTGCTCGGCGACCATCACGGGCATGGTTACGAAGACGAGGCGCAGAAGATCTTCGCTCCGTCCGGTGTGTTTGCCGTTTCCATCTTCGAAGATGGCATCATGCGGTGCTCCAGCGCTTTAAGGGGTTGTCCCACGTCACGGTCGAGGTCCAGCCTGCTCAAGCGGTGGCGTGATCCACGATGCTACTGGCGCCACACACTTGTATGCCAGGAAACCTTGCGTTGAGCGTGCATAGGGATTCTGGTCGTAACCGGTTATTGACCAGTTGAACGCGGTGGTATGCGTGGAACTTCGGGCGGCGACAACAAGCGCCCCTCCGGGCGAATCTGGCCGGAATCTCCGACGTACGTCCGACTCTATCTGTTGAAAACACCGTGGGTGCGCGGGCTCGTTCGCGGCCTCTTCAGCACCGTCGCGGGTGCCTGTCGTCAGGTCTCGTCGGCCAATTGACGCAGATCGTGCACAAATGCGTCGACCGGATCGTCGTCCGCACCGATCAGGCGTGCGTGCCCTTTCGCATCGAATATGTAGATCGCCGAGCTATGGGTTACCTCGTATCCACCGTTCGCGCGGGGCTTGTCAGCCTGGTACGCGACGCGATAGCGTTGCGCGAGCGCCTTGATCGCGCTGTCGGAACCGGTCAGGCCGACGTCGTGCTTTGCGTCAAACGCATCGACATACGCATGCATCACTGCGGGCGTGTCCCGCGCCGGGTCGACACTCACGAACAGGACCTTCACATGCCGTGCGGCGCCGCCCAGTTGATGCGTCACTTGGGCCAGTTTGGCCAGCGTCTCCGGGCATACGTCCGGGCAATGCGTGTAGCCGAAGTAGACGAGTGTGACATCACCTGCCAGGTTCGCCTGGCTAATCTGCTTGCCGGCGTCTGAGGTCAGTTCGAAATCCAGATCGGGCAAATGCCCCTGGACGTCCGTGAGCTTCCACGGCTCTTCATGGTGGCAGGCGGCAAGTGAAACAGAGAGCGTTGCGCCGACAACGAGACGCACACAGCGATCAAAGAATGGGGGCATGGATTGGTGCGGCATTGCCGTCGCAAAGATCAGGATTGGGAAGTACAGTCTATTGCGGAGAGCTTTCATTCGTCTGCCCGCGTAGTGCCTCATCCGCTTTACAACTCTCAACGACAAGGCTCCATTCGAGGGCCGTTGCGCCACAGGCCGCGTCACCCGAGCGCGCCAAAATGTCGCGCGTAAGGCGGGAAGCGAAGAGGGAATGCTTAAGGCTTCACCGGTTCGTCGATGTAGATCAGCGTCTTCAGGTGCGTCCAGCTCAATTCTCTCCGCACTGCGGAGACAATCGCTTCGTCGGCAAAAACCTCCGCAAGACGCATGCAGTGGAGCAACTGCTTGTCGCTCCAGCCGCGCCCGTATTCGGCGGTAAGCTGACGCGCCAACGATCCGATCACCTGTTGCCCGTACTCCGCGCGGGCGCCCCGCAATACCTCCGCCTCAATACGATGCCCCACCTGCCAGTACAGCAGTGTCAGTTGTGCATTGATCGCAACGGCGGCCCGTTCGCGCGCCGAATCGATCAGCTGTCGGACTTCGTCAAGCAAGGAGGAAGGCGTAAGGTCGTTCATACTTTCATGCTCAGGTGTGCGGCTACCGCCGCGTTAAAACTGCCCGCGGACGGCCCAATCTGTCTTCAAACCCGTCACCGGGGCTTGCGCCGGCGAGCGTCCGAATTGTCTCCGCAGTGCGGAGACAATTACGGATACCTGTTCGGCCTTGCGGCCGTCTCCTCGCCCGGGCGAACCGTCCGCCCCCGGGTCGCATCTCGCGAATGATTGCAGGACGACTGCCCGATGTGACCATTCGCGGCCTCGCTCACCGATCAACGGTGCTGCACTTTCCGTGTCGCCATGTAGGTGTCGAACAGGCCCGCATGCAGCCGGCTGAGCTCCTGGCGCAGCCCGATGAGTTCATGCTGGTCGCCTTCGTGCTCCCGGCGCCGGATCTCTCCGAGCAGGGCCGTCGCGCGCGATGCCGCCTGGTCACGCTGTACGCGCGCCTCACCTAACCTGCCGGCGAGCGCCGGCTTCACCAACAGCAGCCATGCCGGGAACCAGGAATAGTCGTCGACCTCGCCGGTGCCAGGGAATTCGGCATCGAAGCGCCGGCGCAGCGCGTCCAGCGAAGCATCACCCAAGGTGGGCAACAACGCCACGAACCTCGCCGGCGCCAGCCACGCCAGCTGCGCGAGCAGCGGCCACGCCGCATCCAGGCCGGCCGCCCGGTAGCGTGCCTCGGTCATCCACGCAAGCGGTGCCGGGATGCGCGACCAGGACTCAATGGCTTCGACTGCTTCAATCGCAGCCGCCCCGTCGCCCGCCAGAAGCCACAGCGGCACGGCGTGACTGTCTGCGTCGGCGGTACGAAACGGTAGCGATTCAGCCCGCTGAGCAAGCGCTCGCCAGCACGGCGTGAGCCACGACTGAACATTCTGCGCGGGCAGCACCCGCCGGGCGGCAAGTACGACCTCATCCTCGAGATGCCGGCGTGCGCTGGCCAGCGTCTCGTGATCAGAAAAGGGCGTGGGCGATCCGCGTTCCAGCTCACGAACCAGCACGCTCATCCCTGGGAGCGCGCCATCGTCCGGATATTCGCCGGCGAGCAGCTCCAGTGCCGTTCGCGCCGCCACCGCATCGCGCCGCTGCAGCGGCTCCAGCACGTCGTTACGCAACATGACATCACGGCTGTCGGCGAAAATGTCGAGCTGCTGAATGGTGGGCTGCTGCATGTTCATCCCTCTCAGAAGAGCTGATCGTGAAGAGCGGCCAGATTAGCCCACTTCACCGTGCTGCGGAAGGTGCTGCCGTCTTCGTGCACCGACTCGATAATCACGCGCTGGCCGCTCGCTTCGGCGATCACGCGCACGGTCCGCTCGCCATAGCGCATCAGCGCGCCGATCGGCGGACAGACCGGGGCCTTCCGTCTCTTGCGCGGGCGGGTTCTATTTTCCATCCCTCTTTCCCCGCTTGCGGTGCACTACGGTCTTGCTGGCTGGCGCGGGCGTGACGCGCGGCGCGCGTGAAGGGCGTGTCGCCACCGGGCGCGCCGGGGTGGAGGCGGACTTCGCGCGGGCTGGGCGGGCGTCGCGTGTATCCGCCTGCCGCAGTGCCGCCAGCTGTTGCTGCAGCGTGACGTTCGTGGCCGGCACGGCATCGAGCCGTCCCTGCAGCACGCCCGCCTGGTGACGCACGTCCCCGAGCTGCGCCTGCAGCGCCTCGACCGCCCGGTGATGGTCCGCCCCGCGACTGTCGGCCCGCTTCACCGCGGCATCGAGGTCCTTCTGCAGCTTCGCGGCCGCACCCCGCTCGCGGTCGATCTCCAGCAGCGCGCGCTTTTCCGACGCTCGCAGGCGCTCTTCGGCGCGTTCCGCGCTCTCGCGCAGCTTCTCGAGATCCCGCGAGAAACCTTCGCGCACCTTGTCCAGTTCACGGTCGCGCACGAGCGCCTCGGCCTTGAGCCGGACGACCTCGGCCTCGCACGACTGCCGCGCCGCGTGGCCCTCGGTCTGCGCCTTTTCCAGTTCGCGCACCTCGACCTGCGCGGCAAGGAGCGCCGCCGTGCGATGTTCGAGCGCGGTCTCGACGCGACCCAGTTCGTCGCGGGCAGCAACGACCGACCGTTGCGCCTCAACGCGTTGCGCCTCGACCTCGTCGCGCAGCGCGTCGAGCGCGGCTTCGGCAGAGGCGGTTGCGCGGGTCCAGAGCGCCGCGACCAGTTCGCCGGCAGCCGGCCCCAGATCGGCGGGCAGGTCGGGGTGTTCGATGCGCTTGCCTGACCGGTCAGTGGCGTGTCGCTGCGATCGGGAAGACCAGTTCGAGCATGAAGCGGACAAAGCTGCAGGCGAACAGCAACGCAACCGGTAACGCCGCGACGACGAATGCCGGTTTCCACCGGCGCCGCGCGTGCCCCGGGCGCTCCGCATGTGCATCGCGCCGATGCTGCGCGACCGCCCACTGCAGATCGCCGCTCGCGGTATTGCACGATGCGGGCCGCCGCGTCTTCTTCGCTTCCAGCGATTTCATCACCTGTTTTCTCCGGAGCGCCTTACCCTGCTGAAAGGCCGGGAGCATGAAGGGGGTGACGGTATAGCCAGCCGACCGCAATCCGCCCCGTAGTCGCTGACTATCACCACGCAGTTGCCTGAATGCAGGTCTATGTCACAAGTCGAAGAGTGTCTTGCGAACACACAACTTTGCCTCCCGGCTCCAATAAAAAACCCCCTCCAGAGAGGGGGCGATGAACCGCTCGCGAACCGTGCTTTTCGTATCGGATCAAAGCGCCATCAATTTCCCCACAATGAGACTTGCGAGGATCTCTGCGAGCCTTGCCGTCACACCAGCTTGATCGATGTCGGGTCTGCTGTCAGATAGCCGACCGACGCGCCGAAGCGATCCCTGTAATTCGCGCGCACCAGCGGATCGAGCGTGTCCCTGAGCGCCTGCGTATGCTGGCTGCCCCAGTCGCCGGCATGCTGGAAGTTGCTCATGATGTAGGTCCAGCCGTTGAGTTCGTCGACCGCATGCAGACCGGTCGATTCGGCGCCGGCGGGTGTCGACAGCAGACGCGTGAGCTGCTTCGTGTCGACGTTGTACGCCCACAGGAAATTGTTCACGTGGTAGCCGCTGTCCTCGCCGATAAAGAGCGTGCGCAGCTTCTCCGAGAATTTCAGGTTGTCCGGGTTGGCGACCAACTCCGGGTCGGCCTTGTTGCCGAGCGCGTCGGCGGCGATGTCCTTGCCGACCAGCAGCGCGCTGGTGTGCACCGGCACCCACTCGCTGTTGATCGCGGCACCCTGGTTATCCTTCTGGCCGCCCGCGAGCTTGTGCTGAAGCACGCCGCCGGCGTTGATCGCGGCGTCGACCGAAATGTTGCTCTCCGCGTTCCAGCCCTTCGCGTTGCCCTTCACCATCGAGTCGACGATGTTCTGCAAAGCGGAGTACGCGATCTTGTCCTTGATGTTGACCGTCGTCCCTTCCATCTTCGTGAAGCCCATGCTGCCGCCCGCCAGGTAAGCGTAGCGATGGGTTTCGAGGAAAGCCGCAACCTTCTCCTTGCCCGGCATGATCCTGACCCACTGCGCGGTGCCGCCGGCGAAGATCTTCCGGTAGTTAGCGTCGGCAGGATCGGTCCACTTGACGTCGATGACGTCCTGCGGCCGATTCGACTTCGCCATGGCCTCGACTTCCGCGCTCGTCGCGTGACCCAGCCTGATCCACGTCAGGTCCGCGCCCGCCGCGGCCGGATCGACCGAGAAGCCCGCGCCCACTTTCGCCACATACAACGTGCCGGCCGACAGGTCCTTCTCGTTGTCCGCCACGAACATGAAGAGGCCGCTGTTGGTCGCGTCGTCGCCCATCAGGACCGTGCGGTTGTCCGGCATCACCTGCACCAGTTCGTGCGAAATGCGCCCGAGGCAATAGTGCTTTCTGACCGAGCCGGTGCCATCCGCCTTGACCGTGATTTCCGGTAGATGACCATAGAGATACGGGTTGAAAGCAATGTTCGTGTTGCCGTACAGGTTATCGTTGAACGCCTTGTACTGCGCCAGATTGCTCGAGCTGGCCGTGAACGCATCCGGCTCGTATTCCTCGCTCGACAGATGCGTGTTCCACGGCGACAGGCTCGCGCCGCAGGTGATCCACAGTCCATTCGCGGGCGACGTGTCGACGTTGTGATACTTGACGAGCGTCAACTTGCCGGTGGCCGGATCCTGATCCAGCGTCAGCACCGCGATCGGCGACGGGAGGCGGCCATACATGTCACTGCCGGACTGCGAGCGCGTCGTGTATTCGAACTGGACCACAGCGAACACCGTGTTGCCCTTTACGCCGGCGACCTTCGCGCCATCGATCTTCAGCAGCGACGTACCGTCCGGCGAGTCCGAAAAGAACTGGCGCCGTTGCGCGGGCACCGAATCGTCGTCGATCGGCTGGTTGTTGATGTCGAAGTACCCGCCTGCCAGCACGGTGCCGCCGTTGCCGTCCGGGACCAGATCGCCGGTCATGAAGAACGGCTGGTACGCAAGTTTGTAAGCCTTTTGGGAGCCGTCGGAATACGAAACCGTCAGGCCTGAGCCGACCGTGGTGGTTGCCATCAGCGACGGATTGGCGAGCGACGGCGCCGGCATGCTGGTGAAAGACGCCGAAGTGAAGTTCGCGACCGGGGTGGCAGGCGTAGTAGGTGTGGCGGAATTGGCCGACGGAGTCGCCAGATCGCCGCCGCAAGCGGTCAGCATCGACGCCGTGGCGATGCCGCCTAGCGGCAGCATCGGCGCACCGGCAAGTAGTTTCAGGGCCTTGCGGCGGGAAATGTCGATCGGCTCTGCCATGTTGTCGTGATCCAGGGTTCGGGTAGCGTGGATGAATGCACAGCCGGCACGTAGTCAGCCCGAAACCACATGGTTCACGCTCGCGCCGCTATGACGCGAGGATTCTATGAAGTGAATATGAAAGTATATTGACAGGCTTTAGTAATTTTTGAATCAGCCTGGTCAGCCGGCCTGCCCCGCCTCTAGCCCGGGCGGCGAAATTCGTTTTCGACCCAGGCCACGGCGCTCGCCTTGCTGTGCTTGAAGCTGGGCGCGACCTGCACTTGCGCCAACTGCTCGCCGAAGGTGTCGAGCGCGGTCAGCAGCGCGTACGGTTCGATGTCGTCCGCAACGATGTCCGGCGTGATGTCGAGTTCGTCGTTTCCGTCCGCACTCGCCACCCGCACTTCTTTATGGAGTTGCGCACGCAGTTGCTGCTCATGGCGGCGCAGGACTTCTGAGGCGGTCTTCGCCAGCGTGTTGAACGCCGACGTGTCGAGGGGTTTCGGATCCTTCTTGTTGCGGCCCATCGTCCACGGTCCGACGAGCGCCGGTTCCGCTTCGCCGTCCTTGATCATTTCGACGGCCCAGCCTTCGTCGTCTTCGTTCTTGATGACGCGCGCGGTCCAGCCGTCGTCGCGCCACAGACGTGCTTCGTGCACGGCTTCGCCTAATCCGGACGAGCCTTCCGTCGTGGGATCAGCAGCGGTGTCGGACGATGGAAGGGGTGTATGCAACGTTGCACGTTTGGCGTCGACACGAAGCCCAACGCGAATGGCTTTTGCGCTTTACTTTTCCGTCCGGCGGACCGGTTCTGTTGCAATAAGGCGGTCGCCTATGATGTGCGGAACAGATGAACGACTGAAAGCTTGATGAAGACTCTGAATCCGACCGTTGCCCGCGTGCTCAAACGCCTGCATTACCCGCTTGATGTGATCCTGACTTGTGTTCGCTGGTATGTGGCCTATCTGCTTAGCCTGCGAAACCTCGAAGAAATGATGGCTGAGCGAGGCATCTCAGTGGATCATTCAACCGTGCACCGTTGGGCGCTCAAGCTGCTGCCGGTGCTGGAAAAAGCGTTTCGCCGCCACAAACGCCCCGTGGGCAAGAGCTGGCGCGTCGACGAGACCTACATCAAGGTCAAGGGCCAATGGAAATACCTGTATCGCGCCGTCAACAAGGCCGGCAACACCATCGACTTTCTGTTACGGGCCCATCGGGATAAGACTGCGGCGCGGCGGTATTTCGAAAAGTCGATGGCCCTGAATGGCGAACCCGAGACTGTGACGATCGACAACCACCGCGCGATTAAACGGCGTACCCGCTCCATGCTCGGGTTCAAGAATTTCCGGTGCGCACGCATCCTGCTCGGTGGCATCGAGGTAGCTCACATGATCGCCAAGGGGCAGATGCAAAACAACGGGGCCCGACAAACTTTCGCCGAGCAATTCTATTCGTTGGTGAAATAGGTAGTCCTAGTCATATCCGGCTTTGCTCAAATTGCAATCGGTATCGCGACAAAACCGAACCTCTACTGCCGACTTCCACGCGCATCAATCCGAAGCAATAGCAATTCCCGCCTCCGCCGTCAACGACATTCTGGACGGTACCGGCCTGATGCTCACGATATATTCGCAATGAATTATCTCAAAATCAATTTCGTGATTGATGCGTACTGCATATCAAATAGTCTTTCACAGCGATGTCACCATAGCAAATTAATATTCAGTTAAGCTAAGGTTGTTCAGGATTATGATCTGAACAGGCCTAATTCGCTTCTTTGACGAATTGACAAGTAAGAAGAAAATTTGATTTGGAGAGTCGGTTGATGAAGAAGTTGGCGGATAGATATGTAGTTGGAGAATTGGTACTGGCGGCTGCGGCAGCCTTGATTCTATCGGGGTGTGGAGATTCCATTTCTGACGGATCTTCGTCGTCCTTATCTACTGCGGCGCCCTCCCCGGCGGTCTCATGGCAACTACCCGCGGGCGAATTGCCGCTCGGACCGCCGGGGCTACAGGAAGCGCGTACGACCACACAGGTCAGCCCCGGTGTCACGTATTACCAGATCGCTCGCGGCCAGGCGGCCAGCACCGATTCCTGGACGGTCACGGTTCAGTTCGCGAAGACACAGATCGCTGCGGCCCCTGCCGCTGCAGCGATGGCGGCAGCAGGTTATCAGGTACGCTATGACCCGGCGGGAACCGGACCGGACGGGTCGCCACTTGGTTTCAACGTGTCGATCGGCCAGTATGCAACTCAGGCCGCTGCACAGGCTGTTGCAACGGCAATCGCTCAACAAACCAGCAACGCGTATAAGCCCACAGTCCGCAATACAGGTCTTGACGGTAACGCGTCGTCGACCGGGCCATGGCTCGTCAATGTCCTGGCCATTTCACCTACGTTCAAGGGAAACCTTCAGAACATAATCGCGGGCGGCAATGCATCCGGCAGCGGCGGCATGCTGGGCACGGGCGGCGAAACGCCCCAGGCAACGGCCGCGCGCCTGGGGGCCATTGCTGCAATAAACTCTGGTTTCTGGTCGACCAATGCCAACCCCGCCGGTGTCCAGTTGAAGGGTGCAGCCAGCACGATTGTCTCCAACGGCAAACTTGAGGGTATGGCTGCTAATGGAGAGCCGGGTGTTTCGTTTGCGCAGGTGGACGGGCACCCAACCGTCGCTTTTTTACCCAACCTGTCGACGACAGTGACCGTGACCAGCGCGAACGGCACGAGCACGCCAATCGTCGCGTTTAACAGCTCGATTCTTGGTCAGATATTCAATTGTGGCAGCCCGGATGAAACGCCTGCCCCGGAGCGTGCACACGACTACACGTGTACAAACTATAACGATCTCGTGCTGTATGACAGCAATTTCAACGGTGGCCTGACGTCCTCAACCACGGTTGATCCGGGCTACAGCGGGCCGACCTACGAAGTATTGGTGAGCAGCAATGGTCAGGTCCTGTCAGGAAGTGCGATGCTGGGGGCGCCCCCGCCTAATGGCGGTTACGCTTTGCAAGGGCTTGGTACGAGCGCCGCATGGCTGCAACAAAATGCGCCGGTTGGGACGGCGCTGACAGTCGCGTCGCAGGTCCAGTCGAACAACGCTCCGGTGACACTGTCGCCGGGCGTGTCGTTGACCGCTGCCGGCCCAACCTTGTTGCCGGCTGCGACAGTTCAGGAAAGAGCCGTGACAGAAGGCTGGTCGCCTGACTATGCAGGCGTCGATCGATCAAGCTTTTACTGGGGATGGTTCAACGCACGTAACCCGCGCACGATGATCGGCACGGCTGCGGACGGCACGATCCTGCTGGTCGAGACTGACGGACGGCAACCCGGCCTTGCTTTGGGTACGACAATCCAGGAAACAGCAAACGTCATGGAGTGGCTTGAGGCGAGCAAGGCGATCAATCTCGATGGTGGCGGGTCGAGCGCGATGATCGTGAACGGTGCGGATGTCGGTCACCCATCCGACAGTGCGCCGGCGAATCCGACACAACGGGCGGTAGCGTCTTCAATCGTATTGACTCGGTGAGCCACGTGGAGTTGACCCGCTTTCGTGGACACCTATCCTTTGGAACAGGACGTGTCCATCATGGGAAAGCACCGCAACCCTTACCCTCCCGAATTTCGGGCGCAGATCGTCCAGCTGGTCAAGGCCGGGCGCACACCTGAGGAACTCGCGCAGGAGTTCGAGCCAACCGCGCAGACGATCTACAACTGGGTGGCGCAAGCCGATCGCGACACCGGCAAGCGACGCGACGGCCTGACTACGAGCGAGCGTGAAGAAATTACACGTCCACGCCGCAAGGTGCGCCAGCTGGAGCTTGAGCGCGAGATTTTGTCAAAAGCCGCGGCCTGGTTTGCACAGGAGACCGGAACGGTGCCCGACAAGGGTTCGAGTTCATGAGAGCAAACCAGGCCGCCTGGCCCATTGCCACGATGGCACGACTGCTGGAAGTCTCCGCCAGCGGCTTCTACGCGTGGCTGAAACGTGCTCCATCGAAACGTGCATGCAGCGGAAATTTTCAAGGTAGTTGTCGCCTCAACGTTTAGATTTCAGGCGGCCTTTCGCTCCTAGTTATCGCGCTGCGGAGTGCCTGCCAGGTTGTCGGTTCGATCCGGGTTCAGATGCACAGCACTTACGCGCCGCCAGTTGCGCGTTTGGCCTTTCCATCGGAGCGGATTGCGTTGCCGGGCAGTCTCGTAGAGCGCCGCGCGTCGATCCAGAATGTCCTGATCAAGGTTGGCATGACGCTGCGCCGGCGTCACGAACCGGATGGCGCTGTGACGATGTTCATGGTTGTACCAGCGCACCAGTGCGCCCACCCAGGTGCGCGCGGCCAACAGGGTATCGAACGCCTTGAGCGGGTAAGCAGGCCGGTACTTCAGGGTCTTGAACAGCGACTCGGAATAAGGGTTGTCGTTGCTCACGCCCGGGCGACTCAACGACGGCATGACACCCAGCGCCTGAAGGGTGGCGAGCATCGTCGCACCTTTCATCGGGCCGCCGTTATCCGAATGCAGAATCACCTGGTCGGGCTGTATCGCTTCGCGCGCGCAGAGGTCCCTGAGGACTTCGCTGGCCAGCACGCTGCTTTCCTCGGCATAGACCTGCCAGCCGACAATCTTCCGGCTGAACACATCCAGAAACAGATACAGATAAAA
>NZ_VZQO01000077.1:0-22971 GCF_014397665.1 Paraburkholderia sp. UCT2
CGGCGGGGTGACTAGTTCGTCCGCTCCCCTCCCGTCAGACAACGTAGCGTCGGGTAGCCCCGTCGACTTCAGTACCGCAACAGCGTCCTGGCGTTACAAGGCAACCTTGGCCGCGCGTTGATACGGCCCGCGGCTGCTAATCGCATCAAAATCAAGACGACCAACTGTCGAGAATTGAAATGAAAAAGACCTTCCTTGTACTGTTCGCCTTCCTTACCAGCACATCCGTGCTTGCGCAAAGCAATCTGCCGCAGCAATCGCAGTCGCAGCAGCCAGCGTCCGCCGGGCAACCGTCCACGAAGCAGCTTTCACAGGGTGGGCCGCAGCTTCCGCAACCTCCACAGCTTCCGCAGATTCCGCAACTTCCGACACAAGCGTCGACGCAAGTCCCGACCCAGCTTTCGAAATAACCCCGTATGGCTGCGCAACCCGCGCAGCCATACCTGGGAGACCGGCAATTGTCGCGGCTACCCGGATTCTGTTCATCGCCGTAGGCGCATGTGATGCACGACGGCGTTTGCCGGCGATTCGTTCATGACGTCGGCAAATCGCTGGCCGCGAGACCCTGGTTGGTTGAGCAATAGACTGCTCTCAACCCTTCCTCAGCAATTCGATGAGGCGCGGCATCTTCGCCGGCTGCCTGTGGGTTTCGGCGATCGCATGGACTGCGTGTCGCGTGCGGGGGCTGCCGACGCGATGAAACGGACGATGCCGGGTTGCCGGCAAATCGAACCGCAGCCCGGAGGCAGCGATGGAATGCCATGAGCGCTTCTGGAGAAACGTTGTCCCCGAATCCGTAGGGGACGTCGCAGTATCCGAACACTATGTGGCGTCGTGCGCTGTCCTTCAGTGCTGGGTAACGGACATCACGCGTTGCGGGCCGCTGGCCCGACTATGAAGGAGATGGGCACGCGCTTATCATGCCCTTCACGCGCTGCCCGGGTGTAATTCAGCGGCCGGCACCGGTAACGACGCCGGCCTCTTTGTATCTACGAAGCACTGGTCACCGCGTGGTCGCCAGTACGCGCACCGGAATCGACTTCGCGCCCGGCACCTTGCTCTCTTTCGCGTAGTGCCATAGCGGCAGCAGCGGGTTGCATTCCGGGTAATAGCCGCCGATGCATCCCTGCGGCACGTCGAACGGCACGACGGTCAGTCCGTCGACGTGCCGCTCGACGCCGTCGTCCGCGATCGTCTCGAGGCAGATGCGGTCGCCGTGCGCGAGTCCGCGCTTCTCCATGTCGGCCCGATTCATCAGAATCACCATGCGCGAACCCTTGATGCCTCTGAAGCGGTCGTCGAGGCCATAGATGGTCGTGTTGAACTGGCTGTCGCTGCGCAAGGTCATCAACCGCAGCGAATCGGGCTCACGCGCGGGCATGTCCGGATCTTCGCCGATCGAAGTCGGCACCATGAATTCGGCCTTGCCGCTTTTGGTCTTCCACTTGCGCTCCCGCGCCGGCAGCGGCCGGATCACGCCGCCGGGTGTCCACATGCGCGCCTCGAAATCACCGAACATCTCGGGCCATGTCTTCGACATCTCCAGACGCACGCGCGAATAGTCGTCGCGCCATGCATCCCAGTCGACGCTCGAGCGCTCGCCGAGCGTCGCCTTCGCGATGCCCGCGACGATGAACGGCTCCGAGCGGATCGTCGGCGCGGCCGGTTCGGCCATGCCACGCGAGCCATGAAAGTGCGCCGTGCTGTCTTCCATCGACACCGCCTGCGCGCCGCCCGCCTGCCGGTCGATCTCGATGCGGCTCAGACACGGCAGCAGATACGAGCGCTGGCCGTGCACCAGGTGGCTGCGATTGAGCTTGGTCGCCACGTTGACGGTCAACCCGAGCGCGGCCCACGCCGGTTCGGTGCGCACCCGGTCGGGCACCGAGCGCACGAGGTTGCCGCCGAGGTTGATCATCGCGTTGACCTTGCCGTCGAGCATCGCCTCGAAGGCCTCGACGATGTTCATGCCTTTCTCGCGCGGCGGCTCGAACGAAAACTGTCTGGCCAGTTGATCGAGCGGCGCGAGCTCCGGCTTTTCGGTGATGCCGACCGTGCGCTGTCCCTGCACGTTCGAATGCCCGCGCACCGGCGACGGCCCCGCGCCCGGCTTGCCGATATTGCCGCGCAGCAGCAGCAGATTGCACAGCATGCGCACGTTCTGCACGCCCATCCGATGCTGCGTGAGACCCATGCCGTAATGGATGATCACCGCGTTCGCCTTCATGTACTCGTCGGCGGCTGCCTGGAGCGCGTCGCGCGGCAATCCGCTCACTCGCTCGATGTCGTCCCAGTTCGCGTCGCGCGCGTACTGCGCGAATTGCTCGTAGCCGTTCGTATGCTCGCGGATGAAATCGACGTCGACGACGCGCGCGTCGCCCGTGCCCACCGCGCGATCGTCCGCTTCGATGACGAGCTTGCAGATGCCGAGGATCGCGGCGGTATCGCCACCCGTCTTCACCTGGTGGTATTGCGTGCTGATCTGCGTATCGCTGGGTGTGAGCATCTGCAACGCTGACTGCGGGTTTGCGAAATGCAGCAGCCCCGGCTCGCGTAGCGGATTGAACGTGATGATCGGCACGCCGCGTTTGCGCGCGTCCTGCAACTGATGCAGCATGCGCGGGCTATTGGTGCCGACGTTCTGGCCGAAGAAGAACATCAGGTCGGTCTTCTCGAAGTCGTCGAGCGAGACCGTACCGACGCCCACGCCAATCGCTTCCTTGAGGCCGACGCTGGTGCTTTCGTGGCACATGTTCGAGCTGTCAGGCAGATTGTTGGTGCCGTACATGCGCGCGAAAAGCTGCAGCATGTACGAGGTTTCCAGTGAAGCGCGGCCCGACGTGTAGAACACCACGCTGGCCGGGTCCAGCGTGCGCAGTTCGGCGCCGATCGCATCGAATGCTTCCTGCCACGGCACCGGCACGTAGCGGTCGGTAGCCGGGTCGTAGCGCAGCGGCTCGGTCAACCGCCCCGCTTCCTCGAGATCGTGGTCGTGCCATTTGGCGAGCTCGCTGACCGTGTGGACCTCGAAGAAATCGGGCGTTACGCGTTTGGCCGTCAGATCCCACGCGGTCGCTTTCGCACCGCTTTCGCAAAACTCGAACGTATGCGGATCGGCCGGCTTCGCCCACGAGCAGCTGACACACATGAAACCGTCGGGCTTATTCTGATGCATCAGAACCTGGCTATCCTTCAGCGGTGCTTTTTCCTGCAGCAGGATTGTCGCCACCGCCTTGACCGACCCCCATCCGCCCGACGCGTAGGGATACGCGTCGCTTTTGTCTTCCTTGTTCATGAGTCCACCCGTTTGGCCATAAATGTCACGTCATGAGGTATCAGCACATCGCGTTCCCGGCTGCGGCGCCGCGTCGCGGTACGATGTTTGCTGCGTCGCAGGCTGACTCGCCGTGCCGCAAGCCAACCGCCAACGTCATGACCGACACCACCACCCCGCGCGACACGTCCGCCCGTCTGAACGCGATGCGCAGGACGCTGCGCGAAGTGTTCGGGATCAGCCGGCTGCGCCCCGGCCAACGGGACATCATCCGCAGCGTCATTGCGGGCGCGTTCTCGGCAACGCATCGAACTCGTCGTCGTCGATGAAGCGCACTGCGTATCGCAGTGGGGCCACGATTTTCGGCCGGCATTCCTGCGCATCGTCCGCGCGGAACGCGCCATGCCGCTCCTCGCGCGTACCGCTGTCCGCGATCATGGGGCGTGCGTTTGCGCGCCCGAACCGGAGCCCTGCCATGAAAACGCTCGAGTACAAAAACGGTTCTCCGTGGTATCAGGCCACCCGTGCGACGCTACGCCGAGCCGTCCCATCGGGGCTGTTGGCCGGCTGCGTGTCGGCGGCGACAGCCGCGGCGGCATCCACGGACGCATCGGGCAGCCCGCTCGCGCCGATCAATGCCGTCACCCACTGCCTGTGGCCGCAACGCGCGCTGCGTGAACGCGGCTTCAGCATCCGGCATACGGTGACCGGCTTCGCGATCCATCAGGCAGCCGCAATCTTCTGGGCAATGATGTTCGAGCAACTGGTTGACCGGATGGCCGGTCCCGACCCGTCACGACGGCCCGGCGCGACCGCGGTGGCCGCAGCCACGACCGTGGCGAGCGCATATGTGGTCGACTACAAGGTGGTGCCCAACAGGCTCACCCCTGGATTCGAGGCGCACCTGTCGCGCCGCTCGCTCGGGAACGTCTACGTGGCGCTCGGCGCGGGCCTGCTTGCGGCCGCGCTGCTGCGGCGGCCGGATCGATGAAATGCGCTCGCGCAAAAAAGAGCCACCAGCCTTCAACCGGCATGGTCGCCGCAAGCGCATTTGAGAACGATGTCCCCTGAAGTCCAAACGGAGGACAAAGGCAGTATAGGAAACGCGCCCCGCCGCGCACGATGCCTGGGCCAGGCGCAAGACGTGAGCGATCCGCGAAGCACCGGGCGCGCTCGCAAGCCTGCGAGCATCACGCCATCTGCTCCGCCGGCACCGCCACCGAACGGCCCGCGAGCCGCTCGAACTCGTCGACGTCGTGGCTGCAAAAAATCGTCAACGCGGGGCTCGCCCGCTTCGCCAGATCACGCAGGCGGCGCTGGTTGTACAGTCGCGCCGCGCGATCCTTTTCGAGCATCCACTGATAGAAGCGCAAACCGGGTGCGCAATGCGGACGCACCGGGTCGAGCTCGCCGTTGTCGAAATAGGCGTCGCCCGCGAGCAGCAACCAGCCGCCATCGCCGTGTACCGCGACGCCCGCGTGACCATAGGTATGGCCTCGCAACGGCACGAGCGCGATCTCGCTCGCGAGTTCTTCGATGGGATGGACCTTGGCGAAGCCCTCCCAACGCTCGGTGTACTGCGGCGAATGCGCGCGCCACATGTTCTGATACGACCACTGCTGCGGCCTGAAGCGCTGCCGGTCCAGCCACGTCTTCTGCTGCGCCGCGTATTGGCGCTCGCTCGCGAGCATGTGCACCGTTGCGTGCGGAAAGTCGTCGAGCCCGCCCGCATGGTCGAAATCGAGGTGCGTCATCACGATGTGGCGCACGTCGGCCGGGTCGAAACCGAGCCGCTCGATCTGCCTGATCGCCGTCATTTCATTTCGGAACTCAGGCTTCAGCAGCCTCAGGAAGAATTTGCCGAGGCGCGAATAGGGATCGGCGACATCGCGCAGACCGAAACCGGTATCGACGAGCACGAGCCCCGCCGGACTTTCGACGAGCAGACAATGGCAGGTCAGATGCCCGCGGCGGATCAACGAATCGGGGTGGCCGTTGAACAGCTTGCCGCACAGCGGGCAAGTCGAAATGCAGTTCAGATGGTGCACTTTCATGCCGCGCTCCCGGTCACGGTGACTGCATTCGTGCTTGTCGCTTCCGCGGCAGCCGTCGCGCGGCACGCGCCGTATGCGTCATTCAGCGAACAGATCCAGTCCGAACACCTCGTAGTGAATCTTCGACTCGTGAATGTTCATGTTTTTCAGTGCGTCGTGCTGCAGCCGCATGAAAGGAACAGGACCGCAGATGTAGTAGTCGGTGTCGGACAACAGGATCTCGTCGCGCAGCTTGCTGAGGTCGATGAAACCCGCGTTGTCGTAGTCGCGGCCCTGCACGTCGGTATCGAGCGGCGCGTCGTAGAACACGATCGCGCGGAAATTCGGCTGGGTGGCGGCAGTCTGCTGCAGACGGCCGCGCATCGCATGCACCGCGCCGTTGCGCGCACCGTGAATGAACACCACGCGCCGCCGACGATCGGATAGTGCTCCGCCTTCACGAAAAGTTGAATGATCGTATTGCCGTGCACGGCCAGGACCGGGGCCGTGGCCTTGACGATGTCCTTGGTTTTCTGCGTCAGCATTTCTTTCCTCCTGCAATAGCACGACTGGTTGCCTCGCTCGTGCGCGTAAATGGTGGGGTGGAATTGTCCGATCGCGCATACCCTTTCAAGCGTATCCAGGCGACCATGCTCCTCCAACCGATGCCCGCTGTCCACAAGCTGAAGGCCATGGACACGCCCGAGCAAACGCGCGCCGCGACACGTCCAACATCGGTCGTCCGATTGCAGACGAACGCGGGCCGGTCAGGAAACGTGCCGTGCGCGCCGACACGCGCTGGGAGCGTTTCCGTCAAGGTCCGAAAAACGTGTTGCAGAATTTGCCGGCCACATTGCACGTCTGTTGACCCGAAGGCTGCACATTGGTGCGCTCGGCCGACGTCGCGCATCCACCCATCATGGCGACGGCAAATGTCATCACGAGCGTTCCGCGCAGCGCTGCCGCGCGCCGATTCTTCGCAACGTGAGTCGCGGTGCGATCACAATCGCAACGCGCGGATGCGCTGCGCTTGCGTGCATCGGTAGCGCACGAGCCTTGACCGACATCAGGCATTTCGCCCTCCCTCGCGATAGTCACCACGTTCATCGTGCCACGCACAAAGGGATTTCCAACGAGGGTACCCGAGCGCTGGCGCGATCACCACACCGCCTTTTGCTATTTTGATCCAGATCAGAAGTTGACCGACTAACAGACGACGGCGCGAATTTCATTTGCACACGCTGTCATCACGACGTCACACCAACAGTCGAGCGTAGAAGCAATCCGGCGCGTCGGTCCGTCGAATGTGGGTCCCGCAAACTGCGGCGCGCGAGTGGACGGGACTGTCCACTGCGGCTGTCTCGGACAACTCACTGCGATGTACTTTTTTTTTTGCAAATGCGAGCATGCTGAATCCGGCGTTTTCGGACATGTCATCAAGCCGGTATGACTTACTGTGAACGACGAGTAAGCTGGAGATAATAAAACGGGGAGAGAACCTGTGAAAGCCGCGCGTAATCACAACGACGTCACAAGGAAATTGACGCACATCAGCGCGATTGTCCAGCGCCTCGAACAACTCGTTCAATGCGACCGCGTCGACTGGCAGGGCACGGGAATTGCGACGCCGGCTTACTGGCGCGCGCGCATCGAGGCCAACGCCGAACTGCCGCCGGTGCTGCAGCCGCAAGCGCGGCTCGCTACGCTCGAAGCACGGAGCCAGCGCCGCTCGAGCGCGCAGGGCGGCAATTAGCGCCGCGCCCGTCGCGCATGATCATCGCGCACCGGCACGATCACACACTCACGCGACGAAGGACATGATGATGATGCGGACCTACGAATACCACGGGTTCACGATCGAGGTGACCGTCGAGGCGGATTTCACGTTGCGCCCCGCCGGGCGCGCGGCGGTACGCACACGCTACGCGGCGGTGGTTCACATCTATCAGGCGGGCGCTGCGGTCGCAACGTTCTCGCCGCTGCGCGTCGACATTGGAGGCAGCCGGCCGTTCGACACCGAGGCCGATGCGTTGATGGGCGGATATAGCGCGGCGCGGCGAATCGTCGACGACCTGTTCGCCCGTGCGGCGGATGCCGCGGACTCCGCGTTGAGCGCCCTCACGAGCAGCAAAGCAGTGCGCTCGCGGCAGCCGGCACCGCGTTGATCGATTGCTGGGCAGCGGGAATGGCGCATGCGGTAACCGCCGGCACCCTTTCCCTGGAGAAACGCCATGTCCAATGACGCCTCATCGCTGTCGCCGTCGATTACGTCGATGATCCGCCTCGACCATATGCACGTGCTCGCCGCTTCGCACCGATACCACGCGTCCACGCCGTGGTGGCGCAAACGCGCGATCGTCAACGGCGTGTGCGACGCGCTCGATATCCACGCGCAGCTCGAGGAGGAAATTTTCTACCCGGCGCTCGACCGCGCGCTCGGCAATGACGAGGCGCTGAGAAAAAGCCGTCCCGAGCACGACGAGATGCGCGCAACGATCGCGAAGCTGCGCGGGATGGGCCCCGAAAACGCCGCCTACGACGGGCTCTTTTATCAACTGATCCGCGAAGTCGCTCATCATGTCGCCGACGAGGAAACCATCCTGCTGCCCGACGCCGAGCGCGTGCTGAAGAACGAACTGCAGTCGCTCGGCGCCGCGATGACGCGCCGCCGGATGCAGTTGCTCGGAGAGCGCCCGATGGACATTGCGGTGAATGCCGCGGGCACGTTTCCGATCGCCACGCTGCTGCTGGGATCGACTGTATTGCTCGCGCTGCGGCATTGGCTGCCGAGGTCGCGTCGCGCGGCACAGACGCGGCGTCAATGGAACTAGCACGTTCTACTGACACAACGGGGCGCCGCCCGCGATCGCGCATCAACGATTCGGGCGCGATGCACCCGGCGTGCGCCCGCGCCGCTGTTTCGTCTTCGCCGGTTCACCCGGCTCGACGAGCCCGGCCGCGACGCGGCGCGCGGTTTCGGCCGCGATGTCGAGCGCGTCGTCCCATGACACGTGGCCGCACGTCCCGCGTCGCTCGAAGATCGTGTGATGCTCGCCGCCACGCTCCGTCACGACCACGACCCACTGGAAAGCGCCTTCCGAATCCCGAATGACGGTCCAGCTTACGAGGAAGTCGGCAATCTCTATCTTCTGCAGGCGCATGTCCGGCTCGCTGTCGATCCGCTTCGTCGACCGGCTCTGTCCGAATGTACGCATGGCACGAGGTCCTTCGTTTTGGCCCTTCATTCAGGGCCTGGTTCTGCTACAACGTTGCCCGGCAGATTGCCGCCGGCATCGGGCTGTTTCGGTTTGTCGTTCATCACGGCTCCTTTGATCGATTCATGTGTGGGCCGAGCAAGCGCTATACCGCGTGGCCGAGCGAGAACCAGAAGCATTGGATCGCGCGCATGAGTTCGAGCCTCGTTGCTGGACCGGCAAGCTGGCCCGGCTAGAAACTCATCGCGAATCCGAACGACACCCCGTGCACGTTGCGACCGAACACATAGCGCACAATCGCGCGCGTACGGGTGACGATGACGGGATACCTGCTGCTGTCGAGTTCGAGGCCGACTCCCAGCGACGTGAGGTCGTTGAAACCCAGCACGCCGGCACTGTCGCCGAAATAGCGCGAGTAAGCGGCTTCGAGCACATAGCGGACCGGCCGGTCCAGTGCGTGCCAGCCGGTGGGCGCGCGCCAGCGCGTCCATAGGCTCACCTGCTGCGCCATGGCCGAGCCCTGAACGGCCTCCGACGAACTGCCGAAGCTGCGCAGGTAAATATCGGTTGCCCGCAGTTCGGCGTCGATTTCGTAGTTTTCGCGGTAATGCTCGTAGTCGAGCATCAGGGAGCCGCCATAGCCGTAGGCGTTCAGCGAGCCGTTTTCGAGGAACTGCAGGTTGCTGTCGGTGACATGATTGAAGAGGGTCTGCCCCACCTTCAGGTCACTCGAGACACGCCCAATCGTGCCGTTCAAGATCGGACGGAACACCAGTTCGTCCGTGATGCGGAAATCCCACCCCAGGCCGACCGTGCCACTGAAGGTGTTCCACTTCGTCGGCACCGCACGCTGCTGGGCGCCATCCGTGGCAATGAAGATCGGATCGTAGCGGCTGTAGGCGAGCGTGCCCTCCATGTACAACGGAAACGACCTGCTGAGGGTGAAGCCGCCGCCAAATTGCGTCTGCCCAAAGCCGGGATTACCCGTCAGGCCGTTGTTGACCGACAGGTTACTGGTCGTAACGTCCGGGACTGTCGTGTAGGTCATGATCGCGAGCACAGCGTCTGCGTGCTGCTTTACATTGCCGCCAATCACGGTATTGCTCGACAATTGCCTCGGCGCGACCTGTGCGTGCGAAGGGCAGGACAACAGGTTCAAGGTTAGAGCGGCACACGCCCCAAATGCGCGAAGTGACCAACACTTCCGAAGCGCCGGCATAGTCAAACAACCTCGCCATTTGTCGACGAGATTGCAGGCTCACTTGCAGGGTCATACACGGCATATCCAACGAGCATGACGCGCTCCTGTCAGTCGGCTGATCGTGTTCGTCTTCCGCGAAGTCGCCATCCCGTTGCACAAAAGCACGCGCACGCAACTGATGCAATTCCGACGGGCATTGCGCCGCTCACAGCACCTGGAAGGTCTGCGTTAGTATGTGATAGAAATACCTGAAAGGAAGTAGTACGGCAATACGGGCGATCTTCAGTCGCTTGCGTGGCGTTCGGCGACGAACATCGCCGTCGACTCACGAAACCTCGCAGCCCCACTTTCGCAGGGAGCCTCGTTATGTCCACTCATTCGGTCCCGAACGACAAACCCGTCAAGATCCCCGGCCCGGATCATCCAATCACGATCGAGCACCACCAGGCGCGCGTGATCGTCATGGCAGGCGGTCACCTGATTGCCGATACGCACGACGCATTGACGCTGCTCGAAGCCCGCTATCTGGCCGTGCTGTACATCCCGCGCAAGGACGTCGACATGACCCGGCTCGAACGCACGGCGCACGCCACTTATTGTCCGTACAAGGGCGAATGCGCATACTTCTCGATTCCTTCGGCCGGCGAGCGCGGCACCAACGCGGTGTGGACCTACGAGCACCCATACGACGCTGTCGCGCCGATCCGCGAGCACCTTGCGTTCTATCCCGACCGCGTGGATTCCATCACGCAGGAGCCGGCCGCGCACTAGGCGAACGCGCGAGCGTCACGCCGCGTGCGGTCGCCGCGATCGCGGCGACCGGCATGGCGCGAGCGGCACGGACGGCGGCGGCACCGCACGGCGGCCGCTACTTCCACCACGCAAGCTATCAATCCCACTGGGATGACGCCTGGCGATATTCGACTACCGACCGGCGAAACGGCAGGGTCTGCAATAGCCCGTGCCGTTTTTTATGCTTGCCGACTCGCGAAAAATCACGCACGGAATCGAATCAGGTTCACAGCGCATGCGCGTCGAATGGATCACCCCAACCTTAACAAGACCTTAACACCTCAGTATTGCCAAATATTAATTTCAGTTCACGCAAATGACTTTTTTACGGTTCAAATTCGTCCCGCACTACCCAAATTCGTTGTCAAACAAAAGGACGAGACATGAAACCGATCACGAAATGGAAGCGTAAGCAAAGCGCAATGTGCGCCGCCGTCGCACTGCTCGCCGGGTTGTATTCGGCAGTCGCAACAGCTGGCGACGATCACGACCACAGCCGCGATCGCGATCGCGCGTCCGTCAAGCATGTGCTGCTGATCAGCTTCGACGGTCTGCATGAGCAGGACGTCGCGCGTTGCATCGGCGCGAATACTTGCCCTAACCTGGCGCTGCTCGCGAAGTCAGGCACCACCTATACGAACGCGCATACACCGGGACTGTCGGATTCGTTTCCGGGCCTCGCCGCGCTCGTGACCGGCGGCTCGCCGAAGTCCGCGGGGCTGTTCTACGACGTCTCCTACGACCGCACGCTCTATGCGCCGTCCGATACCCATTGCACGGGCCCGACCGGCTGGAATGTCGTCTTCGACGAAACGACCGGCATCGACGGCGAGAACGGCGGCGCGCTGATCCATCTCGACGGCGGCGGCGCGTTCAATCCGCAGGCGATTCCGCACGCGCTCGTCAATGGCGTCTGTACGCCCGTCTATCCGCACAACTATCTGAAGACCAACACGGTTTTCGAAGTGATCAAGGGCAACGTCAACGGCGCGCGCACCGCGTGGGCGGACAAGCACGCGTGGGGCTACGACTGGCTCAACGGACCGTCGGGCGCGGGCGTCGACGACCTTTCGCGCACCGAAATAAATTCGATCGATCCAGATACTAATACCTACTACCTCGACACGTACACGCACACGGAGAAGTTCGACAACTACCACGTGCAATCGCTGATCCACGAAATCGATGGCAAGGATTCGACAGGTCAAAAGAACGTCGCGGTGCCGACTGTGTTCGGCGCCAATTTCCAGACCCTGAGCGTCGCGCAGAAGGCCACCGTCGCGTCGGGCGGCGGCTATCTGGATGCGAGCTTCACGCCGGGTCCGCAAGTCGCCGGCGCGATCGCGTATATCGACGACGCGTTGGGACGCGTCGTGTCCGAACTGAAGCAACGCAATCTCTATTCGTCGACGGCGATCATCGTGACCGCGAAGCATGGCCAGTCGCCGACCGATCATTCGAAGCTCGTGAAGAACGGCGATACGCTGACCAAGTTGCTCGAAGCCAACAACTACCTGGATTCGGGCGGCAATATTGGGCAGGCCGCTACGAAGAGCGGCAACCTCAACGACGGCACCGGACTTGTCGGCACGGGTTTCGTGCAGACCGACGACGTCGGCCTGATCTGGCTGCGCGATCAAAGCCAGGTGTCTTCGGTCGTGAAGACGCTGAAAGCGAATCTGAGCTGCAACGCACCCGGCATTTGCGCGGACGGCCCTCAGGCGTACATCCTGTCCGGCCCGCAACTGGCTAACCGGTTCGGCGACCCGTCGCGCGGACGTACGCCCGATATCATCGTTCAACCGAACCCGGGCGTCATCTACACGTCGAGCACGTCCAAGGACGAAGAGCATGGCGGCAACGCGCCCGACGACAGCCATCTCGGCCTCGTGATGTACGTGCCTCACACGCATCACGCCGGGCAGGTCAACGACGAGCCGGTGCTGACCACGCAGGTCGCGCCGACGATCTTGCGTCTGCTCGATCTGAAGCCTGAGCTGCTGCATTCGGTCGCGATTGAAGGAACGCGTGCGCTGCCGGAATTCGATCACGAAGACTAAGCGTGGCCGTAGTCCACGTATTTGAGTGGTAAGCTGCGCCGCGATCGGTGTTGGAACGATCGCGGCGCAGTCGTTTTTGCGGGGTCCAGCCGCGCGGACCTCGCGTGCCGGCCCGTGCGAGAATGGGAGCCGCCTGATTCTCGCCAAACAGGCGTGCGTCGATTGCCTGACAAGGAGCCGCATTGCCATGAACGACATTGCTCTCGGATGCGTCGCGGTGTTGGGGCTGCTGTTATTCGGCCTCGGCTTGTCGCTATCGATGACGCGTTTTCGCGAACGCACCAATGCGGCTTCGCCGACGATCCGGCCAACCTGCTGCACAAGCTGGTTCGAACGCATGGCAATACCGCGGAATACGCGCCGTTCCTGGCGGTGCTGTTTCTTTTTCTGGGCGCGAGATCGCCGTCCGCGGTGTCCGTGTCGCTGATGGTCATCGCAACCGCGTGCCGGTGTTTGCTCGTCGTTGGACTGCTTGCATTTCCGACGATGGCGAAGCCCAATCCTTTGCGGTTGGTCGGTGCGCTTGGGACTTATGGGGCGGGGATTGGGTTGTGTCTGGCGCTAATGCGCTGAGGCAAGCTCGGGACCGACGCACAGTGGATAGATGACTTCCCGCGCCAGCCCAAAAGAAAATAAGCCCCACCGCGCGGCGGCCGTTGTCCGCGGACGTCGGCAGCACCGCGTCCGGCTGGGCTGCGACGAAGAAAGCCTATTTCGTCAGCATGACGAACCCGAAGTCGATCGCGTTCTACGGCAGCATCTTTGCGTTGACTGTGCCCGCGCATGCGCCGTTGTGGCTCGATATCGCGGTCGTGGCGCCGTCGATCGGCATTTCGTGCGCGTGGTACTGCGCGATGGCGTTGCTTGCCTCGCATCCGTCGGTTCGGCGCACGCTGGTTCGGCGCACGGCCGGGCTGGATACGGCAGCGGGTGTGCTGTTGGTGGGGGTCGGCGGGCGGATGTTGGCGGGGCGTTGAGCGACTACCGGCGCGCGAAGCGATAGCGCCTTTGCGTGATCAGGCGGAGTCGGACTGCGGAGCGCCGCCGCCGCGAATCACGAGTTCCATAAAACCCGTCTGCGGATCAGGCTCCCGCGCGAACGAATAGCCCGGAACCGACACGAGCAACAACTCGACGGTCGTGCGTACCGTGCAGCCGCGCGCCACATGACCGCCGAACACCTGCCCGCGCGCATCCGCGATCGACATGTGCAGATGGGCGCCATCGGGCGAGACGGAGCCTGCGAGGGTCAATATTTCGAGGTCGCCGCGAATTTCCGTCGGCGCTTGCGCGCCAGCGAACCTCAATGCCGCAACGTGGAGGCTGCCGATGCCCTGGACGACGAAGGCCGCTTGCAGGTCGCGTTGACGAAGCGCGTCTTCGACGGCGACGCGAAGGTCGTCGCCGGGCGCGAGTCGGAGGGGATGGGCTTGCATGCCTTGGCCGGTTGAGACGTGGTGGACTCAGGGATTATGCGTGAATGAGGAAGTATCTCACAGGGGCTTGTTTATGCTGGGTTCGTGCGGACTCGATGGCGAAAATATATTCGGTTTATATGTACAGTTAAACTGTACATATGCTATGTTTTCGGCATGTCACGACAATCACCGTCTTCCCAATCTACCGATCTAGCCGCCCTTGCGGGCGAACTGCGCATTGCCGTGAGCAAACTGGTTCGCCGCGCGCGAGAACATTCGCAATCGAGCGACTTTACGTCGGCGCAGAAGTCGGTGCTGTTTCATCTGGAGCGCGGCGGCCCAGCCACAGTTTCCGCTCTAGCGCGAGCGCAGCGCGTAAAGCCCCAGTCCATGCGCATTACCGTTGCCGGTCTGGAGACGCTGGGCGTCGTCAAAGGCGAAGCGGATCCAACCGACGGACGCAAAACTCTTATCCATCTCACTCCCACGTTCAGACGAACGCTCAAGGCAAGTCGGGCGGCCAAAGAGGACTGGCTGATCGGTGCCTTGCAAGCGCAGCTATCGCCGCGAGAACAGGCCACGCTCGCCGTCGCGGTGGAACTGCTGCAGCGGCTCGCTGACTCCTGAACGTTTGCAGGTACTTCATCCGAAACGGCATCGAAACGGGCACAGCCCGCGACCTCATCGATTTACTCGATTCAAGGAGCAACTGAAATGGATTGGCCGCATGTCGTCTCTTATTTTTTCGGCGGTGTCCTGTTCGCGAATGCCGTGCCGCATTTCGTCAGCGGTGTGATGGGCGAGCCGTTTCAGAGCCCGTTCGCGAAGCCGTCCGGAAAAGGGCTGTCGTCATCGACCGTCAATGTACTGTGGGGCTTCTTCAATATGGTCGTCGGCTATCTTCTGGTTTTTCGTGTTGGCGACTTTCGGATCGAGGCAACGGGCGATGCCGTGCCATTCGGCCTCGGTATCCTGGCGATGGGCATGCTCTGTGCGCGGCTGTTCGGTCCTTTGCATGGCGGCAACATTCCGAAACGTACTTGAGTGTCTCGTAAACGGTAGTCGGCGCGTGTGTCGGACTATCTGCGCACATCAAAGTCTGCGACAAAGATTGCCGCTGAAGCCCATTCCACCGTCGCGCGACGCGCCACCAAATGTCAGCAAAGTTTGATGCAACCGGTTGTCGCCGCTAAGCCGATCGATTTTCGGAGGCACAATGTCTGCGAGAGCCCCGTAGCGCAATGGCCCGCGGACCAAACCAAAAAAGGGGCACATTAAATATATGTTGCTCCGCAACCAAAAGGAATCGAACATCAGGTTTGGGCGTCGCAGCGGATCGCAATTCCAGAAGATGGGTGGACCGAGCGAACGAATGGACCATCTGCAATAACGAAGGCGCCAAGTCGGGTCTGAATAATTCGTTTTTGACGAAGCTCGCCCTCACGGCCGGCCTTCGGCAGCGATTGAGCGGTTGCGGTTCCTGACGCGCGCTCGACTTGCGAAGCCGCTGACCGAATGGCTGCTCCGAATCAAAGACCTGCACTATAGTCTACGAGTACAGTTCGGCCAAAGCCGACGTTCGGCTGTCGGCGTTTGCAAGGCAGCTCTCAGTCCCATTCCCGACTTTCGGATGCCGGGGTTTGTAAATGTCGCACTCGCGGCGGGCGAACGCGTACTCCCGACCCTGAGCCGCCATCCATCGTCTCTCAGCTCGGACGCCCGTTTCCCAGGGCTAAGCAGTCGATCCCGTGTGCACACCCAGCGACGGAATCGGCAGAAATGCCCGAAGTCGGAACCGATGCTCCAAGAGTTGAATCCCCGAATCCCCCTTCGTCAACGCTTAGGGGACGCCGTCGCCCAGGCGACCTTCGAGCGCTCACGCGTCCAATGTTACGCCCCTTCCTCAACAGCAAATGCCCTTCCGTCGCACATCCATTCGACGTTCCGACGAAGCACACCGATTTCCTGTAGCGGATCACGCAAGATTAATAGGGTTTTCCCTGATGTAATTCTGCGACTGTTTGCCTTCCACCCAAGCCAGTAAATTCGATGGAGGCTCAATGAAGGGACACGCGCTGCCCTGTGAACCACTCACACTCTTGCGCTGGCTTTAGAGTCGCGAAAGCTTGGCCTCGCTTTGACGAGAACACCTGGGCACCCACAGGCTAAATTAAGGACATTCAATGGAACACTACAGCGGTACCCTTTCCCCCGACGCCGCAAACGTCTCCGCTGATCTTTTAAAGAAACTCGCCTACGCTACGGCGGAAACAGCCCCACTAGTAGCAGGTCGACGAACATTCTTCAATTATCGGGACCTCGGTGTTTCCGACGCCACAGACGGTCGAATGAGGGCGCAGGTGACCGTGGCGACAGGCGTGATGCAGCAGACTGGTTGGCATTATCATGTTTGCGAAACGCAGTTCATTTTCACCCTCCGAGGCTGGATAGATCTTCAGTTCGAAGATGGTCGAGTTATTCGGGTTGGCGCTGGCGAATCGCTTTATATTCCACCTGGTCTCAAACACAATGAAACGGCAATTTCGGAAGATTTCGAGTTCCTGGAAATTTCAGTGCCGGCCAGGATGGGAACAATACCGTGCGAGCCTCCTGAAGGTTTAAAGATCCTCGACTGAATTGCCCGACGTACCGCTTGGCTCGCAATGCGCACTGAGACGCAGTAAGCACGACCTGAAGTCGTGCTTACCAGTCAACAGCGCTTGCGCTGGTTGTTTTACTGCCCGCCCTTTACTGCCCGTACAGTCCTAGTCCTGGAAGCTAATGGTTCTAACCAACCACGCGGCATGCCGCAGCGACCACTGTTCTGCTTGTCTTGCTTTCCTTGGCGAAGCCGACGGTGCCCGCAACTGAGACCGCGAAAGTCCGACGGCTGGACGGAGCCTATGTATCAGTTCACCGAGTATGATGCCTGGTATATTCGTTACATAAGTCGTCTGGCCGATTGACCTGTCCGGCGGCTGAAGCCCAAGGCGATGAAAGGAAGGCCGAAACTGCATCTGTCGTTGAGTCCAGAGGACAGAGCCGCGCTCAACGACTTCGCGCAGCGCGGCGGCAATAGTCCAGCGCTGGCTTTTCGCGCCCGAATCGTCCTGGCCTGTGCAGAGGGACTGGACAATGCGGTTGTGGCCGCTCGCGTTCAGTCGACCGCGCACACAGTCTCCAAATGGCGCAGAAGGTTCATCATGGATGGCCTGCAGGGCTTGACGGATCTTCCTCGCAGCGGGGCTCCCCAAAAAATCGGCGAAGCGACGGTGGCCGCGATTGCATCTCGTAAGCCCGACGGTGTCACGGCAGTAAGCAGTGCCCGCCACGTCGCACGAGAGTCTAACGTTTCCGCCTCCACTGTCGGCCGGATATGGCAGAACATGGACAGGCCGGTAAAACGATCCGGATCCCACCGACAATCCCGCCCCGCACCTCCTTCTGCTGCATCCGGAGTCGTTTCCATGAAGGCGGCGGCGCCCACCGTCAACCCGGAAGGACAGGGTGCCAGTGATGACAGACTGGCTACCGACGTGGGTTCCGGTGAGGCGCCGTATCCGCCTGTCGATCTTGCGCAGGCGTTTCGCATGGCACCGGTTGGCCTGCTCCTGTCCAGGCAGCGAGTCATCGTGTCCTGCAACTACACGTTCGGTGAAATATTTGGGTGCGCGCCCAACGAACTGGCTGGACGCTCGCTGGAATACCTCTACCCCTCCCAGGACGAGTTTCGACACATCGGCGAGCGCGCATGGCTGGCAATGAAGGAGACGGGCTTTTATTCCGATGAGCGCATCATGCAAAGGCTTGATGGCAGCCCGTTCTGGTGCCACGTTTCCGGGCGCTCAATGAACCGCAACGATCCATTTGCAACTG
Source organism: Paraburkholderia sp. UCT2 (assembly GCF_014397665.1). Taxonomy (NCBI): domain Bacteria; kingdom Pseudomonadati; phylum Pseudomonadota; class Betaproteobacteria; order Burkholderiales; family Burkholderiaceae; genus Paraburkholderia; species Paraburkholderia sp. UCT2. The sequence goes on from NZ_VZQO01000077.1 coordinate 17,870, forward strand.
CGATCTGGGCATTCGAGGATATTTCGTCGGCCCGTCGGGTGACTCGCGACCTGACCCGGCGCGAGCGCGAGGTCGCGCAACTGTTGGTGACGGGAAAAAGCAGCAAGCGGATCGCGCGCGAGCTGCAAATTAGTCATCGAACGGTTGAAGCACACCGTGCCCGGCTTATGCGCAAGTATGCAGCCATGACGACGGGAGAACTGATCGGCAAGCTACTCGGGCGCGATCGGTGACCTTCTGTACTACCTCTGCGCCACATTGCGACGTTGTAGGTCCCACGCCCGGAGAAACGCGGATTAATGAAAAGAAGTTAAGACGCATCTTACCGGTGTTCACCCTAATGTAATTCGACGACTGCCCTCCCGGTGATGACGCGGGTAAATTTCCCATAAGCACACTGATGGGAGAACGCGATGGGAGTGTCGATTGTAGGCTGGGCGCACTTGCCGTTTGGCCGGTTCGACGGCGCAAGCCTTGAGGATCTGATCGTGCGGGCCGGCCGCGAAGCCGTGAAGGATGCGGGCCTGCAAGGCGAAGAGATCGACGGCACCTGGCTGGGCAATTTAAATGGTGGTCTGGTCCCGGACATCTTCGCTTCGTCACTGACGCTCAATTGCAGCGATGGGCTGCGATGGAAGCCGGCCGTGCGTGTTGAGAACGCCTGCGCGTCGGGCGCCGCCGCAATTTATTCGGCATGCGATGCGATTGAGGCGGGCCGTGCTCGCATCGCGCTGGTAATCGGCGCCGAGAAGATGACCGATGTATCCGGCGAAGATGTGACGCGCATTCTTGGTAACTGCGCATACTCGGGCGAGGCGGGAAATCCACCCGGGGGCTTCCCGGGAATCTTCGCCTCAATCGCGCAGGACTATTTCGCGGAGTACGGAGACCATTCGTCGGCGCTCGCGCGTATCGCCGCAAAAAATCACGCGAATGGCGTCGACAATCCGTGGGCGCATATGCGGCGCGATCTCGGCTTTGAGTTCTGCAATACCGTATCTGAAAAAAATCCGATGATTGCGCCACCGCTGCGCAAGACAGACTGCTCGCTAATCTCCGATGGCGCTGCGGCACTGGTGCTTGCCTCGAGCGATGCGGCCGCAGATTTTCCTCGTGCGGTCTCAATCCGTTCCCGTGTGCAGGTCAACGACTATCTGCCGCTGGGGCGCCGCCATGCTGCGTCGTTCGAAGGTCCGAAGCGCGCCTGGCGCGGCGCACTCGAGCGTGCCGGTTGCGCGGTCGACGACCTGTCGTTCGCCGAGGTTCACGATTGCTTCACGATCGCTGAGTTGCTCAGCTACGAAGCGATGGGCCTGGCCGCTGCTGGCCAGGGCCATCGTCTTATCGAAGAAGGGGTCGTTGCCCGTGGAGGGCGACTTCCGGTCAACGCTTCTGGCGGGCTCAAAGCGAAAGGCCACCCGATCGGCGCCACAGGCGTGTCCATGCACGCGATTGCTGCGATGCAACTGACCAATACGGCAGGCGCAATGCAGGTTCCCGATGCCTCACTCGCCGGCGTCTTCAACATGGGAGGCTCCGCGGTGGCGAGCTATGTCAGCATTCTGGAGCGCAGCCGATGAACATCGCCCGGTGGCTGCAGCGCACGGCAGCGATCTTTCCGAAGCGGCTCGCGGTTCTGCACGGCGACGAACCCTGGCTCGAATACGGGCAACTCGCAACACGCGTGGCGGCGCTAGCAGGCTTCCTGAGCGAGCAATGCGGCGTACAGCCTGGTGCCCGGGTTGCCATCTACTCCGCCAACCGTCCCGAATATCTGGAGGTGCTTCAGGCCATCTATTGGGCAGGTGCCGTTTCCGTGCCTGCTAACTGCAAGCTGCATCCCAGAGAGTTGGAGTACATCCTGGATGACGCCGGGGCTGACGTGCTGTTCGTTTCGAGCGAGTTGCTGTCGACACTGGGCGACCTGCAACGCGGTAAACGGCGCTGCGTCGTGTTCGGCTCGGACGAATACCTGCATGCGGTCCAATATGCACCGGCCGACCTGCATCACCGTCAGCCCGATGATCTCGCGTCGTTGTTCTACACATCCGGAACGACTGGGCGACCGAAAGGCGTCATGCAGACTCACCGGAACCTGATGGCGATGACCGCGTGCTACTGCATTGACGTGGACGATGTTCGCCCCGAAGACGCGATGGTCTACGCAGCGCCGATGTCTCACGGGGCCGGACTTTACCACTATGCGTACATCTTGCGAGGCGCGCGTCACGTGGTGCCGCGCTCGGGTGGATTCGAGCCCGAGGAGCTGGCTGGTCTGGCCGCACGTGTCGGACCTCTCGCGATGTTCGCGGCACCGACGATGGTCAAACGGCTTGTCGATCATTTCCGCGCAGTCGATGCCGATCCCGCCGGCTTCAAGACGATCGTCTATGGCGGCGGACCGATGTATGTGAATGACTTACAGCAGGCTTTGGAAGTGTTGGGTCCGCGCCTCGTGCAGATCTATGGGCAAGGCGAAAGCCCGATGACAATTACCGCACTCGGACGTCACCATCTCTCGGATCGGAAGCATGCTCGCTGGCCGGCCCGTGCCGCTTCCGTGGGTGTCGCACAGTCGCTCGTCGAAGTCGACGTCGTGGCGGGAGACGGAAGCTCCGCCCCGAAAGGAGAAACAGGTGAGGTCGTCGTGCGCGGCGCCGCCGTCATGCCTGGCTACTGGAACAATGCGTCCGCTACGCGCGACGCGATCCGCAACGGCTGGCTCTACACGGGCGATACCGGCAGTCTCGACGAGGACGGGTTTCTCACGCTGAAGGACCGATCGAAGGATCTGATCATTTCGGGCGGCTCCAACATCTATCCGCGAGAGGTAGAGGAAACCTTGCTGGCTCATCCGTCGGTGTCAGAAGTGTCGGTAGTGGGACAGCGAGACGACGAATGGGGTGAGGTGCCCGTGGCTTTCGTGGTGCTTCACGCGGGCCGTCAAACGACCCGCGACGAACTGGACGATTGGTGTGTGCAGCACATTGCACGTTTCAAGCGCCCGAAACACTACCGATTCACCAATGAGTTGCCAAAAAACAGTTACGGCAAGGTATTGAAAACGGAGTTGCGCGGCCGGCTCGGCCAGTAGCCGTTGCGCAAGCTGCTGAAGATGAGGAGAGCAATCTTGAAACAAGTCAATGTACCGGTACTGATCGTCGGCGGAGGCGGTTGCGGGCTGAGCACATCTATTTTTTTGGCCAACCTTGGCGTTGAATCGCTGCTGATCGAGAGGCACCCGCAGCAGTCGCCGATGCCGAAGGCGCGGTACCTGAATCAGCGCACGATGGAGGTGTTTCGTCAATACGGCCTTGCCGACGCGATCTACGCGCGCTCATTGCCGATCGAATACGTCAGCAAGATGCGCTGGTGCACGAGTCTGGGCGGCGATCGCCCTTGGGACCGCAAGACGCTTTGCGAACTCGAAGCCTGGGGCGGCGGTTCCCTGGCGTCTACGTATCAGAAAGATAGTCCGTGCCAGAGCACCGTTTATCCGCAAGTGCGCCTTGAGCCGCTGCTCAAGGCGCATTCGGAGCAGATGGGTGGTGCGCAGATGCGCTTCGGTCACGAGTTGCTGTCGATCGAGCAAAGCGAGGCCGAGGTCATCGCGACCGTGCGTGACCGTATCGCTGACGAAACCTATCAGGTCCGCGCGCAGTACGTCGTCGCTGCCGACGGTGGAAAAACGGTTGGTCCGTGCGTCGGTGCGCGTCTTGAAGGTACGCCCGAACTGCTGGAGATGGTGACCGTGTATTTCGCGGCAGATCTTTCGGCGTATATCGACGACGACAACGTCAGCACGTTCTGGTTTGCGAATCCCGAAGGCGACACCAAAGCATGGGGCAGCGGCGTGCTAGGCAAGCTGGGCCCGACGCGGTTCGACCGTCACTCAGAAGAATGGATGTTCCACTTCAGTTTCAAGCCCGGCAGCGGCGAAAATTACGAGGCGGCTACGCTCGTGCCTCGCATCCGCGCATTGTTGAAGATTCCTGATCTCGACGTTAGCGTGCTCAGCGTCGGCAAGTGGATCGTGCAGGGTGTGCTGGCTGATCGCTATCGGTTTGGCCGCGTCTTTCTGGCAGGCGATGCCGCACATAGACACACGCCCACGACGGGGCTTGGCCTGAACTCCGCTGTGCACGACGCACAGAATCTGGCATGGAAACTGGCTGCCGTGATTCGGGGCCGGGCCGGCGCCGGGTTGCTTGACAGCTATGAGAGCGAACGTCGCCCGGTCGCCGAGCGCAACGTCAACTGGGCACTGTTCACGTTCGGAAATTATCAGGTGACGAACGCAGCCATCGGCATCGTGCCGGGCGATCCGCGGGGCAGCGAGGCAAACTTCAAGGCCTTGCTCGCCGAGGGCGACGACGCAGATGCACGACGTGCCCGGTTCAATGAACTGATGAAGGTTCACCAAACCGAATATCAGGCGCACGACCTCGAAATCGGCATCCGGTATGACACCGGTGCGCTCGTGAGCGACAACACATCGCCTCCGCCTCGCGACCCGCTCGGTCAACGCTTCGTTCCGACCACGCGCCCCGGCCATCGCATCGCGCATGCATGGCTGGCGCGCGGGGCGCAGAAAATTTCCAGCCTTGATCTCGCACGGGCTGATCGCTTTGTGCTGATTACCGGCCGGCCGGACATCTGGGAAACGGCGGCAAAGGAGACCACTGACAGGCTCGGTATGCCCGTCGAGGTGGTCGTCATCGCCGACGGCGCACAGATAAGCGATCCTTCGGGCGAATGGCGCAACGTACGCGAAATCCAGGATGACGGCGCAATCCTGCTGCGCCCGGATCAGCACGTTGCGTGGCGCTGTACAACTGCTCCAGTAGGTGTCGATCTCGCGCAGTGCCTGATGGACGTGCTGGCACAAGTCATCGATCGCGCCCCCGTGCTGGTCTAACGACGACAGATAGGAGTCGATATGCAAACTTCCACATTAGCATCGCGCCGCTCGGCCGAGCTAACGTCAAGAGTGGTGTATGGGCAGCTTGATAGCGTTCGGCTTCAGGCGGCGAGTTTCTGCTGAACCGGTTGATCGCCTTGCACCGGTTCGCCGTCCCTGAAGGCAATGCCCTCCAGCAACA
>NZ_VZQO01000078.1:0-20682 GCF_014397665.1 Paraburkholderia sp. UCT2
ATCGTGCTGCGCACGATCGAGCGCAGCGACGCGCGCGCGCTGCTCGACAGCCAGGTGCAGAAGCCCGACGGCAAGGTGGTCGGCCGCGCGGTCGACATGATCGCCGACGCAGCCGGCAAGCCGCGCGAGATGGTCGTCAATCTGCAGGGCTTCCTCGGCGTCGGCGACCGCAAGGTGAACTTCCCGTGGGGCGCGTTCCACTTCACGCCGACCGCGAAGGGGGCGCCGATCACGCTGAACCCGACGGCCGTGCCGAGCACCGCGAACAAATCGAACCCGCGGGAACTGCCGCTGCTCGATGCGACCGTCGAGCGCGCGAACGGCGCCAAGGTGGGCCGCGTGGTCGACGTGCTGATCGACGGCAACGCGCAGCCGCAGGCGATCGTCCTCGACGTCGGCGGCATGGTCAGCACCGACCGGCGCACGATCGCCGCGAACTGGTCGGCGCTGCGCTTCGTCACGCGCGACAAGGAACTGCATCCGCAGATCGATCTGAGCGACGCGCAGATCAACGCGACGCCGCTCTACGCGAGCGACAAGCCGATTCGCGCGGTGTCGCCGGCGCCGCCCGCGCAGCCTGCCGCCAGCGCCGCGCCGGCGGCCTCGGCGCCGCCGGCCGCGTCGTCGGCCGTCGCGGTTTCCAACGCACGGGCGGTCCGATGACGGTCCGTACTATGGTCACGGCGCGAAGTCTGCGCGCGCTCGATTGGCTCAACTTCTTCGTCGCCAACGTGCAGACGGGCTTCGGGCCGTTCATCGCGTCCTACCTCGCATCGCACAAGTGGACCCAGGGCGAGATCGGCATGGTGCTGTCGGTCGGCACGATCAGCGCGATGGTCAGCCAGGTGCCCGGCGGCGCCGCGGTCGACGCGTTGCGCAACAAGAAAGCGGCGGCCGCGTGGGCGATCGGCGCGATCATCCTCAGCGCGATGCTGCTCGCGATCAGCCCGACCGTGCTGCCGGTGATCGCCGCCGAGGTGTTCCACGGCTTCGCGAGCTGCATGCTGACGCCGGCGCTCGCGGCGATCTCGTTCGCGCTGGTGGGTCGCGCGAATCTCGGCGACCGGCTCGGCCGCAATGCGCGCTGGGCGTCGATCGGCAGCGCGGTCGCGGCCGGTCTGATGGGACTGTTCGGCGAGTACTACTCGCCGCGCGCGGTGTTCGTCCTGACCGCGGGCCTCGCGGTTCCCGCGCTGATCGCGCTCGCGATGATCCAGCGCACCGACACGATCGAGCTGCCGCAAGCGGCGCCCACCCCCGAGCAGCTCGAGCGGCGCGAAAGCCTGCGCGAGCTGCTGCGCGACAAGCGCATGCTGCTGTTCGCCGCCTGCATCGTGCTGTTCCATCTGTCGAACGCGGCGATGCTGAACCTGGCCGCCGGCGAAGTGACGGCCGGCATGGGAGACAACGTGCAGCTCGTGATCGCGGCATGCATCATCGTGCCGCAGGCGATCGTCGCGATGATGTCGCCGTGGGTCGGGCGCTCGGCCGAACGCTGGGGCCGCCGGCCGATTCTGCTGCTCGGCTTCTCCGCGTTGCCGATCCGCGCGCTGCTGTTCGCGGGCATCAGCAGCCCCTATCTGCTCGTGCCGGTGCAGATGCTCGACGGCTTGAGCGCTGCGGTGTTCGGCGTGATGCTGCCGCTGATCGCCGCCGACGTCGCCGGCGACAAGGGCCGCTACAACCTGTGTATCGGCCTGTTCGGGCTCGCGGCCGGCATCGGCGCGACGTTGAGCACGACGGCGGCGGGCTTCGTCGCCGATCGTTTCGGCAACACGGTGAGCTTCTTCTGCCTCGCGGCGGCCGGTGCGCTCGCGGTGTTGCTGGTGTGGGCGGCGATGCCCGAGACGCGCGACGCGGCGACGGCCAGCAACGGCGATGGCGCGGCTGTGCCCGGTCGTGGATAGTCGGCCGCGAGGTGAGTCGCGCGAGCTGGATGAGCCGGGGCGTGATCTGATGGTCGCAGTCGGATCACGTCGCAACCGGCTTGACCACTGCGGAAGTCAGGTGAGTCAGTCGGCGAGAAACACCTCTTCGCCTCGACCCAATGGCACGACGACGGGTCGCTGCACGACGGTCTCGATATCGATGTGCCGCCCCTCGCGCGACGAGCGTTCGAAGGCATCCAGCACCTCCAGCACGTGTAACGCCAGTTCGCCGCTCGCGCGATGCGGCCGACCTCGGCGCAACGCCATGGCCATGTCCAGCACGCCCACAGCGCGGTAATTGGCCACCCGCGCACCGCTCCTCAACGTGAAGTTGTCGACGCCAAAAGCATGGACCTGTGTGTCGAGCGGCTTAAAGCCGCTATCACGTTCAGCCACGCGCGGACTCCCGCCAAAGAAATTGGGATCGACGCCCAACAGGCTACCTTCCGTGCCATAGATCTCGATAGGCGCACGCTGATGGGCCCACACGTCCCAGGAGGCGCTCATCACCACGTTGGCCCCACCCTCAAAATGCAGGATACCGTTGACCGTGGTGGGCACCTCGACCTCGATGACCTGGCCCCTCAGCGGCTCACTGGAGATGATGCGCTGGGGAAAACCGATGGTGGCGCAAGCAGACACGCGTGCCACCGGCCCAAGCAGGTTGACCAACTGCGTCACGTAATACGGGCCCATGTCGTGAATCGGGCCGCCGCCAGGCTTGAAAAAAAACTCAGGATTGGGATGCCAGGACTCCATGCCGCGGGACAACACGGCCACGGCCCCGCCAATGGCACGCCCAATGCGGCCCGCATCGAGCGCCGCGCGGCACGCCTGATGGGCCGCGCCGAAGAAGGTGTCCGGTGCGCAGCCCACGCGTAGTCCCGAAGCCTCGGCTCGCGCCAGCATCGCGCATGCGGACGCGAACTCGGTACCCAGGGGCTTTTCGAGGTAGACGTGCTTGCCCGCCTCCAGAATCTGCAGGCTTACCGGCACATGCGCGTGCGGCACCGTAAGGTTGATGACGATTTCGATGTCGGGGTCGGCCAGCAGCGCAGCCACCGTCATCGCGGCAACGCCGTGCTGCTCGGCCTTGGCCCGGGCGGCCTCCGGACGCAAGTCGGCGCAGGCCTTGATGCGGACGAATTCCGAATTCGCCGCGCCGGTGAAATAGGCATCGCTGATGTTGCCGCAACCGATGATGCCGACAAAGACAGGTTTCATGGATCAGGCTCCGAGCTGGTGCAGATAGGCAAAGGCATTGCGGGCGAAGCGTTCGCCGTCGCTGGGATTGTCGTGCTCGGCGGCGAGAAAACGCGCCCCCGCTTCGCGGCAGGCGGCGGCCAGCGTGGGCCAGTCCATGACGCCGTGACCGACGTCGGCCCAGCCGTCCTCGTCGAGTTTTTCACCCGCGGGCGCGAGGTCTTTCGCATGGGCCGAGACCACGCGGCCCGTATAACGACGAAGCCATGGCAGAGGATCGGCGCCGCCGCGCACGAGCCAGGCGACATCCACTTGCCAGCCGAGCGGGCTTGCCCCGGCGGACTCGAACAGCAGTTCCAGCGCCGTTGCACCGTTCTCCTTGGCGCTGAGTTCCCAATCATGGTTGTGGTAAGCGAGGGCGATGCCCTGAGCGGCTAGCCGATGGGCGAGGCTGCCCAACTCGTTGCCGAGCGCCCGCCAGTATGCGGCGTCACTGTCGCGCTCGGCGGGCGGCACCGCGGGCATGACCAACTGGGTGATACCGAGGGTCTCGCACGCCGCGGTCACTTCGTGCAAACGCTCACGCAGCATGGCCATGCCGAGGTGGCTGGAGGAGGCGCTAAGGTCGCGCGCCTGAAGCTTGTCCCGGGTGTCGGCCGCATTTTCGAGCAAGGACCCGATCAGCTCCACCTGGCGAAATCCGGCTTGGGCGGCAATGTCGAACTGCCGGTCGAGTCCGCCCGCATTGCGCAGGCTGTAAATCTGGATGGAAATGGGCAAGGCTTGATTCATGGTCGTCAATCCAAAGAGTCAAGGGGGATGCGGCACAGATGGCCTACGGAGCTGGGCGCAAGTCAAAAGGTAAGCGCTTTCCCGTTTACCTGGAACAGGGGCTTTACCCTATGCAGCAGGGACCGGCACAAACAGGAGTACGCGAGAAGCTTCGGATAAGCGGATTGCATAACGCCTCGGTTTGCAGCAACACCATGGATTCCCGCTAGCCGAGTCTGAATCCCCGCTCAGTTTCGAGGTTCGATGACGCATGAGGGGAAAACCTTTTCCCGTGATGCTAAAATTGTTACCTTCCTGCTGGCGACAAACGCGCCGCTGCCTGAACGAACCAATGCGAAGCAAACCCTCCATCGAAGCCGTTGCCCGCGAGGCTGGCGTTTCCATTGCCACGGTGTCGCGTGTGCTCAACGGGACGAAGGCCGTGACGGCGGCCACGCGTGAGCGGGTCGAGGCAGCCGTACGGGCACTGAACTACCGGGCCAATCCGTTCGGCCGCAGCCTGAGTACCGGTCAGAGTCGCATTCTGCTGATGCTCATGCCGGATTTCGCCAACCCCTACTACGCCGAGATCGTGCGCGGGGCCGGCGCGGTCAGTCGCCAGGCCGGTTACACGCTGCTTCCGGCGGACCTGGAAGCCTGGACTGGCACGGCGGACGCCTCGCTGCCGACGCTGGCTGGCAGTCTGAGCGACGGCGTCATCAATCTCGTGCCCATGTCCGACCCGGCAGCCCGGCGCGAGGCGGCGAACGGCAAGCCATGGGTCAATTGCTCGGAATTCTTGCCCGGTAGTGACGTGCCTTATGTCAGCATCGACCACCGCCAGGCCGGTACGGATGCCGTGCAGTACCTCATCAACAAGGGCCACCGGCGCATCGGCTTCATCACCAGCGATGAGCGCTTCCTGTATGCGCGTCAGCGCCGCGAGGGCTATGACGCAGCACTACTGCGCGCCGGTCTCGCGCCTGCGCCCGAGCTTGTCTGCGTTACTGGCGACAATAGTTACGCCGCCGGAAGCCAGGCGGCGGCAAAGCTGCTGGCGGTGGTGGATCCACCGAGCGCCGTGTTCGCCGTGTCGGACACGTTGGCCATCGGCGCGATCAAGGGCTTTAGCAAAGCCGGCCGGCGGGTGCCGCACGACGTGGCGGTAATGGGCTTCGACGACGTGCCCATCGCTGGCATCTTCGAGCCGGGGCTGACGACCGTGGCCCAGCCCATGGTCGAGTTGGGCGCCGCGGCGGCCGAAATGCTGCTGGCGCTGCTCGACGGCCAACGCCCAGCGTCGCGCATCCTGCAGCATCAGCTGGTGCTGCGGGAGTCGGTTTGAGCGGTCGATCGGGAGAAGTCAAGATCTGCTTTGCCCACTGAGGTGGTTTGTAGCTGGCTCAGTTTTGGTGAGGCTGCCGACGCCGATGCATTTCGGCCACCTTGCTCCCACGGCTCATGAAATCGTTCGTTGAAGCTTTCGTGGTCGCCGTGGTTGGCGCCGTCGCTGTGGCGGTTTTTGCTCAGTCGAGCCAGCCGAAGACCCATCAGCAAATGCTTGAAGAACTGGTTCAGCTCGGAATTCCCGGCAGCGCTCGACCTTTGCGCCGCAGTTGTTGCCCCTGTGGTATTTGTTGATTAAGGCTGATGACGCGCCGAGCGTGAACATCCGATGGCTATTGCGGAACCGCCGATAGAGCACGTGGGGGCGCACGCGAGCGACTGGCTGGAGATGGGCCGGCTACCACCCGATGCGCTCGGCTGTTGTCGACCCACAACGGCCTGTTATCTTGATCCGAAACGGACGCTCACGCTGGCCGGATTTTCGCTTTCCAGAAATACCTTGCAACCGGTGAGGTTGAACTGGTTCGCCGCAGCCTCGGCTCCCCTTGCCAAGGGCGTTGCCGGAACTCTTCCCCGCATCAGCTCGCGGACCCCGCTTCCATAAGCTTGCTGACGAGCTGCTTAAAGCTTGGCAACAGAAGCCTGTTCGCATAGCCGCTGAGGTGATCGCCATCGAAGACGAGCGGCCGGCCGTCGGCGGTGTGCGTTGAGCAGACCGAATCTGGGCACAGTGGTGGCAACGGGTCCCATACGCTAACTTCGGGGACCGCCTGCACGATGTGCGCATAGGATTCGAGCACCGGCGCCCGCAAGGCTTCCAGATCCGCACGGGCGATGCGGTCGCCGCCGGAACAGATGGGATTGTCGCGATTGAACCAGTCCGAACATCGGAACGGCTGGCTCCGAAACTCGGGTGTCGGCCCCTCCAGGATGACCTTCGCCCCTTTGGCTGCCAGTTTCTGCAAGATTGGAATGGCCTCTCGCACGCCGTCTACCCGGCTTTGCACGGCCTCTGGACCAAACATGTAGCCCCAGGCGCTCGAGTCGTCGAAGCGGGCCCACTCGTCGGAGAAACGTGGCAGCCGCAGCGAAGGCAGGAAGACCACGTCACCGGGCCTGACCTGCGCCTCGATTTGAGCGATTGCCGCATCCGTCCCCGGCGCACAGCTCGCCACCTCATCTTGTTTGCGCGGCAGCAAAGCAATGAACGGACAGCCTCCATTGTTGTACGCGAAGACCTTCACGCCAGTATCCCGGGCGAATTCGCGCAACATCCTGTTGTAGGCCATCGCGTGCGAATCGCCGATCACGTACAGGCGCCCGCGATAGGTCGCCGGAAGCGAACATCCCGCACGTGAATATGTCCATACGGGCCCCCCGTTGAGCTTCGTTCTATTCCACGTGTCCAGACATCCGTCATTGCTGGGCTCAAGGGGGCGGCTCGGATACCAGTCGTCGGCACGTTGTGACACCACGCTCAGCGACAGATTCAGTTTCAGTTGGGCTGCCTGAATGCCGACCCACAACAGCGCTCCGCACGTCAACGTAGCTACGCCCGCACCTACGACAGCGGGACGCCGCATGCCTTTCAGGACCGCCGAGCGCCGCACAGGATTCTCGACGTAGTACCAGGACGCTGTCGCCAGCGCGAAGGTCAGTACGGCCGCAAGCACGCGCCAGACAGGCGCATCGATCCCCGTCGTCCACCGCAGCAGCACGATCACAGGCCAGTGCCAGAGATAAAGCGAATATGAGATCTTGCCGACGAAAGTCACCGCTGGTGAAATGAGCAGCCTGTGCAGCCAATCCCGCGGCGCTCTTCCGTGCAGCACGTACAGTACGCCAAGCGTGCCGGCAACCGGCAGCAGCGCTCCCGGAAAAGGAAGCTGCTCCGGGCGCAAGACCTTGAAACCGGCCGCAAGCAGCACCAGCGAACCACCGAGCAATGCCATCGAACCCAGCGTCCCATTGCGGTCGATCACGCCGAGCGGACGCTTCGCGAGCGCGAGGAACTGGTATAGCAGGATACCGGATGCCAATTCCCAGAAACGCCCTGGAATCAGGTAAAAGTTTAGCCCCTCATTTCGCCTCGAAAGCCACCATGCGCTCAACACGGACAGAGCGAGCCCGCCGGCGAACAGAACAACGCAAAGCGTCTTTCTCGGACGTTTGCTTACCCACATGAAGAAAAGCAACGGAAAGATCAGATAAAACTGCTCTTCTACCCCAAGCGACCAGGTATGCAGGTACGGGTTGAATTCGGCGCGTGGCGAAAAATAGTTATCACCGATGAACGCGAGCACCACATTGCTCAACCCAAAGAAAGCAAAGAAGCCGGTGTATTTGTTGGTATCGCTCAGCCACGCGTTTGGAATGAACAGTGCTGAAAACAAGCCGGTCACCAGCAGGCACACCACGAGCGCTGGCACGATCCGCTGCACTCGACGCGAATAGAAATAGAACACGAAGCGCGAAAACTGCATCGATTCGAGGTTTCCAACGGATGCGCTGACGACAAACCCGGAAACCACGAAAAAGATATCGACCCCTGCAAGCCCGCCGGGTAACCACCGCGCGTACAGGTGATAAACGATGACCGACAACACTGCGACCGCACGCAAACCGTCGATGTATGCCGCGTGCGCAGGACGGGTGAGTTGCGGCGCAGTAGTAGCGTTATGGCGTGGATTCATGGCATGAGAGTTAATGAGGTCGGTCGGAATCCATGGACGCCAACGGGTTTAGCAGCGATCTTGTTCAAGTAGAAACGCTGCGTGAAAACCGCGGGAGACAGATAGTCAAGCTGCGCTTGTGTCCGCTGCCGGTTATAAAGGATCTCGATGTATTCCGTGATCTCTTGCTGCGCCTGCTGCCGACTGGCGAACCGCCGACGATAGGCCAACTCGCTCTTCAGCGTGCCCCAAAATGATTCGATCGATGCGTTGTCAAAGCAGTTTCCTCGTCTGCTCATTGAGGCTTGCATGCCGAAGTGGCTGACAAGATTCTGGTAAGCATGCGCGCAAGATTGGCTGCCGCGGTCTGCGTGGTGAATCAGACCGGCCGGCGGTCGGTGCGACGCGACCGCCCGAAACACCGCCTGCATCACCAGATGCAGTCATACGCTCGCTCATCGCGTAACCGACCCGCTCTGCGCTGAACAGGTCCTTGAGCCCGCCGCAGGGTTGCCGGACCGTCTGCTCGCGCGGGGTTCAGACCTGCCCCGCTGATTCCGCGGCGATCATTGCATATTTCATCTCGATAAATAACCAGAAAAAGCGAAGGTGCCGTTGCCCTTTCTCTCGTTTGCTTTTACGTACGATTGTGACGTAAAAAGTTTAGGGAAATGGATAGGCCCGCGATGTATTTCGTGCGCTGCCCCACAGAAGCGATAAGAAATGTCGACTTCATCGTCGAGGAACTTCATCGGCGCGAACCGGAGGGAGCGGAAGGTCATGTAACAGACGAAGTGGCGCAGGCGGCTATACTTGGCCGCGCTCACCAGCTTTGCGCAGGCAACACCTGTAATCGAGGACACCAAAAGCCGGCCTGCTTTCATAGTTCTTCTCCCGGACCTTGGCTGCAAGCACGATCGACCCGATCACCGAGGCGAGTCCGCCTTATCAGCAATGCATATCTCCAAAGTGATGCTTTCGAAACTCCACCGTACGGCTTTCTAAAAGCGCGACACTACGTGCCATGGCATGACTGCTCTGTTCGAAATCACACAAACGCCCGCTCTTCGATGTCTACTCGAAGTCACATGTAGTCCTGGTCCAGGTGTCGGCAATTTGGGCGATCGTGCCGACTGACCGCTACTGCCCGAACTCGGCAGTACATGGTTAGGCGCGTCTGGACGCTCGAACTTCTGTCGCCGACTCCAGCGATGGGCCGCGCCCTATGAATACCAATGCAGCCTAGCTTTCTTCCTGTGTTTCGATTGGCTGACGCACATAGTAGATATCCCATTCTCCTTCGTCAGTCTGTACAAATCCGTACCGCTGGTAGAAGCGGTTTGAATCACTGCCGCGTAGAGCACCGAGGCGGATTGGCATGCGTTGCGCGTCGGCGTTCGCGAAGACGTCCCGCAAGACGGCTGCGCCGATTCCTTTCCCTTGGTGCGCCGGCAGAATGTAAAGGTGGTCCAGTAGCCAGTAGTCTGCCTGTGGGCGGATGAGGATAAAGCCCGACCGAACGCCATCGACCTCTATGAATCGACACCGCGCAGGGTCGAATGACGCGAGGAAGCGCTCGCGGGCACGCTGCGGGTCGAAACGACCGATGCGCTCCAGACTCTCGCGCATCGCGGCGATACGAATGGCGACCAGTGTGTCGGCGTCGGACTCGGTTGTATCGGAAAAGGCGATGTTCATTGGGAACGGCTTCCGGTCAAAGGATTCGCGAGGCTTACTTCTTGTGCGAATACTATCGCGCCGAATCGATTGTCACCAATTTGCACTTTGGGGCCGAAGGTCCGCTCATGGCCGACTTGAGACTTCCGGCAACGCGGCAAGCTGTCATAGGTCGATGCCTGCAGGTAACACATGGCATAATGCGCCGCATTCACCTTCACCAGACCAATATCGAACCGTCGGCCTTATGCTGAACTGTTTCTGCCGGAAATTGGGCTCCTATCTGGGATTGCTGGCAATCCTGATGGCAACGCTCGCGCCGACGGTTTCGCAGGCACTGGCTGACCGCAACGAGGCTGGGCTTCCTTCAGCCTTGCTCTGCTCCGCACATTCGACTCCAGGCAATCCGCCGGGCAACGAGGACACCTCCCACTCGCTGGCTGCTCACTGGCATGCTTGCGGCTACTGCAACCTGATTGCGCACGTGCCCGTGCTGCCGAGCGTCCAGCCTGAATTTGCGGTCACGGTCTGGGCCATCCAGCATCGCGTTGCGACGCGATTCGAGAGCATCCGTCGCGTCGAACCGCTGGCATCCGCCCAGCCGCGCGCGCCCCCCGTTTCATCCTGAATTGAGCCCTGGTGGCGATGCCGTGCACGAACGCATCGCCAGGCGTCGTCGTGTCTCTTCACAGACTCGCGGCGGCGCGATGACGACCTCAATCAATGGATGAAACATGAATGCCAATACCTTGCGCCATGGCAAACCCTTCTTCGCCACGGCAACGATCTCGTTCGCCGCAACTGCGCTCCTGCTCGCCTCATCGCCAGCCGCTGCCCATGCCATCGCGGGCGACCGCGTCTTTCCGTCAACGTTGGCTGTCGATGATCCAGGCGTCGGCGATGAAGCTAATTTCGAATACGGGCATCTGCGTGTTCCTGGAGACGACGGCGATCAAAGCATCAATACGTTCAGCTTCGAGTACGACAAGCTGATCACGTCAAGGCTTGCCCTGTCCGTCGACGGCGCTTACGTGATGCAGAACAATCCGACTGCGCACGGGTTCGATAACTTTGGAGTCGGCCTGAAGTATCTGCTGTATGTGAACGCCCCGCACGAATTCATGACTTCAGTCGGGGTGCATGCGGAATTGGGTGGAACCGGCAGCCACGCGATTGCGAACAGCTTTTCGACCATCTCGCCGACGATCTACCTGGGCAAGGGTATGGGCGATCTGCCTGACTCACTGGCCTATCTCCGACCCGTTGCCATTACCGCCGAAGCTGGGCCTTCGTTGACCACCGGGGCCGGTCAGCCCAATTCTTTCGACTACGGTTTCACGGTCCAGTACAGCCTGCCCTATCTGCAGCAGCAGGTGCATGATTTCGGCTTGCCGCAGCCGCTCTCGAACATTGTTCCCATCGTCGAGTTTCCGCTATCGAGAAGTCAGGGCCAAACCACTGGCACGATCAATCCGGGGTTCATCTGGATCAACCGCTATGGCCAGTTCGGTGTCGAAGCTCAGATACCAATCAACAGCGCGAGCGGTTCGCATGTCGGCATCCTGGTACAGGCCCATCTTTTCTTCGACGATATTGCGCCGAAAACACTCGGCAAGCCGCTGTTCTAACGTGTAAGGAGTCCTCTCATGAAACTGCACACGATTACACGCGCGGCCATCGCCGCGCTGATGATCGCCGGCTGCAATCTCGCGCAGGCGCACGCCTACCCGACCCAGGAGGCGCCGGGGGCCGGTGCGACCGTCACGACCTCGCAGAAGGACGTGGCGATCGACTTCGACGATGGTCTGGAGCCCGCATTCAGCTCGATCGCCGTCACCGACTCGCGAGGCAAGTCCGTGACGAGCGGCAAAGCTGCGGTTGACCCGTCGAACAGGAAGCACATGTCGGTAGGGCTAAATCCCCTCGTGCCGGGCGCCTATACCGTCTCGTGGGTCGCCGTTGCCAACGACGGCCATCGCACCCAGGGGCATTACACGTTCACGGTGAAGTAACGGTGGATCCGCTCGTCGTCGCCCAGATTGCACTGGCCGCGATGCAGGACATTCTGTTTGCCGTCGCTACCGGCGCTCTTGCATGCGGCGTCCTGGGCGCGCGTAGCGGATTGCCAGGGCAAGACACGACGCGAGTCTGGCGGACCGTCGCGTCAGTCGCACTCGCTCTCACCGCCCTGGCGTACCTCTGGCTTCAGGCCGCAATCATGAGCGGTTCGCCGCTCGGTGAAGCTGGTTCGGCTATCGCCCCAGTACTGACGCAGTCCCACTTCGGTAAGGCATGGTCGATCGGCGTTGCCGGCGCGCTGCTCGCGGCGTTGAGTGGCCTCAAGAAAGAGCGCGGCTCAGCGCTCTTTGCCGCGGGGTTCGTCCTGTGGGTCGCGGGCAAGGCAGCCGCGAGCCATGCGGCCGACTCCGGCGACTTCTCGTGGCGTGAGGCGATTCACGTCGTCCATCTTTCCGCAACTGCGCTTTGGGCCGGCAGTGTCATCGTCGCCGCGATCCTGCTGCGCCGGCTCGAACGCGAACCAGGCCGTCCGCCCGGCCAGAGGGCTGCGTTCTGCGCGGCGCTGTCTCATCTGGCGACGGCTGCGCTCGTGTTTGTTCTCGTCACCGGTTTCTACAACGCCGTTCAGGACACGGCGCAGGCCAGCGCGCCGCTGCTGCGCACAGACTGGGGCCGGGTGCTCGCCGCAAAGCTTGCATGTGTGGTCCTGGCGACATTGCTCGGCGGCTGGAACCGGATGGCGATTCTGCCCGATCTGCTCGTGCTTGCCGAGCGGAACGATCCGGATTACCCTGCCGCGCAACGCCGCTTCGACGGCGTTCTCTCTGTCGAAGCGCTCGTCATGCTAGCCGTACTTGCGCTGGCTGCGGTGCTGGGCCATACGTCGCCGACGGGCGGATAGCGGAGCCGACCATGTAGACATGCGACCGATATGACGATCGAGCGGCGCCCCGGTGCCGCGACGTACGTCCCGCCAACCCATCACATTTTCCTTAACGTAGAACAGGAGGTTATGCCATGCACCACCCCTTCTTCCGCCTGGCTATCGCGCTGCCGCTCGCGGCTGCTTCGCTAACCGCTTTCGCCGCTTCGTCGGGCGCCATGATGGTGTCCGACTGCTGGATCCGCTCGATGCCGGGCGACGTGCCGTCCGGCGGCTACTTCAAGCTGATGAACATGGGAGACAAGCCCGTCGATCTCGAAGGTGTTAGCACCGATGCGTTCGG
The DNA here is from genome assembly GCF_014397665.1 of Paraburkholderia sp. UCT2. Lineage (NCBI taxonomy): Bacteria > Pseudomonadati > Pseudomonadota > Betaproteobacteria > Burkholderiales > Burkholderiaceae > Paraburkholderia > Paraburkholderia sp. UCT2. The sequence continues at coordinate 12,844 of NZ_VZQO01000078.1, forward strand.
GATGTCCATGCTGCATCAGACGCAGACTACCGGGAGCACGTCAAAGATGGTCATGGTCGACAAGGTGACCGTCCCGGCCAACGGGACACTCGCATTCGCGCCGGGCGGCTATCACGTGATGTTCGAGAAGGAAAAGAAGCCGCTGACGGTCGGTTCGACGGTTCCCGTCACGTTCAAATTCAGTGACGGGGAGAGTATCGTCGGGCAATGCGCGGTGAAGAGCGCAACCGGCCAGTAATGACGCTTGCAGGCCGCGCGAAATCGATCGCGAGACTTGAGAGCGCGGGCTGCAACGATTCGGGCAACCGGCGGACGTTTGTACCTGGTGAACGATGCTCGACGCGCTCGGCAATGTGAAATGATGCTGCGCCGTGGCGACGAGCGAAAAATGCGTGGGTTTAGCGCATCGCCACGCACGGAAATTGAACGTCGCTGTCCGAGGCGGAAGCCGGCCTTCGCGCGTTCTATGGGAAGGCCGGCTGTTGGCCGCGTGCCGCCTCATGCATTGAGCTGCGCAGCTTGAACCGCGCAAGGCTGCGTTCGGCGGCACGCGACCCCGAGCCGCCTTTCGGACTCGCGACACCGCAACGGCCGCTTCGGAGGCGCAACCTGTCGTCTGTTGTATGGCGATGCCCCGAAGCACCCCGCGGATCGTCTAAACTGCAGAATCGACGAACAGGCCATTCCCGCTCGGCTACCCCGCCATGGCGCACATCTTCTTCGCTGCTTCGATTCAACGGCATATCGCAACGCCCGAGCGCGAGATCGACGCGCGCACGCTCGGCGAAGCACTGAAGGCCGTCTTCGCCGCGCAACCTCGACTGCGCGGCTACATCCTTGACGATCAGGGCTCACTGCGAAGACATCTCGCCGTGTTTGTCGACGGCCGGCCGGTGCGCGACCGACAACATCTGTCCGATGCGCTCGGCGAGGAAAGCCGGGTTTACGTCATACAGGCGTTGTCGGGCGGATAAGAAGGTTCCACTCTTACTCGAGCTTTGCATGGGACCAGAGTAAGCGCTAAAGCGCCAACTCTGGTCGACAGGAGACACTCCACATGAGCAATCGATTGCTTGTTGCAACCCGCAAGGGATTGTTCGTTCTGCAAGCCGACGGCGAGGGCGGCTGGACGCTCGGTGAGCCGTATTTCGTCGGCGAGCCGGTGAGCATGGTGCTGCCTGATCCGCGCGACGGTTCGCTGTATGCCGCGCTCAATCTCGGCCACTTCGGCGTGAAGCTGCATCGCCGGCGCACGGGCATGGAGGATTGGGAAGAGTGCGCGGTCCCCGTCTACCCGCCGCAGCCTGCCGACGAGACGCATACCGGTGACGGCGCGGACACGAGCGCGGACAATCCGAGCGCGGCCGTGCCCAGCCCGCCGGCTCCTCCCTGGACGCTCCAGCAAGTCTGGTCGCTCGAAACCGGCGGCCCGGACGAGCCGGGCGTCCTGTGGGCCGGCACGATTCCCGGCGGGCTCTTCCGTTCCGACGATGGCGGCGACACATGGCTGCTCAACCGGGCGCTGTGGGATCGCCCGGAGCGCCGAGAATGGTTCGGAGGCGGCTATGACGCGCCGGGCATCCATTCCGTGATGGTCGATCCGCGCGACAGCCGGCACGTGACGATCGGCGTGTCGTGTGGCGGCGTCTGGCAAACCGCCGACGGCGGCGCGACCTGGCGCGTTAGTGCCGAAGGCATGGAGGCCGACTACATGCCGCCGGAGCGGCGCGGCGATGCCAACGTGCAAGACCCGCACCGCGTCGTGCAATGCGCCGCAAATCCAGATGCGCTGTGGACGCAGCATCACTGCGCGATCTTCCGCTCGACCGACGGCGCGGCGCACTGGCAGCGGATCGCAGCGCAGCCATCGAGCTTCGGCTTCGCGGTTGCCGTGCATCCGCGCGAGCCGGACACCGCGTGGTTTGTGCCCGCCGTGAAAGACCAGTGCCGCATCCCGGTGGACGGCCAGTTCGTCGTCACGCGCACACGCGACGGCGGCCGCACGTTCGAGCGTTTCTCGAGCGGGTTGCCGCCTGCACCGGCGTATGACCTCGTGTATCGGCACGGGCTCGCTGTAGATGACTCCGGCACGCGCCTCGCAATGGCGTCGACCACCGGCGCGCTATGGACGTCCGACGACGGCGGCGAAAGCTGGCATTTGATTTCAGCGCATTTGCCGCCTGCTTATTGTGTTCGGTTTGGATGAGGGCGCGGGGCGGGCTGGTGAGACATGAAACGCCTACATTGCCATTCATGCGCCGGACATAGCCTGAATGCGTGCATCGGCGTGATGGATCGATACTTCGAGCCGTACGCGCCGGCGAACCGCTTTGTGTAGCTCGGCTTGTCGCAAGAGACTTTTTGACACTTCGCCGAACGTCTGATCAGCACCAGCAGTCACGCGGACGCCCCTGCGCGAGAGACAGCTTTTGGCGGAGGACGCAGCTACTACAGCGTCAAGGCGTGCGAGTCCTCAGTGCTACTTTTCCGCCTTTTTCTCCTCGTCTGCTGTACGTAGTGCTGCGTTGGCTGTGACCAGCAGTTTCGCATCGTGGTCTTGGACTGCAGCGTCAACCGTGTCGAACGCTTTCTTCAGATCCTTTTGTGCCAGCTTTGTCGCGCTTCCATTTTCCAAAATGGTTTCGGCTTCCTTTCTCAGGCGCTTAACTAGTTTCGCGGCGCATCGGGTGTCGAGCGTCCCATTGATGACGAACTCACTGATGTAATTCGCCAGCGCGGCCAGCGTCGCAGCGGTCGACTCATTCGCGCCGCTCTTACCGCTCGTTTCGGACTTCTTGCTCATCAGGACTCTCCCGTTAGGACACACTTCCGCGATGAAGGACCAACGCTACGCTCACGGTCGGTGTCGCATGAAATGGTGACAGATTTCGAGCGAAAATAAGACGGTTTTTTTGGATGAAGCGGCGCTGTCATATCGCAACGTTCGGATATCGGTCGATTGTTGCCGCGTGGGGCTATGGGCGCGGTACCACGGGGTGAATTTTGGTTTGCTACAGAATTGCTACAGCTGGAGTGAGCGGCTAAATCTGGCTGGCCTTGGGTTTGTCATTCCACCCTCTGAACTATCACCCACGTGAAGGGGCAAAGCAACTTTGAACGTCCCGGTTCGACGGCGGATTCAACCGGTCGTTGCCCCACGTCGGCGCAGCCTCGCTTCGGATCGGTCATCAAAATCGATCGAGCGGCTTTGGAATGCCCGGAAGGCCATTATTCAACGACTCATCTGTTCGCTGTCCCGATATCTGATCGGGAGCGGGCGCGATGCCGTACGGCTGCCGGCGACTGCTTTGCCCTTACTCGTTTCTTCGTTGTTCAACCTGTCCGTGCATCGCCGCGATCAGCGCATGCAACTGTTCGATCGCGAATGGCTTGCGGAGCGACGTGCAATCGAATCCGACCTCCTCTGGCGTCGGAGCGTCGCGACCGGAAGCAAACACGATCCTGATGCCCGGATTGCGCTCGACGGCAGCTCTCGCCAGCTCGATACCCGACCGCCCCGGAAGGACGATGTCCGTGAGAAGCACATCGGTCTTCCCTGTCATCAATGCGCGCATTGCTGCTTCTGCATCGGCAGCCTGACGCACGTCATAGCCCAGGGTGGTCAGCAGTTCACTGATCGCCTCCCGCGCGCTTCTGTCATCGTCCACGACAAGGATTGCGAAGCTTTCTGGCGCGTGAGACGGCTCGGACGACGGCGAATCTGCCGACGGCGATGCGACCGGCGGGTGCACCTCGGCCGTGCTGGCCGGCCCCAGCATCCGGCGGATTTTCGATGCAAGCTGCTCCCGGCTGTACGGCTTGCTCAGCAGATGCACACCCGTGTCCAGCCGGCCGCCATGGACGATGGCATTCTGGGTATATCCCGATGTAAACAGGACCTTCAGATGCGGCAGCACCCTGGTCGCGAGTTTCGCGAGTTCGGTGCTGCGCATCGTGCCGGGCATCACCACGTCCGTGAACATCAGATCGATATGTATCCCGCTTTGCACGATCACGAGCGCGCTCTGGGCGTCGTCTGCCTTCAGTACGGTATAACCAAACTGTCTGAGCGTTTCGACCACGGTTGCCTGAACGCGTCTGTCATCCTCAACGACCAGAATGGTTTCAGACCCGCCGGTGAGCGCCACCGGCTGTCTGGGTTCGAGGTCAACGGCTTTCTCCATCGAGCGGGGCAGATAGATCTTCACGGTTGTCCCGTGCCCGGGCTCGCTGTAGATCCTGACATGACCTCCGCTTTGCTTGATAAACCCGTACGCCATGCTCAGGCCCAGGCCCGTGCCTTGTCCTTCCGGCTTGGTCGTGAAGAACGGCTCAAAAGCGCGTTCGAGGACATCGCGGGTCATCCCTGTTCCAGTGTCGGTGATGGCGAGCAGCACGTATTGCCCCTCGCGAACGTCAGCGGCCAGCGCGCTGTAGTGCTCGTCGAGCATGGCGTTCGACAGCTCCAGCGTCAGCTTGCCGCCTTCCGGCATGGCATCGCGCGCGTTGATGGCCAGGTTCAACACCACGTTCTCGAGGTGGTTCGGGTCGACCAGCGTGTTCCACAGCCCGCCGGCAATGACGGTTTCGACCTCAATCACTTCGCCCAGCGCCCGTCTGAGCAGGTCGTCCATGCTCCGCAGCATGACAGCCAGGTTCACGACAATGGGCTGCAACGCCTGACGGCGTCCGAACGCGAGCAGTTGAGAGGCCAGGTTGGCCCCGTGCTCGACCGCATCAATTGCCTTGTAGAGGCGCTCTCTTGTCCAGGCATCACGGCCATGGCGGCCTTCGAGCAATTCCAGATTGCCGCGTAACACCTGCAGCACATTGTTGAAATCGTGTGCGACGCCCCCCGTCAGTTTTCCAAGCGCCTCCATCTTCTGGGACTGAAGCAGCGCCGCGCGTGCCTTTTCCAGTTGCTCCTGAGCGGCCTTGCGCTCCGTCACGTCGCGGATAATCTTGGCGAAGCCGACCAGCGTTCCTTCTTCGTCGCGGATTGCATCGATCACGACATTGGCCCAGAACCGGCTGCCGTCTTTCCTGACCCTCCAGCCCTCGGTCTCGAACCGCCCTTCCGTTGCGGCCGTATGCAGGCCGTGTTCCGGCAGACCCTGAGCCGCCTCTTCGGCTGTGTAGAACCGCCTGAAGTGCGTTCCGAGCACTTCGCTGGCCTCATAGCCCTTGATCCGCGCCGCGCCCAGATTCCAGTTAGTCACGTGGCCCTCGGGGGACAGCATGAAGATCGCGTAATCGGTTACCCCTTGCACCAGCAGCCGGAACCGCCGCTCGCTTTCGATCACGGCTTCATAGGCCATGCGTTTGTCGGTTGTGTCGCGCACAATCTTGCCAAAGCCGATGAAGGTGCCGTCAGCCGCATAAAGAGGCGTAATGAGAACGCTGGCCCAGAACTTCGTGCCGTCCTTGCGTACGCGCCAGCCTTCGGAATCATATTGGCCGTGCTCGCGCGCCGCGCGCAGCGCGGCGTCAGGAACACCGGTGCGCCGGTCGTCGTCCGTGTAAAAGACGGAGAAGTGCCGGCCAATGATTTCATCGGCCGCGTAGCCTTTGATGCGTCTCGCGCCGGGGTTCCAGCTGGCGACCTCGCCGTGCCCGGTCAGCCTGAAGATCGCGTACTCCGATACATGCGCGATCAGCAGCGGCGGCCAACTTGATTCGATATCGTCCTCGTCGCCGTGCATTCGCCCCCCCGTTGAGTATTAGCGGTCCGACATATCCTTCCAGGACTGCACACGAATCATCCCTCGAGCAGTACCCGGGGCGTTCCATACCACCTGCCATTGTGCCCTGGCCGGCGAGTGGCGAGGCAGGAGTGACCGGATAACGCTTTCGCAACGTAATGGCCAGGCGGACAAACCACTGAGCATTCGGAACTGCTCGATCGGCGGAGAACGGACAAGGCCTTCACAAACGGGTTCGGGGGCGAAACAGGAACGAAGCGTTTAGCTTCGCACACCATACGTCAGCCCAGGCTCGAATCTGCGAACCCGGCGCCATCTGTTTTGGCTGGGCAACCGAGATCTGGCTCTGCGCCGGATGTCCGGCGTCGACGACCGCGTTGAACTTCAACCGGTATGCGCAACGAAGCACGTCATGCAGGTCAACGCCGTTTCTCCGCTAGCGATGACGGCCGTGCAATCCGGCTTTGTGTCGTTCGGTTGCGCCGCGCTCGCTCTGGGCGTCGCGAGATGGCTGTCGTAAATATCTGACTCTGTCTGTCCAGTTCACGAACGGATGAAGTAGAGGAAGCCGGCTGCGGCCGCGGGGCCGCTGGCCGGACCCGCTCCATTTATGAATGGAGCAATTCATCGCTGACCTCCCGGAGTTGTCCCGCCCAAATGATTTTCGCGACAGCATCTGCTGTCGTGCCGAGTTCCCCCCTTGCCGACAAGCCTTCGCCATCTACTGACCCAGTTGCCACCGCAGCACGGGGTGCGTTGCTCCGGCGGGCATGGCCCATACCCCGCCAGGTCCGAAGTCGTATGTGGGACCGAAGCTGACGGGGTTGCTCATCTGGGCGGTGGTCAGGCCTTGGGCGTTGCCAACCTGGGCGCCATTAGCCACACTCACTACAGCGACGGTGGTGCCGGTCGTCTGTGTATTCCAGAACACGTCGCCGCTTATGGTCACTGGCCCGTAGTTGAAGCCCGCGATGCCACCTCCGCCTCCCTGCCCTTGAACGCTGCCAGTGGCAAATGATTGCTCAACACTGCTATACAGATTCACTCCCACTAGCGCTCCCGCGGCTGCATCAGTCGCGCTGACTGCACCCGTGGCGTACGACTGTGTGATCGTTCCAGCGTTTTGACCGGCCAGCCCGCCGGCATAGCTCGAAGTGCCCACAACGCTCCCCGATGCGAAAGACTGCCTGATGACTCCCGCGTTGTAGCCGACGAGTCCACCATCGGAGAAACCTTGAGACGACGACACGTCAGCATTGCTGGAGGACCGTGTGATAGTGCCATCGGACCAGCCAACGAGGCCGCCCGCCTCTTGAGCGTTCTCGACCGCGACCGTACCACTGGTGTGGACGGACGCAATGATGCTGGTGTTGAGCCCAGTACCCAACAGGCCGGCCAGAATCCCATAGTAGCCGCCGTTAGCCGTGCCACTGACCTCGCCTTGCACCATCAGGTCGCGTACGACACCGCCAGCTCCTATGGCGGAAAACAAACCCACGCCCGGGTCGATGTCCGACGGTGATGCCTGAATCTTGAGGTTGGATATCGTATGGCCCATGCCATCGAACTGTCCGGTGAAAGGACTCGCTGGGAAAGCGCCAATCGGCGCATTGAACGTGCCCGACGGCGGCGTTGCATCCACGTCCTTGCCTAGCGCGTAGATGCCCGAAAGGTCCTGGTTGATTTTCTGGAGGTCGGCGAGCGAGTTGACAAGTTCATAGGCGGTCGACTGCGTAACGAGACCGCTGTCAGGTGGCGCCGTCCACGCCTGATTCAACAGAATGGTTCCCGCGCTGTAGTTGCCCCCGATGTCGTACAGCGCGCTGACGATACCCGTGCTTGCCGACCAGTCGATGATGCCGTTATTCGCGATGCTGCCTCCGTTGTCGCTGCCCGTTGAGTCAGCGCGCACGGTCAGATTGCCGGTACCGCGGTTCGCTATCGTCGTGCCCGTCGTCACTGAGACGTTGTGGTACGCGGCAAGCGTCAGCGAAGCCGGACCGCTCCAGCTCAGGCTCGAAGCAATGCCCAGGTCGCCCGTTGCGCCGTTCGCGCCTGTGGTCGTGACATCGATCGACGTGCCCGCGTTCAGGCTGCGCTGCAACGCGCGCGCGGCGGCATCATCGATCGTGAAAGC
>NZ_VZQO01000079.1:0-18353 GCF_014397665.1 Paraburkholderia sp. UCT2
CATGATTCGGCTCCTGCTGGCGAACGAGGCGGATTGCCTCATTCGCCAACATACGGAACCGCGCAGCCGACCCCTCACAAACCACCACGTCTAGCCGGAGCCCCCTACCGCGCGAGCGGTTTCGTTCTTCGACCCCGAAGAGACATTCAGCTAGCTCGTAAGCGGTCGTTCACCTCGTACAAACGATGGGGTTACAGGCGTACCACCCGTCATATATCCGAAGAAGCACAAAGGGCGACGAGCGCTCGATTTGAGCCTTGCTACGGAACTGCCTCCAGCTAGCCCGGATGGCTTTAACCGTTCGCGATGTTGAACCGCACTCAGCCTGCAACCAGTCGAAAAGTGCGGCTCGAATAAGTGCAAGTTGCATCTGTGCAAAGAGCCCAGGCGTGTCAGCGCTCTCATCAAAGCGGAACCGTTGACGATGCAAGCGCCGCCCTGCGATGCCCACCGACTGTCCACGCAATCGCGGTCCCGATTGCGAGAGCTAACAGGCATGCAGTCGGAACAAGCATTGGTGCAACATGACTGTTGGTTACCTTGCCAACGTACGGCATGAGGTTCTGTCCGAAGAACCCTCCAAGGTTTCCAATGCAGTTGATGGCAGCGACACTTGCGGCGGCTCGAGCGCCAGAGAAGAAGCGCGGTGGGAGCGACCAGAAGCAAGGGTACAGCAGAGGAATACAAGCTCCACCCAGACACAAAGCAATGAAGCGCAACGATACAGTCGGCAACACGAGGCTCGATGCAAAGCATACGACGCCGATGCCGGCGACTATGGCCATTGCTTTTAACACCACCTGTTCACGTTTGAGCTTTCCGGGAAGCCAAAGCAGGAGAAGAGCCGCGAGTGCCCACGGAATCATGTTGAGCAGGCCATTGATGCTCGACGAAACGCCCCAGCTCTTAACCAAGGTGGGCAGCCAGTATGTCACGCCGTAGAGCGACGTCGACATCAGCATGTAGGTTGCTGCAAACATGAGGACCTTCGGGTCGAGCAATGCCGCCCATGGCCGGGATTCCTTTGCTTCCGGGGACGCTTCGCGCACAAGCGCTGCGGCCACAATGTCCTTCTCGTCCTGGGAAAGGAAGTTCGCTTCCTTGACGGAGCTCGGTAGATAGTTAAGCGCTACGAAGGCAATCAGTATTGCCGGAACACCGGTGGCAAGGAAGACCCATTGCCAACCCGCCAGTCCCAGTGTTCCGCCCAGGGAAAGGAGCAGCCCTCCGACCAGCGCGCCAAGCATGTTTGCCAGCGAACTGCCGAGGGTAAAAAGGCCAAGCACACGTGTCCGGTAGCTTTGAGGAAACCACTGCGTCAGGTAGTAAATGACGCCTGGATAAAAGCCGGCTTCAGCAACGCCCAGCGCAAACCGGAACGAGTAAAAAGCTGGCAGGGACCTGGTGAACGCCATTAGCACTGTAACGACGCCCCACGTAATCATGATGCGAGCGAGCCACGTCCGGGCCCCAAAACGATGAAGCGCCAGTGTGCTGGGCACCTCAAACAGGAGATAGCCAATGAAAAACAGCGACGCTCCAAGGCCATACGCGGCTTCCGTCATGCCGAGTGCCTGAACCATTTCCAGTTTCGCGAAGCCCACGTTCTGCCGGTCAATGAATGCGATGAGAAACATGACAATCAGCAGCGGCATCAGCCGCCATGCCATTTTCTTCATTATCTGCTGCTCACGTGTTACGGACGTAGACATGTTCGCTCCAAGTTCCATGCCCGCTGTCGCTCGACTGGCGTTTCGAAAACGGTCAGTCAGACGAAAACAAGCAGATTGATATAGTCATGTATATGTTTGTATGTTTGAGGTCGGGCTGCAATGAGGTATAACCCGGACGAGCGCACGCAAGCGAGCTGCGGCCGCAGCTGGCGACCAGTGATGTATTCGGCGAACGAGGTGTAGAGCCCTGAAAGTCGCGGGAAAAATGCGACTTGCCGGGTGACAGAGAGTCAGTTCGCGTTGTCGGTCCCTATGACGGCACCGAACGCGGCGAGGGAGTCGCGTTGTCAGCGAATATCGACCTGATACTGGAACGCTGCAGCAGCACCACGCGTGGTGCGCCATTCAATAGGCGTCCCGGCGAAATCGGATGCCACACGGTGCACAAGGATTACCGGGCTGCCAACGTCGATATGCAAGAGCGCTGCATCAGCGTCCGTCGCCTGTTCGACGTTCAGAATCTCGGTTGCGGATGCGACGATTTGGCGGCAAAGCCGCTCGTAGAGCGGATAAAGCAAATCTTCGAAGCCACCAAGGGGCAGAGTCGCCAGCACTTCGAAACGGCTTCGTGGAAGCCATATTTCTTCCGACAAAACCGGTTGTCCCTCAATCAGTCGTACCCGCGAGAGATGAACAGCCTTCTCCGTCGCCTTCATCTGCAAGGTTGAGCGAATCGTCTCGTTTGGCTTGACGACCTCGCGACTGAGCACCTTCGCCGTCGGTCGGACCGGCTTCCCGTCAGCTGACTTGAATCGGAAGAAGCGGAACAACGACGAATCAAAGCGCGGGCGCCGGACAAAGGTCCCCTTTCCCTGGGTGCGGGTGAGCACTCCGTCGGCCACCAGCAAATCAATGGCTTTCCGAAGTGTGCCGGTCGACACGTTATAAAACAGGCTGAGCTCCGCCTCTGTGTCAATTGCCTTTTCTGGCGCCCACTCGCCCTCCGCGATGCGGCGCACCAGGTCATCGCGTAGCTGCTGGTATCGGGGCAATCGACCGTCTGGCTTGGCCGAGAACGACTGCATATCCATGATTCATATAGTTGTTCACAGGAATAGTCACTGTACAACATCTGCACGAACAAGGGTAAATCCCCAATGACTTCTTCGTCGAGGCGCCTAAACTAAACATATAGTCATATACATGAATATATGAATTTACCTTGGAGACGGCGATGTTCACTTGGTACAAGCAAGGCACACCTCTCGAACGGAACACCTTCTGGGGATGTTTCGCGGGTTGGGGTCTCGATGCTCTCGATGTGCAGATGTTTACCCTGGCAATCCCCGCAATCATCGCAGCGTACGGCATCGACCACACGCAGGCGGGCGCAATCAGCGGCGTGACGTTGGTGTCATCGGCGATGGGCGGCTGGTTGGCGGGCGCCTTGTCCGACAGGATTGGTCGGGTGCGGACGCTGCAGATTACGATTCTCTGGTTTGCAGGATTCACATTCCTTTGTGCCTTCGCCCAGAGTTTTCCTCAACTACTGGTCCTGAAGGCCCTGCAAGGATTCGGGTTCGGCGGAGAGTGGGCTGCAGGCGCCGTGTTGATGGCTGAGACCATCCGGACGGAACACCGCGGCAAGGCCATGGGCGCGGTACAGAGCGCCTGGGCCGTCGGCTGGGCCGGCGCAGTGCTGTTGTATGCCGCAGCTTTTTCGTGGTTGCCGTCAGACACGGCGTGGCGTGTCATGTTCGGTGTTGGCCTGCTGCCCGCGCTTCTCGTCCTTTACGTCCGCCGCAATCTGCGCGAACCTGTGCGCGTTGAGCCGTCTCGCGCTGAACCAGCGGTTTCTGTGTGGACGCAAATCGCGCAAGTATTCCAGCCGCGCGTCATCAAAACCACCGTTATCGGGGCGATTCTGGGCACAGGCGCACACGGCGGATACTACGCCATCATGACCTGGCTGCCGACCTTCCTCTCCAAGGAAAGACATCTGTCGGTCCTCAACACCGGTGGGTATCTTGCGGTTGTTATCGTGGCTTTCTGGTGCGGCTGTATGGCGAGCGCTTACCTGCTCGACCGTATCGGACGGCGTCGCAACATCGCATTTTTTGCATTTTCTTGCATCGTCACCGTGCTCGCCTACGTGATGCTTCCATTGAGCAACACGCAGATGCTTGTTCTGGGCTTCCCGCTAGGCTTTTTCGCCGCCGGCATCCCGGCCAGCCTGGGCGCACTTTTCAACGAACTCTATCCTGCGGACATGCGCGGGACAGGCGTCGGCTTTTGCTACAACTTCGGCCGCATCGCCTCGGCGGGTTTCCCGGTGCTGGTCGGGTACATGAGTCATTCGATGTCGCTGGGAGCAGCGATTGGTATCGATGCCGCAATTGCGTACGGGCTGGCGATGGTTGCCGTGTTGCTGCTTCCCGAAACGCGCGGCAAGCGGTTGCGGCCGTCCGGCGTCGAACAGGCTTCACAACGGGTCGCCGACGCCGAATTAGCGCTTGACCATCCCCGGAGCCAGCGATGACCCAGGCACCATCCATCGCGCAGCCACGGCTGCCACGCGTTGACACGCACGCGCACGTGTTTGCCCGGACGCTGCCGCTCGCGGACGGACGGCGCTACGCACCCGACTACGACGCAACCCTGGACGCCTACCGGAAGGTTCTGGACGAGAACGATATTGGCAATGCCGTCCTTGTCCAGCCAAGCTTTCTCGGCACCGATAACAGCCATCTTTTACAGGCGCTGACCAGAGACATAAGCCGGCTGCGCGGTGTGGCAGTCGTGTCCCCCGATATTTCAGAAGACGACCTGGTGCGGCTGAACTGCCAGGGTGTGACGGGCGTGCGTCTCAACCTTGTCGGGCAGACGCTCCCCGACCTCAGCACTGCCCCGTACGTGATGCTTTGGCGGCAGTTATCAAAACTAGGCTGGCATGTTGAGTTGCACAGGGAGGCGTCGGACCTGGCGCCGCTCGTCAACACTTTGCTGGATGTGGGCTTGCCAATCGTGGTTGACCATTTTGGCCGCCCTGACCCGGACAGCGGCACACGCGACCCGGGCTTCCACGACCTGTTGGAGTTTGGCCCTTCTGGCCGCGTGTGGGTAAAGATTTCGGGCGCTTATCGCTGCTCGGGACCCGCCTCGAATTTTATGTGCGATGCCACGGACCAGCTCATAAACGCATTTGGCACCGAACGCCTGATGTGGGGTAGCGACTGGCCGCACACGCAGTTTGAACACGCGACGGACTACAGGCAGACGCTTGGCGCGTTTCTGGACTTACATCTTGCGCCTCCGCTTGTGGAGGCAATCCTGTGCTCAACACCGCACTCGTTTTACGGGTTCGACAAAGACCCCATGAGGGATATTGTCCCGGCGACACCGATTTCCCAACTCACTTCCTGAGGTCATCATGCAAGTCACCGGTATGTTGCACGGCGCCAGATTGCTGCAGTTCGTGGGTTTTCCGACACCCGAAATTCTGGGTCCGGACGCCAGCGAAGAGCAGATTCGAGCGATGCTGAAAAAACACGGGATGATTTTCATCAAGCCGGTTTTCAAGGGCGGCGTTGGCAAAAAGGGCAAGGCCGGTCTGATTGGCCGCGCGACTGACCTGACGACCGCCTTGAAGGAGAAGGAGCGTCTTTACTTCGTCGAACACCACGTTGCCAATACTGTGTCGAAAGCCAACGGTGTGACCTTTGAGGCGGGTGTGCCGGCCGAGTACGAGGTCTATTTCTCGATTACCGACTCGACACACTTCCGCGCACCGACGATGACGCTCACACATCACGGTGGCGTCGACATCGAGGAACTGGACAAGTCGCAAGTTGTGCAGATTCCGTTTGACCCGCTCACCGGGCTCAAGGCGTTCGTCGTGGCGAACGCGCTTTCGACGCTGGGCGCACCCAAACAGATTATCTCGCCGCTTGTGCAGCACCTCCCCAAGTTGTGGGAGCTCTACCACGGGTTCGGAATGACGACCCTCGAACTCAATCCAATCCGGATGCGTGAGGATAGCAAGGGACGGCTGACACCCGTCGCCTGTGACTTCAAATGCGGCTTCGACCGTGATGACCCGCGCTGGCAGCGCCTCGACCTGCCCACGCATCTCTTCGCGGTCGATTATTCAGACTTCGAACAGGAAATCAATCAGCTTCGCACGTATCAGGGGCAGAGCGACGTCTACGTCATTAACGCCAAGGGTAGCATTCTCGCGCCAACCTTCGGTGGCGGTGCGAACTCCCTTGTCACGCAAATGCTCGGAGACGACGCCATCATCTCGTCAGATTTCGGCGGCAACCCACCCTACGAAAAAATGAAGGAAGTCGCCCGCATCTGTTTCAAGCACTGGATTCAGCAAAGCAATGTTCTGTTCATTATTGGTGGAAAGTCAAACAACACGGATATTTTTGAAACGTTTCGCGCAATGGCCGACGCGTTACGCGAGCACTTCAGTCAGCACGGCCCGACGCCGCTCTATGTGGTGGTCGGCCGTGGCGGTCCGAATCTGGTTCGCGGAATGGGAGCGTTGCGCGACACGCTCGATTCGCTGGGATTGCCGTACACCTTCTTCGGCTTTGACTCGGACATGAGCGAGGTGGTCCTGTACGCGAAAGAGGTGGACCAATGGATGAAAGCAGGTGGCCGTGAGCAGATTGCCGCGAAGCTGGGAATCTCGTTCAAACAGACTGCCTGAGCGTCTCATCGACTGAGGAGTATTACTATGTACAAGCAGGGCATCGGCGAGTTTAAATACTTCGTAGGAATTAGTTCGTTATCCCAAATTGCCACAAAGGATGACCGCGTTTGCGTGCTCAACATCTTGGGTGGTGAGTCGAGCGATGTTACCCCGGTCGGTCATGCATATTCCGGCGGCAATGTGGTGTTTGGCACGGCTCCAGGAAAGCGCGGACAGGTACTGGAAACGGCACTTGGAAGCGTGCCGGTCTACAACAATGTCCTTGAAGGCCTGAACGATGGTCACCGGTTCAACTGCGGCGTCATCTACCTGCCTCCTTCGGCGGCACGGGATGGCGTGGCTGAGCTTATCCGCGTCAACCCGGAACTGAAGAAGATTTTCATCGTCACCGAAAAGCTGGCTGTCAGTGACTCCCGCGAAATCCGCGCGATGGGCCAGTCCAATGGCGTCGACATTTTTGGCGGCAACAGCCTTGGCGTAGCTGACGCTTGGAACCAGGTGCGTATCGGCGGAGCGCTGGGCGGCGACAATCCTGAAGAGGCATTGCGGCGGGGCTCGATTGCCTTGTTTTCCAACTCGGGCAACTTCACGACTACCATCGCAACCTACCTGCGTATGGCCGGATGGGGCACGACTACAGCCATCTCAAGTGGCAAAGACGTCTACATACAGTTCGCGGCGCCGGAGTTTGCTGCGGCGCTGGCAAACGACGCGCGAAGCAAGGCCGCCGTTCTTTATGTTGAACCGGGCGGCTACTACGAGCTCGACGCCAACTTTACGAAGCCGGTGGTTGCGTGCGTCGTGGGTCGCTGGAAGTCAAAGCTGACCCGTGCTGTCGGACACGCGGGTGCTATGTCCGGAGGCGCGGACGACGCCGCATCGAAAGAACAATGGTTTCTCGATAAATTCGGGGTGTCAAGTGTGTTCACACCGGACAATCCGGCCGTGTCGGCAAAGGGTGCGCTTGTCACGAACATCGCGCACATACCCGCAGCACTCACGGCTGTGATGCGCGAAAACGCCTGCAGGCCAGATTTCGAGCCGGAAGGTAACCTCGCATTAAAACCGTGGTTTAGCAGTCACCGCGGATTGAGCCTGCCGCAGGCGCTCGATTTGCCTGTCGTGCAGGCGACGGCCCCATACGATGCCCAGATTGCCGCGCTCGACAAACAGGTTGGAGCTGTACCACCGCGACAGTCGATGAAGGATGCTTCTGGCGCGTCGCAGATGGACCCGAAGTCGCAGGTGACCAGTCTGTACGGCGTTTCGATGCTTGATGCGGCGCAGTACCCCCTTGAGACAAACGTAAGCCTCGCGCTGCTCCACGAACCCGGCGGGATGAACGACCGCGCGCTAATCAATGTCGCTGTGAGTGCGTTCCTGAACCTGTATGGACATCCCGCACTTGCGGCTGCCCAGGCGGCACGGGATGCCGGTAATGCACCAAACACTGTCCTTGCAGCGGCGGCGAGTATCATCGGGCCGCGGGGGCAAGCCGGGCCCCGCCAGGCGGTCCGCGCTCTAATCGACGCTTTTGCCACGGTGAAGCTCGAGAACGCGATGGATGAGAGTTTCGACTTTTCGCGCGCCGAAGTCACCGACCTCAACCTGTTCGTCGGCAGTGAACCGGATTTGCGGGCCCGCGCAATCCTGGCGGGACTCAAAGCTCGCGACGTGAAGTCGACATTCGTGCAATATGTTGAAAGCCTGCCCGGCAAGCCGACTACCGATGGCGTACTGGCAGCCATTTGCGCGACGCTCGCATGGGGACCGCTCATGCGCAAACGCATTTCACGCCTTTCGGCTGAGAGCCTTCCCTGGTGGATACAGCTGTTCGGTTCTTTAATCGGAGCGTCGGTGCCGTCGGATCAGCACTGCCCGGACAGCTTCTGCGGCGTCGAAACGAAAGCAATCCTGGAGCAGCGGTCGCTTGGTGAAACCGCCTTTCGTTCCTTGTTTGGACTGTCGCCAGGCACCGGCGATCTGTTTTCCTTCCAGCTGCTGGTCGGGCTGCTGCTGTCGAACGGGCCAGGGACGATTTCCGCGCAGGGTGCGAAAGGTGCGGTCTCTGCTGACGGTCCCGAAGACCCCGAACGCGTCCAGCTCAACAAGGCGTTAATCGGCTTCCTGACGCACAGCGGTTATACGCACGGCGGAAATGGATTCGAGGGAATTGCATTTTTGCTCGACCAGTTCAGGGATAGTGGACTGACTGACCCGGGCGACCCGGCTCACGGGCTCGATCTGAAAGCACTGGCGATGATGTACGTGGAAAGTTATGCCAAATACAAATCGAGCAAAAAAACGAGCGGCAGCCTCGACATTCAGAAGATTCCCGGCGTGAATCATCCGGTGTTTAAGGACAAGCCGGTCAACCACGATCCACGTGAAGTGTTCGTTCGGCAGTTGTTCGCCGAGCGCGACGAATATAACATCTTCCACGACTTCTATCGGACGTTGGTGCAAAGTCTGTTCGACGCCGGGGTTTCGCGAAACGTCTACTGCGTCAACGTCGACGCGGTGATTGCCGCGTTGCTGCTCAAGATGCTCTGGCAGCCATATCGTGACGGAACCTATTCCCGCAACGCCTTGGAGACGGCCGCCTTCACTATATTTCTATACCCCCGCATGCTCGGTTGCGCGGCTGAAATCGACGACCATATGAACCGCGGAAGGAACATGGATACGCGGACACCCGCGTCGGAGTGCCGTTTCGTCGCGTAGGGGATGACCCGGTAGCGCTAGACGTCCTTCTACGCTGCCGGGCTTACGCTCACATCTGTCTGATGTCCCTAAGTTGCGGCGGTCAAAACCGGTTCACTGCCTCTGATGTGTGCTGTACCCGGACCAAGGACATGCGCAAATCCGAACGCGAGGTTTAACGCGAACAGTCAGCAATTTCATCATTGACGTCTTCTGCCTGGTGGAAAGGAAGCTGCGTCAAGACCATCGTCTCGGCTCGTCGATTGTTAACGCCCATTAGCGGGCCGGTGTCAAGTGAGCAATCCACATCCCCGGCTGCACCAGCAGCCGTTTCCCAGTTCTCCGAATGCAGCAGCCAACCGCGCCCGTTTCTTCATTTGCTGGCTGCGACGGAACGCGCCAGACACCCATCTGGATCAAGCGAAGGGCCATACTGCGGGTGCCTTTCGCCCTGGCGGCCATGCCGCCCCGGAAGAATTTTGGTGCCGTAATGCGTCCATGGGGTTCGCACAATTGCGTGGGCTGCCGGGTTGTCGGCGCCAATCCACAGCTGGCTCGCATTCCGGGCGATCCGCTTTTACTGCATATCGGGGACGGCGGCACGGCATCCCATTCAATCTCGGTGGCTGTTCGCCAGTCAACAATCAGGGCTTGCCGGTCGCCGTCGAAACTCTTATGAGAAGCAGCGCGTCATATCGAATGGTTTGTGCTCCTTCAGCATATGGAAGCATGCGCGGGCGAGCTTGTGCGCCAAGGCCTTGCGCGCCAGGATGGTATTGGTCTTGCCTTTCTTTCGCTCGTAGAAACGTTTGGCCTCGGCGCAATAGCGCAGCGCAAAATTGGCCGCCTCGATGAACGCCCAGGACAGATACGGGTTGCCATTCTTTGTGTTGCCTTCGCCTTTCTTTTTGCCGTTGCTTATACGCTGGCTGTCCACGCACCGCGCATAGGAGGCGAAGTTACCGGCGTTGGCGAAGCGCTCGATGGTGCCCACCTCCAGCAGAATGACAGTTGCAAGGGTTTGGCCGATGCCCGGCACCGTGGTCAGCAGGGTGTAGTCCGCGTCTGGCGCGACATTTTGTTGAAGACGCTTTCCACGATAGCGATCTGCGCGCAAAGCGTCGTGATGACCGCGACGTTGGCCCGAAGCGCGAGTGCGACGTCTTCTGGCAGGCGCATTTGTTTGATGGTTTCTTCGTCGAGTCGGATGACCTGATTGCTCGTGATTCGCTTGCCGAACTGGCGTGCCGTTATGTTCTCCACCGCGAGAATGTGGCTCGTGCGGCTTCGCACGAGCTGCATGCGTTTCCTCGCAAGATCACGGACGGCACGCTGTTGTGGTGGCAGGATGGTGCCTGTCGGGAGTATCCCCAGGCGCAACAGGTGAGCCAGGTAGCGCGCGTCGGTCTCATCGCCACTGTGCTTGAGCCCATCGTATTTCCTGATCGCGGTGGTGTTGGCCAGATGCACCACGAAGCCGACGGCCTGCAGGCCGTCGACAAGCCAGTACCAGTTATACGTCGATTCGATTACGACGCCAGCCAGCTCGGCTTGCCACGGGGCAAGGAACGTCAGGATCCTGGCCAGCTCGTTCGGCAGCCGCTTCTCGGCGACCACGCGGTCCGTTTCGTCGATCACGCTTACCACGCTGTTGTTCGAATGCAGGTCAATGCCGCTATAGTTCATGATGGGCCTCCTTCCGGTTAAAGCGCTGTTGGCAAACTCACTCTAACCCGGCCACCCGTCAGGGCGGCCGCGGAGGCCCGCTAGATGATTTTCAATCAACGATCGAGATGCCAACCGGATCTGTGACGGGAGACGTAAATGCCCATGTTCGACAGATCTGACGACGCCTCATGCGGGGGCGCCGCAATTACATCGGGCGCCCCGTGTCGGCACCAAACCGCTCAACTACAAACTCAATAAAACCACGAAGCTTCGGCGATCTCTGCCGTTCTTGGAGATGGAGAAGCCTCATCGACCGTTCGGGCGCGGCGAAGTCCGGCAAGATCTCGATCAGACGCTTCTCGCGCATGTCCTCGTGTATCAACACGGAAGGGAGCAGCGCGATACCTAGTCCTCTCAATGCTGCCCGGCGCAACGCTTCGGCATTGTCGATTTTCAGTCTGCCATCCAGGGGGACGCTGACCGGCCCATCCGGTCCCTGCAGCGTCCATCCGGGTTGCGCGGCGTGCCATTCCGATCGCGGCGGGTATGCATAGGTGAGGCATTGATGCTCGCCAAGCGCTTGCGGCGTGATCGGCGCGCCGTGTACGTCGACATAGCCGGGCGACGCGCATAGCACCAGCCGATACGGCGCAAGAGGGCGCGCCACCGTTTCCGGGTTGGCCAAAGCGCCGATGCGAATTGCAGCCTCAAAACCCTCGTCGAACAGATCCGCGAGCGCGTCGGTGGCGACGATATCCAGCTTGATCTTACGTTTGGCGACTTCTACGAGATTCGCCGCTATTGGCTGAAAGCAGGAGGCATTGCGCCGACCATTACCGCCTGGGAACACGCCGTGGGTTCGGCGCATGCCTACACGTCACATCTAATCGGCAATATGTACGCACTCGATGGACCACCGCGCATTACGCATATCTGGGGATTCTCGAGTCTGGAAGAGCGCATTGCGTTAAGAAGGCGGCATTACGCCGAAGGTCTTTGGCCGCCGAAAGGTGGTCCCGAACAGATTGAGAGAGCAACGTCGACGATATGTTTGCCGGAAAGATGGTCGCCTTTGCATTGAATGCTTGCCGGCCCAGCGCTCATGAGCGGATGAACAGTCTTCCGACGGGCCAGAACGTGTTGTCATGCCTTCGGCTTGCGTATAAGCCACGCAGCATGTTTTTTGGCCGCTGAAGAGCGGCATGAATGTCCGCTCCAGAGGAAGGCGATCTGTCGCTCATGGGTCGCGTGCCGCCGATCGCGTCAGGCAGAGGTCGGCCAGGTCCGACTTCATGCGCGAATGACGGGTGCTTAAACGATTGTGTTGAAAAAGTCTGCCGACGCGCGGATTGTTCGGTATCCTGGAAGACATCGATCGACGGGAGTGATTCGTCATGATGGGTCAACTGGGCAGCGGACAGCACAAACTTTTCTACTCGTTCAACCTCGATAATCACGTCCCTCGCGAGCACCTGTTGAGAGGCATTGATCACTTCCTGGATCTGAGTGATCTACGCCGGCATCTCGCGCCGTACTACAGTCCGATGGGACGGCCATCGATTGATCCGGAGCTCATGATCCGCATGTTGATCGTCGGCTACTGTTTCGGCATCCGGTCAGAGCGCAGGCCATGCGAAGAGGTGCATCTGAATCTGGCGTATCGATTGTTCTGCCGCCTGAGCCTGGAGGACGCCGTACCGGAACACTCGACATTCTCCAAGAACCGCCACGGTCGCTTCCGCGATAGCGATGTGCTACGCCATGTGTTCGAGTCGGTAGTGGGTCGATGCATGTCCGAAGGGCTCGTAAAGGGTGAAGGATTCGCGATTGACGCGAGCATCATCAGAGCCGATGCGAGCTCTGTAACGCGGTGTTCCGGGTTCTGAGCCCATCGACTGGGGTTGCGTCAAGGGCCAAAGCCGTGCAGTGCGGGAGTATCTGGAAGCATTGGAAGAAGCGAATCCGGCAAGCACCGAAGTGGCGGAGAAGGCAGCGACATCGACGCCGCCAAAGAGGGTATCTCTGACGGATCCCGCCGCGAGCTGGACAGCCGCGAAGGGCGGCTTGCCGTTCTTCGCCTACTCGACCAATTATCTGATTGACCTGCAGGCAGGGATCATCGTGGACGTCGAGGCGACGCCCGCGAACCGGTCGCACGAAGTGGAATCGACCAGAACGATGATTGACCGCGTTGAGCGGCGGCATGATCTCAAACCTCGACGTCTTGCAGGCGACACCGCGTATGGCTCAGCGGCGATGCTTGCCTGGATGATCGAAGAGAAGGAAATTGCACCACATGTTCCGGTCTGGGATAAAACCGCACGCAAGGACAATACATTGTCCAGCAGCGAGTTCAAATGGGATGAACTGGCCAATGAATATCGCTGCCCCACCGTGCACGCACTACGCAGTGATCGGCGCAAGTTCAGAAATCCGCGCTCGCGAGTCACGAAGGCTGACACGATAATCTATCGGGCAAGCCAGTTTGACTGTGAGAACTGTTCGATGAAGGATCGCTGCTGCCCGAATACACCATTCCGCAAGATTGCTCGAAGCATCCATGAAGCTGCGCGTGACAAGACGAGACGTATTGCGAACACGCCTGAATACAACCAATCTTGCCGTGAGCGAAAGAAGGTGGAAATGCTCTTCGCCCATCTCAAACGTATCTTGAAACTGGACCGTCTGCGACTGCGCGGTCTAAGCGGTGCCCATGATGAGTTTCTGATGGCAGCAACTGCGCAAAATCTGCGAAGAATGGCCAAGCGGCTAGTGTCAGGAAGCAAGCAGATGAACCAGGCAGTCGCATGACGGGCAACGGGGATCGTTGCCTCGTTCAAGTTTGCCGCTTCGCCGATTACCACAACTCGAAAACGTGCCGCGGACTCCAGCGCTTCGAGCCAAAACAAGACTTTTTCAACACAATCTAGACCGAACCGGCCGGTCGTGTGCACTGCTGCAGCGCGGCTTAAAGATCCTGGCCAGTAATCTCGATGCGCTCTCCACTCGATGGAGGTGTTTTGCGTTCCGCAACTCCCACTAACCTTTGCTTTCCCAACTGAAACGCGAGCAGCAACTGCTTCTGGCTGTCGTCTGCCGCTCCGAGGTATTCGCAAACAACCTCCGGTCTGAGTTCGAAGGCGCAGTATCCCCAGCCGAAGCCATACGCGGAGAACCACAGCGCTGACCGGCTGTCGACGATTGGGGTTGTCAGTTTGATGTATGACGAATCCATGGCGTTCGCCTTCCAGACTGGTGGTTGCCGAACTGGATTGTCCCACAACGTGTCCTCATGGCCGGATGCTAGGCGACATCACGCCGCACTGATGACAGGCGGCTTCGGCTGGTTGTCGAAGGCTGCCCGGCGGGGTGGCGTCTTCTGACTGCGTACCAGTCACCTAAAGTGGGGCTTCGAATGGCGCATCAGGGTGGGGTACCGCCAATCGCGACCAGCGGTGCTGAGCCCCCTCACAGAAGCGCCGGAGCCGTGTCTGGGAACATGAATCTGTGCTCTGGCGCGACTTGACTGTAGATCGGCCCTGCCTGAAATGCTCGTGTCGGTTCTTGCCGAGTGACAGCGGCGAAGAACGGCGTAACGTTGCCAACGCTATTGCAAATCGAAGGCGCTAAGGGAGCGCGTGAAATTTCACGAAGCGTCGGCTCCTCCTGCAATATTCACGGCTGAAAACGGCCAGTACTTCCCGGCGCCGCCTCTAAGGGTCAATACCCTTTCGTATAGAGCGTCAGATGGTTACTCACCGACGTTACACCCGGCACGCCCTTCGCCACTTCCGCGGCCTGCTGGATCTGAGGACCGTCCGACACGCTGCCGGATAATGTCACGACACCGCCGCGCGCCTTGACGAATACGTTCGACACGTTGAAGTTGGGCGCTTTCGACAACGCCTTGCGTACATCCCGAGCCAGCTTCTTGTCCGCTGGCGTCGCCTTGCCTGAACTTGCAACCGGACCCGAGCCCATCGGCATAGCGTTGCTGGCTTGCGCGTAGACGTTCGACGTCAACGTCACGCATCCCACGACGACGAGCAGATTCACGACGTTCCATGCTTTCATGATTGCCTCTCTCGTTCGCCTGGCAGATGGTGAGTCTTCAAAGATAGCCAACATTCCGCTTCTAACAAAGCTGCTTGCACGATTCAGGGAAAGTCCGTATCCAGACGCGCGGCCGCTGGCAGGCCGATCATCGGGCGAGTTCGCGAATGAGCAGCCGCAGTATCGCTGGCGAGGCTTCACCGCAGAGCCGAAGGAACCGAAAGTCTGTGCTCGAGTCGCTCGCTATCCGGACCGCACGCGGAGCATTGAAAAACCATTCCCGCAGGCGAACGCGACCTTGTTCGAACGTAAGGGGCGCTCCCTCAAGCAATGGCAGAACTTCCCTTTTGACGAAGTCTGAGCAATCTTCGATTTGCCACGTGTCCGAGAACTCAATATAAAACTCGCGGCTAGCGTCTTCGGCAACAATCCCCGGGCTGATCAGCCGGGGAGTCCGTTGCCCGAAGCCGGTGTACTCGGTATCGAGAAACAGCAGCACGATGAACTCCTGAAGTCGTAGTTTAACGATCAACTGCGACGCCGTTCCAAACCGATTGTGAATGTAAGGGAAAGCTGAGTGTTCTCGAAAATATAGCGGAAACCGATCTCCGATGTGACCCGAGCTGACCTGGGGGATCTGCCGCCAATGGTCGACGTTGAGTTCTTGCCAAATAACGTGAGCGTGGACCAGGCGGTCGCGTCGCTGCAGTTCTCCTGTTGATCGTGGAGGAAGGTAGCGGGAAGGCGCCGATCATTTACACGTACCCGTCATTCTGGACGCACGGCATGGCGAACGCGAGCCTGTTCACGAAGCAGCACCTGTGGATCGCCAATTATGGGACAAAGCGCGTGGACGGAGGGTTCGAGCCGCGTGGGATCGCACCCATCATCCCGGGCGGCTGGCCCGACGTTCTCAATCTGGCAGAACGCGGTCCAGCCGGGAGTGGCGGGCATCCAGACGCTCGTCGATAGGGACGTGGTCCTGCTTCCCAGCGGAATGGATCTCGCCACCTTCCTCACGCGTCCGCGGGATGATCCAGCGTCTCCGTGATTTTGATGCCGCTTTAGCCGCGTTGCCCAAGCCGTGAGTGATTGCAGCAAGCAGTTGATCACTTCAGCAGTGCGTTGGGCTAGCCTTGTGTTCCAGTGCCCACGGTTGCCTCTTCCCCCAGCCACCCACGCCACACTGCCATCAGGACCGCCAGGATGACGGGACCTACAAACAGTCCTACCAGGCCAAAGGCCGCAAGCCCGCCCAGCACACCGAACACGACCAGAAGAAACGGTATCCGGGTAGCGCTGCTGATCACGAGCGGACGAATCAGGTTGTCCACCCAGCTAACGACCAGTGCGCCCCAGAGTAAAAGACCGACCCCGGCGATCGTTTTTCCTGTGACGAGGAGCCATACACCGATCGATCCCCATACGAACGGCGTGCCAAAGGGTATCAACGCGATCAGCACCGTAAACGCAGCCAGCAACACCGGCGCCTGCATCCCGGCAACCCAGTAACCCAAGCCGGCAAGCGCGCCCTGCGCCAGTGCCGTCAGCACGAGCCCGTAGACGACCGCCTTGGTCGTTGCGCCGATAGAAGCGAGATAGGCGTCCAGGCGATCGCCCAGAAAACGCCGTAGTATGCGGCGCACTTGATCCAACGCGCTTTCGCCGTCCCGGTACATAAAAAACAGCGTCAGCAAGGCAAAGCCCAATTTCGTCGCATTGCGACCCACGCCGCCGACTAACTGGCCGACCTCCCCGGTCCACTGCCGGCCCCACTCAGCGATTTGCGCGCGCAAAGCCATCGGATCGGCCGATACTTGATTCAGTAGATCCTGCAGCCACAGCCCGAGCCACGGGACGCGCGCAATCAATTCCGGCAGTTTGTGCGGCCCATTGGCGAGGTAGCTGGCGACGGTCTGGTAGGCCGCGGTCAGGTCGTCACGCAGCAGCACGATCAGCCAGATTGACGGCAGAATGAACGCCACCGAGAGAATGATCGTCATCAGCATCGCGCTGCCGGTGGCGTTCCCGCGCATAAGCGAGCGCAAGCGGCGATAAGCGGGCCAGGTCACGTAGGCAAAGATGGTGGCCCAGGCCACTGGCACCAGGAACAGGTGCAGCACTACGTAGCTCAGCACTACGAGCCCGCCAAGAAGAAATGCAAGGATGATGCGCTTGACCAGGGACATCTGATAGCTCTCGTCCATGAACGCCTTCCCTTTAGATACGCTGAGAATTTGCGGGCGCGCCGGTGCTTCCGCGCGCCGTGGCACGTGGTCGTTACAGGAGGCCCCATACCGGCCCGCGCCTGAGCACCCTTGTCTAAACGTCGACGTCGCATGTTGGAATGCCGCGCGCAGCCCTGCTTTACTGACTACCCGCTGCTTTGCAGCACAGCAATGCGCCTGTCGATCGGTGGGTGCGTGGAGAAGAGCCCGAGCCACCCCGGCTTGTCGGTAATGCCGGATGCCTTGAAGGATTGCGGAAGTTCGCCGGGTGCAAGTCCACCCAGGCGGGCCAGCGCATTGATCATCGGTCGCGGAGAAGCCAGCAGTTGCGCAGAGCCCGCATCAGCGCGGAACTCGCGCCGGCGCGAGAAGTACGCGACGATCACCGAAGCGAGAATGCCGAAAATAATCTCGCAAACAATAACGGTAATGTAGAACCCGGGACCGACACCGCGTTCGGTACGAAACAAGGTCTTGTCCACGAAGTACCCGACCACACGGGCCAAGAAAATCACGAAGGTATTCACCACGCCCTGAATGAGCGTCAAGGTGACCATGTCGCCGTTGCTCACGTGCGAAATCTCATGGGCAAGGACAGCCTCCACTTCCTCCGTGTTCAACGATTGCAGCAATCCGGTGGAGACAGCCACCAGGGCTGAATTCTTGAAAGCCCCTGTGGCGAACGCGTTCGGCGCGCCTTCAAAAATTGCGACTTCCGGCATACGAATGCGAGCACGCTGCGCGAGCTCCCGTACAGTGTCGATCAGCCATTGCTCAGTCGAATCGCGCGGCGAGTCGATGACACGCGCCCCCGTTGCCCATTTCGCCATCGGTTTGGAGATAAGCAGCGAAATGATGGAACCGGCGAAGCCGATCACCAGCGAGAACACGAACAGCGCATTGAAGTCGAGCCCGCTCCCGGTCAGGAAGCGGCCGACGCCCAACACATTCATTACTGACGATAGCACCAACACCACCGCGAGGTTGGTGGCGAGGAACAGCATAATTCTTTTCATTCACAAGTCTCCTGTGGAAACTGGCTGAATGACTGCGGTGACATAGAACCCTCAACTCTCCTTTGACACCGGATAGCCGAAAGGTTTATGTAATGTTGCTATTTCAGCACAAGACGTTTGCTATCTGTCTTCATAGGAATTTCGCGCGTACCTCGTTCATCGCCCGTAAACGGCATCAAAATCACGGGGACCCCGAGTCGCAATGCGCGCCTGCTGCCTGCGGACGATCGAACGCGCCGCGCGGGCCAGCGCGAGATCGAGTGCGCCGCGCCAGTCTCTTGCGATCGACGTC